>CAZFRW010000040.1:6168-8180 GCA_964521515.1 uncultured Thermococci archaeon
AAGATGCCTCAGACTGAGACTGTCGTAAGGCAAGCCTTAAAGGAAAAAGTAAAACCAACACTTTTCATCAATAAAGTTGACAGATTAATAAGGGAACTTCAGCTTTCACCTGAAGAGTTGCAGAATAGATTTGTTAAAATTATAAACGAGGTAAACAAATTAATTAAAAATGCAGCACCCCCAGAGTTTAAGGAGAGCTGGCAGGTAAGTGTTACCGAGGGCAGCGTATCATTTGGTTCGGCTTACTACAACTGGGCAATAAATGTTCCTTACATGAAAAAGACCGGCATAACATTCAAAGAAATTATTGAGCACTGTATGAATGACACACAAAAGGAGCTTTCTAAAAAATCTCCTTTACATGAAATCCTTCTTGATATGATGGTTACACATCTTCCAAATCCATTGACTGCACAGAAATATAGAATCCCTCAGATATGGAAAGGGGACCTTGAAAGTGCTGTTGGTAAGGATATGTTGGAGTGCAATCCCAAAGGGCATCTTGGAATGGTAGTTACAAAGATAGTGCAAGACCCTCACGCAGGAGAAATCTGTGTAGGTAGATTATTTTCAGGAACTCTAAAAACTGGTCAAGAGGTATGGATAGTAGCTACAAAGACTAAGAGAAGGGTCCAGCAAGTTGGAGTATTCATGGGTGCAGACAGGGAAAACTTGGAAGTAATTCCATGCGGTAATATCGTTGCGGTCACAGGATTAAAAGAAGCAATAGCCGGTGAAACAATATGTACTGGTGATGAGCCAATAACGCCCTTTGAAGCAATAAAACACTATTCAGAACCAGTAGTTACAGTCGCTGTAGAGCCAAAGAATACAAAAGATCTAGCAAAGTTAGTTGAAGTTTTGAGACAAGTTTCAAAAGAAGATCCAACCCTAGTTGCTAAAATCAATGAAGACAGTGGAGAATATCTATTATCGGGTATGGGAGAACTTCATCTAGAGGTAGTAGGTTACAGGATTACCCATGACAGAGGGATTGATATAAAGCTGTCCCAACCAATTGTTATTTACAGAGAATCAATTGATGGCAAATCAGAGGCCGTAGAGGGTAAATCTCCAAACAAACATAACAAGTTCTATATGCAGGTAGAGCCTTTAGAAGATAATGTTTATGCTGCAATAAAAGAAGGAGTAATTCCAGAAGGCAGAATTAAAGGTAAGGATTTAGCTCCACAACTTAGAGAACTTGGAATGGGTAGTGACGAGATAAAGGGTATTACAGATATTTACAATGGGAATGTATTCTTCAACATGACAAAAGGAATAGTATATATTAACGAAGTAATAGAACTTGTCATACAATCCATTCATGAGGCAATTGATGGAGGTCCATACTCTAGAGAGCCTGTAATGAAACTTAAAATAAAGCTTGTAGACTGTAAGCTTCACGAGGATTCAATTCACAGAGGTCCGGCACAAGTTATACCTGCTGTAAGAGAAGGATTATTTGCAGCAATGCTATACGCAAGACCTGTGATATATGAGCCTATCCAGAAAGTCACTATCACATCGCCCCAAGATTACATGGGAGCCGTAACAAGAGAAGTACAGTCTAGAAGAGGACAGATATTAGATATTTCTCAGGAAGGAGATACCACAACAGTCGTATCTATTTCACCAGTTTCTGAAATGTTCGGATTTGCTGGTGACATAAGAGGTGCAACTGAAGGTAGGGCATTATGGTCAACTGAATATGCAGGTTACCAAAAGCTTCCAACAGAACTTCAGATGCAGACCGTTGAGGCAATCAGAAAGAGGAAAGGACTCAAACCACAGCCTCCAAAACCTGAAGATTACCTAAATATGTAAAATGGAAAAAGCTTAAAAATGGATTTAATTTAGAGGATTATACCAGATATAATAAAAATATAATAAAAAAAGGAGGAAATAATTATGGCAACTCAAAAACCACATTTAAATGTAGCCTTTATCGGCCATGTCGATCACGGAAAATCTACGTCCGTAGGTCAATTACTAGTTATGCACGGTGATAT
>CAZFRW010000041.1:0-1198 GCA_964521515.1 uncultured Thermococci archaeon
ATGTCCCTGAATTTATAGTTGAGCGAATAACTGAAAGAGAATTTGCTTTTGACCACGATGGCAACGGATATAATGACAGATACAAAGGCTTTGAAAATGTTGGCTTATTTTCAGATTTTTTAATTAAAAATTTTCCTTATGCAGTCTGTACAAGTGTTTCATATTATTCAAAACCTAAAAATAGAGAAGATTGGAAGGGGGCCGAACTAGTTTTTGATATAGATGCGAAAGATCTTGCGGTCAAAACTTGTGAATGCAAAGAAGGAAACGTTTGTGAAAAATGTTTATCTGAGGCTAAAGAAATTGTTCTAAAATTAAGGGACACGATGATTGGAGATTTAGGAATTAAACGATTATTTCTAGTATATTCTGGTAGAGGGTACCACTTAAGGGTGGTAGATAAAGAGGTGCTCCCACTTGAAAGAAGATCAGAGATACTTGAATATGTTACGGGTTCTAAGAGGCCCAAAGACCTTTTTCTATCTCATGGGTATCCTGCCGTTTACAGAAAAATGTTCGCTCTGACCTTTTTCAAAATGAACGAAAAAGATCTTCCTTTTAGTAAAAATATTGTTGACACGCTTCTTTCTGAAAAAGAAACCATTATATCAAAGCTGAATACTTGCCATGCTAATTATTTAGATATTAAAGGCATAGGCGATAAGACTAAAAATGATTTTTTGGCCCATATAGAGCGAATAAATGCATCTTTAGTAGATGGAAAGGTTACTGTTGATGTAAAAAGAATACTAAGGCTCCCATCTACACTCCATTCTAAAGTTTCCATGAAATGTGTCAAAATAAAGGATATAGAAACTTTTGACCCATTAAAACAAGCCGTTCCAAAGTTTGTTTTAGAAAGAAAAGATTAGATTTACCAAAAGCCTTTAAAACATTTATAGTTATTGACTTCATGGTTTCTGAGGTGCCCGAAGACTATAATCCTGTTTCTTTAGAAACAAAAATACTAGAGGACTGGAAAGACATAGATATCTATGCTAAATTAAAGCAGTTAAGATCGAAAGGCCCTAAATATTTTTTCCTTGATGGGCCACCCTACATGAACGGGATGCCCCACATAGGCCATGCGAGGACAAGGGCTTTGAGAGATCCAGTCTTAAAGTACAAATCAATGAATGGCTATAATGTTTGGCATCAGCCAGGATTTGATATGCATGGACTTCCTATTGAGGTAAAA
>CAZFRW010000041.1:1298-7994 GCA_964521515.1 uncultured Thermococci archaeon
CTCTCTGGTTATGAGTCTACTGATGAATATAAGGATGTAGAAGATGACTCAATTTATGTTAAATTCCCTTTAGTTGATAGAAAAAATGAATACATTATTATCTGGACTACAACCCCATGGACTATTCCAGCAAACGTTGGTATAGCCGTAAATTCAAAGTATGATTATGTTAGAGTGAAAGTAGGAAATGAGATATGGATAGTTGCAAAGGAACTTTTAGACAAACTAATGACCCTATTCGAAGTTGAAGATTACGAGGTAATAGAAACTTTGAAAGGAAAGGCATTATTAGGCCTTAAATATAGGCATATCCTTGATGATGATGTACCAATACACAAACAGTTCAAAGAGCCAAATGCTCATACTATTATTCTTACAAATTATGTAACTTTAGAGGATGGTACTGGGTGTGTCCACACAGCCCCAGGGCATGGGCCCGAAGATTACAGTGCCGGGGTAGAGTTTAAGCTTCCAATATTTTCTCCTGTAAACGAAACAGGAAACTTCACAGAAGAAGCTGGAAAGTATAAGGGAATTTACATCAAAGATGCCAATGATCTTATTATTGACGATATTGAAGATAAAGGATTTCTTGTATTTAGGGATTCTGTATTTCACAGATATGCTCACTGCTGGAGATGTAAATCTCCGCTGTTATACAGAGCTTCTGACCAGTGGTTTATTAAGGTAGAGGCTATCAAAGATCAGATATTAAAAGAAAATAAAAAAGTAAAATGGGTGCCCGACTGGGCCGGCGAGAAGAGATTCCATAACTGGATTGAAGGTGCAAGGGACTGGTGTATCTCCAGACAGAGATTCTGGGGTATACCTTTACCCATATGGAAATGCCAATGTGGTAACTTTACTGTTGTTTCTTCTATTGAAGAAATAAAATCATTAGGGGGGAACGTTCCAGAAGATCTTCATAAACCCTATATCGACGAAGTTACTCTAAAATGTCCTAAATGTTCTGGGTTAATGGATCGTGTCCCAGATATAGCCGATGTATGGTTTGATTCAGGCGCTTCAACTTGGAGTTCTCTAGGGTATCCCCAAAACCCTGAGAAATTCAATGAACTTTATCCAATGGATTTCATCACAGAAGGTCTTGATCAGACAAGGGGTTGGTTTTACACATTGATGCTTGAAAGCTTCATTGTTTTTGACAGAGCCCCATACAATCAGGTTCTAATGAATGATTTTGTCTTGGATCAATTTGGGCAGAAGATGTCTAAGTCACTTGGAAACGTAGTTGATCCAAAAGATGTCATAGCAAAATATGGCGCAGATGTAACTAGATTCTATTTATTATGGGAGATTGCCCCTTGGGACAAACTAAAGTTCAACTGGGAGAATGTTGAAAGTATTTACAGAACCTTTAATATATTGTGGAATGCTTATAAGTTTGTCACGCTTTACATGTCTCTTGACAAGTTTGATGTCAATACACCCCTAAAAGACGTAAAGAAATACTTAAGGGACGAGGACAGGTGGATACTCTCTAGAATTAATACTCTTACAAAGGAAGTCGAAGAAAACTTTGATACCCTTGAATTACATTTTATACCTAGAAAAATAAAGGAATTCATTTTAGAAGATCTTTCAAGATGGTATATCCGTCTTGTAAGAGAAAGGATGTGGCTTGAGGGAGATGACGCCGAAAAGATAAGTGCTTATGTTACTTCATTTTATGTATTCAAGAGATTATCAAAACTATTAGCTCCCATATCTCCTTTTATTTCAGAAGCTATATACAAAAACTTTGTTGACCAACCCTCAATACACCTCTCCGATTGGGATAAACACGACCCTTCATTGATTGATTCTGAATTAGAGTTAAACATGTCTATACTTAGAAATATAATTGAGGGTACTCTTCATGCTAGGCAAAAAGCAAACATTAAATTAAGGTGGCCAATCTCAAAGGTCATAGTTGAAACTCAAGACGAGAATGTAAAAAGAGCTGTCCTTGCTTTATCTGAAATCATGAAGAAACAGATTAATGTTAAAGAAATAGTAATTGGTGAAGTAATTCAAGAGCTTGAGATTCTTCCAAATCACAAATCAATTGGCCCTAAATTTAAGGGGGATGCAAAAAAAGTTGTTGAGTTATTAAAGAGCCACAACCCTTGTCTTATAAAATCTGGATTTGAAAAAGATGGTTTATTCAATCTTGATGGATTTCAGATATCTCCTGAAGATGTTAACTTTAACTATCTTTTACCAAAAGGGTATGAATTAAGCGAATTTGAGAATGGACGGGTCTACCTTTACACAGTAATCACAGATGATCTGAAGTCTGAGGCTATAGCAAGGGAAGTGATACGAAGGATACAGGAAATGAGAAAGCAGGCAAATCTAAATGTAGAAGAATATATCCATGCTTACGTTGAATCTAACTTTGAATCAGACTTAAAAAATCATGAAGATTACATTAAGAAAGAAACTAGGAGTAAGATATTGTTATTTTCTAAAGAGAATAATTTTATTGATAAAGAATGGGAAATAGATGGAGACAAATTCCTAATTGGAATTAAAAAACTCAAATAACATTTAAAATATTTTACATTTTACTTCTTCTCTCTTTTTGCATTACTTTATAACTTATAATCTCAATTTTTTTAAAGGAGTATAACTAAGTTTTTTATATTAATATGAAGATTTTGGTTTGATATCATGCCCTCAAATGTTACCCCTGAATACCTTAAAGCAGAAGATGCCTACAAGTCTGCTAAATCTCCCAAAGAGAAATTAGTTGCTCTAGAGCTTATGCTTAGTACTATACCCAAACACAAGGGTACTGAAAAGATGCAGCTC
This sequence comes from uncultured Thermococci archaeon, assembly GCA_964521515.1. Classification (GTDB taxonomy): domain Archaea; phylum Methanobacteriota_B; class Thermococci; order Methanofastidiosales; family Methanofastidiosaceae; genus Methanofastidiosum. The sequence goes on from CAZFRW010000041.1 coordinate 4,116, forward strand.
CAGATAAAAAGAAATCTATCAAAACTAAAAAAGGAAGTCGAAAAGGAAAAGGAACTAAAGAAAGGTGGAACAGGGGGAGCTAGTTTTTTTGTTAGAAAAGAGGGTGCAGCTCAGGTTGCTTTGGCAGGGCTTCCCAACTCTGGAAAATCTACAATTTTGAACAAACTTACGGGAAAAGATGTTGGTATCGGGCATTATGCTTTCACTACAGTTAAACCAACACCTGCAATGCTTCAATACAAAGGGATACAGATACAGCTTGTAGACATGCCTGGATTAATTGAAGGAGTTTCTCTTGGTAAGGGTATGGGTGGCCCATTAATTAGTGCAATAAGGGCTGTTGATGCAATTGCGATTCTTGTTGATTTGTCTATTGATCCCGTAAAAGATCTTGAACTAATACTAAAAGAACTTGAGGTAAAAGGATTAAGGATTAATAAAAAAGTTCCCAACATAGAAATTCAAAAAATCCCAACAGGCGGTATAGAAATAATCGGTGAGAACTTTTTAGTCGAATGCAATTCACAAGATGTTAAAAAGATCCTCCAAGAAGAAAGAGTCCACAACGCCATAATAACTATAAAAGAGCCTGTAACGTTAACTGATATTTTTGAAGTTTTGGATAGTTCATTAGAATATAAAAAAGCAATTATAATTGGCACCAAGGGAGATTTACCCGGAAGTAAAGAAGGTCTAGTAAGACTTCTAAATCATGTAAAAAATTTCAAGATTATTCCAGTTTCTGCGATAAATAATGTAAATCTTGATATCCTACCTAGTGAAATATTTTCTATTCTAGGAATTATTAGAGTCTACACACGTTCCCCTGGTAGAGAAATTGATAACGAAGCCATGCCTATGAAAATAGACTCCACTGCTCTCGATGCGGCCAAAAAAGTTCATAAGAATCTCTACAAAAATTTCAAGTTTGCTAGGGTATGGGGAAACTCAGCTAAATTTGATGGGCAAAAGGTAGGGCCAGACCATGTATTAAGGGACGGAGACATCATAGAAATCCACATCTGATTTCTTTATTAATCTACCAAATAAGATTGGAGTAATCACTATAGATAGCAGCGTAACTATTACTATTGATGAGTATAAATCACTTGATATGACTCCGTTAGAAAATCCATATCTTACAATTGCAAGCTCTAGAGATCCTCTACCACACATACCTACCCCAATAAGAAGCGAATTTCTGTTATCTAATCTACAAATTTTACTGGCTAAGCCACATCCTATTATTTTCCCCCCCATTGCTCCTAAAAATAATAATATGATTAGCGGAATATTTATCTGGGTGTTTTCACGATTAAATAGAAGCCCTATGTACACAAAAAATAATGGCATAAAGAAAAATCTCATTAAAGTATTCATTTCACTAGTTACTTCATTAAATCTGATTCTAAAAGATAACATTGGATCTTCTTTTTCCTTTATCCTACTAAGTACAAGACCAGCAAGAAACGAGCCAATAACTTCGTGGAGCCCTATAAAAGAAGCAAAAAGAGCGAAAATTAACGTAAAAATAAATACAATCATGATGGATTGATGTTGATCGCCTTCAACTAAATATTTAACAATTCTTCGTCCTTTTGAAGACATTAAAAGTTCACTTATTAAAATAGTAATTACAAAGAAGATGACTATTTTTAATGTCACATTTCCTATATCTAATAGATTAAAAGTTGATTGATTCAATGTAATAGTTGATAATAATCCAACTAGGTAAATGGCAATTATGTCATCAAAAAACGAGGCCCCTAAAAGGATATGGGACACGTTCTGATTACTTTCATTTGCCACCATTCCCCCTATAATCTCAACAGCAGTGTTTGTTAAAATTATTCCAACAAATAAAGAAGGAATCAATCCAAATCCTAAAAACCAAACTATAGAAAAACATAAAACAAAGGATGTTATGACACCAAACACCCCAATAATAATCGCCGTATATTTGGCCTTTGCTAGTTGCTTATACTCACTTGTAAGTCCAGCATAAAGCATTATCACTAAAAGTCCAATATCTGCAAGTACCTCTATCTCTTTACCAGGGTAGATTATTCCCAACAAGAATGGCCCAAAAGCTATACCACAGATAACATGACCTACAATACTAGAAATATTTTTTCTCTCTACTATATCTCCAAGTACTTTTGCAAATAAAAATATCAACAAAATATTGGTAAGATCAATCATCTAATACTCCTTCTAAGGCCTTTCTAAGAGCTTCCTTTAACAAATTTATATCCCCTTTTTTATGGCAAACTGGGAGATTGAAAATCTCTGAAAATTCTTTACATCTCTCATAATATATATTTTTGTCCCCAAAATCTAGATCTACGGCAAGCGTTCTTTTGTAACCTGTCCTATCAAACACAAGCTTCATTTTATCGATGTCAAAAGAACCCACAGTTTCACATGACAATTCTTTCCAATATTTTGCCCAACCATATGTCATAAACCATGTGCCGGGCTCCTCATTTATTGTTTCTCTATACCTGTTTCTTGATCCTATTAATGCACAAACACAATCATCGACAATTTCACCTTGACTATCTTTCAATATAACTATTGGAACTTCTACATTGCTTTCTTTCATTAAAGCTTCAACATCCCCAAGAGAATTCCCACAGAGCCCAAAAAACACTACGAGATAATCAACATGTTTTTCTAACTCTTTTGCCGCCGAAGCCACTTCTTTTTTTATCATGGGAGGATCTACATGCAATGCAAGAGGAAGTAAGTATAATAGAGCTTCAACATCATTTTCTCTCTTCAGAAATTTCACAGAACATAACTCTCTTACTATTCTGAATTTTTCAGGAGGAAGATTTTTGATAGCTATATTCTGAAACTCTTTAGAGGCTTCATTATCATAAATCAATATCTTGTCTATTTCGGGGAAACTTCCAAGTATCTCTAGTAATTCATCCTCAAATATCTGGCATACTAATATCCCTATCCTTTTCATGAGAGTCTATCCCCTTACCCACATTAATACTTCTTTGAGATTGGGCTTAGTTCCATATCTCAATATACCTATTTTGAATATTTTCGATGCAATTTTTACCGAAACTATCAGAGAAATAGAAAGTATTATTACTGAGATGATTATGTCAACCGCTGGAACTTCAGAAAGTAGAATCCTCATCATCATTATTGTTGGAATAAAAGGAGGTACCATACCAAGTAGCCTTATGAATGCCATATTTGGATTCTGTACTATTCCAAAAAACAATAATATAGGAATAAAGACTAAAAACGATACCAATGCAGATATCTGCTGGGAATCTCTCGTGCTAGTTGAGATAGAACCGATTATTGCAAATATTGATGAATAGAATAGGTACCCCAAAACGAAGAATATCATCATTATGATACCTTTTTCCAGAGATACTAAGGGAATTTTTAAGAATGATGTTATGATTACTATCCCACTCATCCAAATACTAACCTGTAATATCCCTAAACCCCCTAAGCCCAAAATCTTTCCTGAAAGAAGTTCATTAGAAGATATTGTCGAAAGTAATACCTCAACTACCTTGTTTTCTTTTTCTTCAATTATCCCGTTTAGGAGGTATCCTCCTGCATTCATAATTGACATGAACAGAAATAGTGGAAGAAGATAATTCCCGACAAAAGAAAAAGGTGTTTCAACTTCTTCACCTTTCTTAGTTACTGTTATCCTTTCCATCTCAATCGGATTCTTTATTTTTGTTATTATTTCTTTAGAGACGCCCTTTTCTTCAAGGAGCCCTTCAATCACAATGTCTGAAAGTATAGTTTCGAGATTCATGTTAGCTGATGAAAATGATGATAATTGAACTTTTGAATAATAAGAGGCTTTTCCAACTTTTATAAAATCGCTTGGAA
>CAZFRW010000042.1:0-7907 GCA_964521515.1 uncultured Thermococci archaeon
TGTTTGGGGTGGTAGATGGTTTGCGTTATGTTGTTATTTATGATGTTTCTGATGACAATTTGCGTAATCAGGTGGCTGAGACGCTTAAGGATTATGGGTTGCAGCGGATTCAGTACAGCGGCTTCATGGGCGACCTTCAACGTGATAAACTCAACAGCCTTGTTGTGGACCTTAAAAATTTAATTAAGGATTTAGTGGAAAACGTACAGCTCTTTCCTATGTGTGATAGTTGCTTGAAGGGTAAAAAGATGGTAGGTAAACCCAAGAAGTACGAGTATAAAGAAGACAAAGACAAAATCGCATATTTTTAACCTCAATTACTTGGAAGTTATTTGCCCAAAAGACTTAAGGCGAGAACCACAAATATAAGCAATATAAGGATAAAGATGAAAAACTCCGATGTAAAAAGCAAACTGGAAAGCCTTAAACCAGCCCTCAAAGAGCGTTACCAAGTGAAAACTATAGGTTTCTTTGGGTCCTATGCTAGAGGCGAGCAAAACCCAAACAGCGATATTGATATTTTAGTTGAATTTGTCGAGGGCAACTCAGTTGACTTATTTGATTTTATTGAGCTGGAAGATTTCTTAACAGAACAGCTTGGCATCAGAGTAGATTTGGCAACAAAGAAGGCTCTCAAACCATTGATTAAAGATCAAATACTAAAAGAGACGATTTATGCGTGAACAGGACCCTTACGCTTTACTTAAGAGATATTCTTGAGGCAATCGAAAGAATTGAGATATATGTAGAGGGTCGCAGCTTTGATGAGTTTTCTAAAAATACGCTGGTCGTTGATGCAGTTGTGAGAAATTTTGAAATTATCGGGGAAGCAGCAAAGCATATACCTGCTGAGATAAAACAGCAGAATCCTTTAATCAGATGGAAAGATATGGCGGGAATGCGGGACAAGTTAGCCCATGAATACTTCGGTGTGGATGTAGATATTCTCTGGAAGACATCGATAAATCGTTTGCCTGCCTTGAAACCACAATTAGAAGAATTGCTAAAAAAAGTCGAAGAAATGAACTTATGAAGCAAAAAGTGGTGAAAGAGAACAAGTGGCTAAAAAACCAGCAAAGGCTTAGAGTCTCAGACGTAGCCGAGCCCTTCATCTCTGTCACTGACATCAAGCATTACATTTACTGCCCAAGGCTGGTTTATTTTGATCGGGTTTTGCATGCTACACCTGTTTTTGGTTCTCAGCAGGAAGAGGGCAAAGAATCACACGAAGAACAAGTGGCTAAGGAGCTTAGACGCAAAGACGCAATTTATTATTCGCCTGAGTTTGTTGGAGCCCAAAAACTACTTTTTACTCCATTAAGCTCTGACATGCTAGGACTGCAAGGCAACGTTGACCTGATAATCAGAACAGTTAGAGGGGAGTTTATTCCGGTCGAATACAAGAACATGAACAGTGACGGCGGCAGGGTCTGCATGGACCATAAATACCAACTCGTCGCCTACGCCCTACTCATAGAAGAAACCTTTGGTACAATCGTAAAGCAGGGTATCGTAAACTACCTCCCAGAAGGGCTAATCCTGCATTTCGAGATAACGCCGACCATGAAAACCCACGTCAAACGCGTACTGGGACACATAAAAAGAATAATCCAAACCGAAGAACTGCCACCAATAAGAGTAGCTAAATATAAATGCCAAGGCGGATGCGGACACAAACAAACATGCCAACAATAATCAGGCTTTATACTGTTTTACTAGAAAATCCCCAAACCCACGACATATTTCGGGGGTTTGAGTAATCTTTTACTTGCACACAACCTTCCTCTCTTAAAACATTGCTATTTACAACACGTTTAAACAAGCCTTTTTCCTTAAAGTTCTTAAAACAGAAATCCATCGCCCTCTTACCACCATAGGAATAAAAAATTGTTCCATCAAATGTTGGATATACTTTCCGTTCTTGAGGATAATCCAAGTTTTCTATTTCAAGAATCAAGGGATTTGTAAACTCAGAGAAGTACTCTATTTTCTGTCTATCAAATTCTCTTATTTCGGAGGTGTTGAGGTTACTAAGAAAGCGATAATCAACAATCTGGTAATCCCTAATTATTCTCAGAAGGTCATACAAGTAAATATCGTTGTTCTTTCTATCTCGCAAAAAAACTGAAATGCCATCCCGAGCATTAAGTGTTCGCATCATCTCTTTTTCATTTTCCGATAATCTAGTTTCTGGGTCATAGATTTTATCGAGGTTGTCAATTACATGCCGGAATTCGGAGGTTTGGTAGAGTTTTGAATAATTGAATCTGTTTTCATTCCTTGATAAAGAATCTAGAACTTGTAATCTATCGACGGGGCTCGTTGATTCAAAACTCTTTAAACTGTTGTATAGATCCCAATTAAGTGAAGCATAGGCAATACCAGGTCCTTTTCGCCCGACCCTTCCAAAACGTTGCAAAAAGCTTGTTGTATTATCCGCCTCTAAAAACAGGTAATCGACTTTTTTGTCTATGCCAACTTCTATGGCAGATGTCCCTATTATAACTCCTTTTTCAACCCCGTCAAGTTTTTCCTTTCTGAGCCCAGTATAAAGAAACACGTTTTGAAAACCCCTTTCTTTCAATAATCTTGCAAAAACAATACTATCTCTAATGCTATCAAGGATTACCATGCCTAATGGACTCTTATCAAAGTTTTCCGAAATAAAAGTCAGTGCTCGGTTCAGCGTATCCTGTTCGCTTGAGGGAGTTACTTTAAGTTGAGTAGGGAACATAACTTCCTTAATGTCTTCGGGCGGAATGTTCAATCTCTCTTTTAGAGTTAGCATTGTTTTGACTGGATAAATACCGTTTAGCAATTCTAAAATTTTCGCAGACGGAGTTGCCGAAAGAAAATATATATCCTTTGTAAAAAGCCTAACAAGTTTTTCATACATTGCACCGAGCAGAACTGCGGTAATATTCTTGTAAAAATGAAATTCATCGAAGATGATTCTGGAGGATTTAAGATTAGAAATTATCTCTCGTCTTTTACTATACCGCTGAGATAATATGTTAAACATGATGTCAATATTGGTAAAAATAACGTTCTCAACTTCGCGTGTAAGAAGGTCATATAATGCTTCTCCTTTGTTCTTGTAACCAAGTTCGCTCATATGCTTGAGTAATTCATCACCAGTTAGTTTAAGAGGTGTGCATTTTTCAAATCCCCATTCGGCAAGTCTTGTTTTTACGGAATTAAATTGAGTTTCCACAAGTGCATTGGACGGGAAAACAAAGAAAGTTTTATGTCTTCTTTCAATTAGGGATGGTATCAATGCCGCGAAGGTTTTACCGAACCCACATGGTACTTCCACAAGCGTTGGGGATGGGCATTCTAACAGCTTAAACTGAAAAGGAAATAATGGGAATTCTTTCCAAGCAGTATGGTGATATCTGTTGAGACTAAAGTTATTCAATGATACAGTAAAAGTGTGATCTTTCGAGTTAAGCATTTAGAGCCTCAAAGTACTTGAACTGCAAGGGTCTAAATATTGGACGCCCATTAATCTGATAAACAATATGTTTTCCCTTCACTTTTCCAACATACAACGGTGAAGGATTCATACGCAGTAATGTTCCTGCGGTGTATTTCAGACCAGCATGCATTATCGGTGACACAACACCAACATCGTATTCTCCTTCAATATTTTTCTTGCCTACTTCAGTTAGTTCCCCTAACACCGCTGCTCTCTTCTTACCCAAACGGATATAGAATTTGCTTGGAAGCGATACTTCACTTAGTATAGTCGTTTCTGCAGAGAATTTCTTGTAGCCCGTCCAACGATTCTTTTTCGGAACGTTGTCTTGATTGCCAATTGTAGGCATTCCCCTTTTTTCTGTTAAGGCATTCAGTGTTTCTGAAACTATGAGACCTTTAGTTATTATCGTTGGGTACACATAAATGGGAAGACCTTTGAAAAAAGCTTGCAGATCTTCGATATATTGGGGATTCTCCGGGAGAGAATGTTTTACATTTCTTAGTGCAGTATGGAAAGCAAAATTGAGCGTGAGGTCATGCAAATATGGAGAGGCTATGGTTCCTCCACCGCTTGGTTGCCTATCTGTCTTTGTGAAGAATCCTTTAGACTCTAGAAAGCAATGATATACATGCATGAGACGGAGACCTTACTTTGCTTCTTGGACTTCAATTCCTTCTTGCTGAAGTTCTTTACGGAATTCGGTTGTTAGTGCATCTATTGCATCAAGTAATTCTGTCTCTTGAAGAATCTGCGGTTTTATGATTTTTGTCCCATTGACCTCTTTCATTATTGACTGCTCAAGGTAGGTCTGTACTGCCTTTGACCAGTTTTCTTTCTCTTTCTTCACTTCGGGATAGAGATCATATGAAGATGTGCACTCGTATGGAGCATCTATTGCTGCCAATATCTGCGGTTCGACTAGTCCTTCTTGAGCAGTGCGTCCTCCATATCGCCGTGTCCTAATAAAAACGGTTGCAAAGACATTGACTAGTTTATCCTGATTTACTTTTGTTTTGTCAAAGTCCAGCATGAATGTTCCAATGAATTTCGAGCCCGCAGGTATCTGAAAAGGGGAATATAGTGCTTGGCCTATGTTAGCCCATCGACCTTCCTTAACACCAACATGTGTTTCACTTTCAATGGTCCCTTTTTGGTCTTCAGATACTAATAGTGCGTCACTGGGATAAACCAATGACCGTAATTGGATCATTCTTGATTTGAACTTGAGTTTTTTTCCATTTACTTCTTTGGGTTGACCTGCCTTCGCATTTGTTCCGCCGAAAATTAGGCAATCTATGCAATAACAGCACATCTCTTCGGTGGGAAAACTGCAGGTGCTTATCCAGCCATCAGACATCGTTCTTGCAACACTTCGCAGTGTGTCTCTTAACGGTCTAATCATCTTTCGCGTTATAATCGAGGGAACCTCTGTTTCTCCAGCCAGCCTTGTAGATGTGTCATAGATGCCTTCTGTCCTTAACATCAGAGGTTGAAGAGCTTTGTATGAAACTACAAAGATTGTTTTAGTCACTTTCATCTCCTCCAAACTGAGACTCAACATAAACTGCATCCATTATATATCGTGTTAACATTATAAAATCTTTGAAACCGTTCTTTTTATAATAATCATATACTTTCTTGACCAAGTCTTCTGTGTCCACATAAATTTCTTTTTTTGTGGCGTCTCGGTTTTCCGCTTTCTCTTTAACTATTTCTCTTCCGATTTCTCTTGAAGATAACACGAGTACTCTGTTTACAGCATACTCAATGATTGCATTTTCATCAAATTTTGCCTTTTCAGCGTCGAGTATGGCGCTGGATATTATTGAAATTGGTCTTGTGTAGGCGTATTTGCTGTAGCCTTTTTTGCGTAATGTAGTGCTTACTTTCATTGCGGAATCGAATATTTCTGTTTCTCTCATTCCATACACCGCTTTGACCTTGGGATATATCTCTCTAACATAACTTAACACTTTCCCTCGCTCGCTCTGCAATGTTTTGGCAAAATAGTGACACCAATTCTTAGGAAATTCTTTCACGAATTGAACAATATTGCCCATCGGAATATTCATCCAGATTTCGGAAGGATATGCTATCTCTTTTAAGAATTCGTCAACGTTTGTATATTGGCGACCTATCGGTGGAATTTCTAGCAACCTTTGGACAGGAGCATAATCCATACTTGAACCTACATCCATTCGTGCAGACAAGCCTATAGTTCTAACAAGTCGGTATGCCAATGGACTCAACTGGAATAAGGTGGCTTGAATCCCTGATTGCCTTTCTAAGTTTGGCAGAAACATTACATAGAAGTGATTCGTTCCAAGAGCATATTCAGGATTAAATGATTGTTCGTCAGCTTTATCCGTTATACCCATATTTTGAATAGTCTTGAGATAGCCCTGAAAATCTCTTCTCTCTGAAATATCTGAAATCGCAACAGCAAAGTCCTCTTTAATCTCAATGTAAGGCGGTCTAACGGTAGCAGGTCTTTCCAAATACACGATAAGAAGAGAGCTCATCTTCTCTGCTGCAGGGAGGCTCATGTCAAGCAATTTAATCTCAGCCAAGCAGAGCGGGCATATCTTCACAGGTTGAATCCCTGGCGCTAATGCTGGTCTTCTATTTGAAAAAATCTTGGATATACTCACTTTCTTGCTAATTGCTTCCTTAAATTGAAATACTGTCGGATATCCACATATATAACAAAATTCCTTCTCGCCTTTTTTACCGGTGTCCTTTCCTTTAGCTACTTGAACGTAACTTGTAAGCCAATCTTCGCAAAACTGTTCAACATTTAAGGTGGTTTCCCCCGAGAAAGTAAGAAGTTTGATACTCATGTCGAGCGCTTCTTCAGAATAGTCTTTCGCAATAATACCTGTGGCTTTCTCTTTTTCTGCGATATAATTTTGCAATATTTCTCTAATGACCGCAAGATCGTCGAGAGACCAACTTGTAAAGTCTGATTGGACTTTAGCAGAGCTCAATCTTTCTTCGACCTCTTTTATTACAGGGGCAAAAATTTGTGTGGGTGAATTCAGCGTTATTTTTGGAGACTTTAAAGAATATTGTGTCCCTTCAAAGTGCTGGAAAATTTCCCCGACGGCACATTGTATCAATTTGTAAGCTTTATCGATGGCATTCTCCTGAGATTCAGTACCTCTCGGTCGTCGTCTATTATCAAATTTCTGTGTAAGACGTTGCCATGCAGGGTCAAAATTAGTTGAATCTAAACAATCTATGGGCGCAAAAATAGCTTTACCTAGGTCACCAACGCCGATTACTTCTTCTGTGCTAAATATTTTACGCTTAAAATACGAACGTAACTTATTTTTCAGCGCTTCTTTAACTGAATCAATATTGAGTTGCACTCCTTTTCGAAAAAGAAAGATGGACCCATTATGATAAAAAACGCCTTTTCCACCTTTTTCTCTCAAAACTTCATCCACGAAATCCATTATTTTGCCTGCTATTAACCCTTCTAACGAAATCGTATATGCAAATACTTCCAAAGGTAAACCGAGTTTAGATAAATCATCTAAACGACCAAGATTAACCCCTTCCACAGATGCCAAATGATCGCAAAATCTTAGCATTCTTAATAAAACATCTATGTTGACATCTACTGGGACAAAGATTTCGGCGAGTTTTGATATATCTTCTTTTGAGGTATAATGATGGCGAAGTATCAAATGGGCCACAATTTGTCTATTCTCAACATCAACATCAGGACGCGCTTTTTCTAATTCGTTTAAGCATCTCTCAAATTGAATTTTATGATTGCCCATATATTTTTCCAAGATCCCCTTGCCCATATCGTGATGATATGAAGCTAAAAACAAAAGTTGCGCATGCTTACCATCAAACTCTCTCAACTCAGCCACGTATTTAGCAATGTTACCTGTAACTTCTGAATGGGTTTTCAACATTTGATCTCTGTAGATGCCGCCTTTCGCCAAACTCATTTTTTCAATTACCATCGGCGCTGCCTCATTTTGTTGTTCACTAATAGACTTTTGCGCATAAAAGTTCTTTGCATTAGCCAAAAGACAAATCTACTGAGACAACGAAGCGTTATAGTACAACGTCTTTTCTAGAAGTCTTGTTTGTCCGTATGCTGCTGTTCTGTTTCCGCCTATGTTGGCGTATTCTGCGTAGTGTGCGAGCATAAAGGTTGTTTTGTTGTAGGGGTTTTCTTTGTCGCCAAGTTTGTAGGTTACAGTGCCGATGAATCCAGTGGTTCTCTTGTTTTTGCGCACAGCTCCAAGGCGCGTCTGCAGTTCATACCTACTCACACCAACGTTCTTCTGCAACCAGTCCTTGTAAGCAACATATTCTTCTTTGCTATAGCAGTGTTCGTCGCTGAACTTATTCCAGCAACGCATGAGGCTGCAGAACACTTTCACAGGGTCAGGAAACATCCAAT
>CAZFRW010000043.1:0-7533 GCA_964521515.1 uncultured Thermococci archaeon
TCATCTTTAATTTTCTCATACATTTTTTTTACAGATTCGTGATAAGATACTCTATCGCCTTCCATTTTTATCCCTCACAAATTACCTTAGTTTTTTTATTATTTATAATTATTGTTTATTAAAAGAAAAATTAAATTTTAATCAGTTAAACCCAATAGTATTGCTAGATTATCTTTGGCTTTGAGTGAATGCGGTGCGTTTTTAGGCATGAAAATAAATACCCCTGGAACCATTTCAATCTCTTCATCAATAAGAGTAAAGGTGCCTGTCCCACTTAGTACCTGAACTATTCCAGCTTTAGTTGAAGTATGGGTATCTATATTTGTACCAGAAGATAAACACATCAAAGTATAGTTGTATGTTTTTGACATTGCCAATACTGTGCTAAAAATTCCCTCAGTTGGAAACTGCATCGTTTTATTTAAATCTTTCCAAAATCCTTTTTCCATTATAACCACTCCTCTTTTATTATATCTCCTTTAAGACTAACAATTATTAATTTTATTGGAACTTTTCTAGTTGCGCTGTCCAAAGCTTTTTTTGCAATTTGAACAAGACCTGAACAACAAGGAACTTCCATTACTAAGACCGTTAATGTATTAATTTTTGCTTCGTCTATCATCTTCTTTATTTTTTCTACATACATCTCTCTATTGGAGTCTAGTTTTGGGCAAGCTATTACTAAGCTTTTTCCTTTGAGAAAATCTTTGTGAAAGTCACCTATTGAAAACGCTGTGCAATCTGCAGCTATTAAGACGTCCTTACCAATAAAATATGGGGCATTTGGTGATATTAGGTGAAGTTGAATTGGCCATTGTCTAAGTTGAGAAGACCGTTTCCCTTCTTCATTTGCTAAGGTGTCTTCTTCTGAAAATTCCATTATTCTTGAACCTGGACAAGACGTTCTAGGAAGGGGAGTTTTTTCTTTTGTTGGATCTTCTATACCTTTCTCTTTGAGAAACTCTTTAGCTTCTTTTAGGTATTTATCTGCCCCATGATCCTCTAAATGTTTAAGGTGTGCTTTAATAGTATTCTTACCCTGTTTCACTATATTCCCCATTACTTCTCTTTCGTTATATTCTCCAGCCTCTCTTTCTTCTACAAATATGGCGCCTTCTGGACAGTTTCCAATACAAGCCCCGAGTCCATCGCAAAATAGATCACTGACTAATCTCGCTTTGCCATCTATTATTTGAAGTGCCCCCTCAGGACAATTGGGAACGCAAACACCACATCCATTACATTTCTTCTCGTCGATATTAATTATTTCTCGCTTTACCATTTAAACACCGGTATATTTTCTATACTAAGTATATAATAGATACCTATATAAAGTGGTTAGTTTCTTATTTGATACCATGATTGACTGCACCATTTACAAAACACTCGAAATTGTAGGAAAAAAATGGTCCCTCTTGATATTGTTAGATTTACACAGAGGAGAAACTAAATATAAGAGATTTAATGAATTAAAAAGAGGGTTAAAGGGAATCACCCCAAAAATTCTGTCCCTACGTCTTTCTGAATTAGAAGAGCAAGGCCTTATCAAAAAAAATATAGATAATTCCAAAGTTCCAATTAAATGTGAATATTCTCTAACTGAAAGCGGGGAAGATTTTATCCACATAATACAAGGAATAAAAGATTGGGGATTAAGATGGAAATTTGATAATCCTGAGTGCGCAGCTACGTATTGTAAACAGTGCCAAGTATCATTAGAATAAATAATGCCGCCCATAGCTATATTTAGAATTATTATGTTAGAGGATATATTCTTTATATTAAATTAAAGTCTTCAAAAATTATATTTTTTGGTTTGACGCCCATTTTAATAAATTGATCTGCAAACTCCATCATCATTTCATTAGGGCCACATATGAATATTAATTTTTCTTTTATTTTGTCTTTAGTGCCTAATAGTTTGAGTATGCCCGAAGCAGAAACTCTTCCTTTATCCTTTGAAATCCAAGATATATACTGGATATTTTTTTTATTTTTTATAATTCCTCTTATTTCTCCATCGTAAATCCTATCGTTTTCATCTTTACATGACCATATTAAATCAATCTTATTACCTTTAGATAAATTTTCGTGTTTTAACATACTAAGAAAAGGAGTTATTCCAATCCCGCCTGCAATCCAAAGCATACTCTTATTTTCAAAAAGATATTTTTCTCCAAATTTACCATATGGCCCGTATAAATATACTTTATCTTCGACACTAACTTTTGGCAAATGATAAGAAGTAAAATCTCCAGATCTTTTAGCTGAAATCCTTATCAGCTCTTCGCTATTCGAACTTGAAATGGAAAAAGGAAATATTTCAAATGATTTTTCAACATTTAGAAATTTGATAAAGACAAATTGTCCAGGATTGAATTTCATTATCTTTCCAATTGTCTTAAGTTTTATTTCAGTAATATCTCCTACACTCTTGACCTCTTCAACAATCGCATTGAATTTTGGGCCAATTAATTGATAAAAAAACAGCATATAAAAATAAGAAATTATTCCAACTAACGCAAACATCAAAATCCAAATTCGAAGAATAGGATTCTGGATTAGATCTCGTCCAGCAACTAATCCGTGCCATGTTACCAATATAAGAACAATTCCCATAAACTTATGACTGAGATGCCATATTTTGTAAGGTAGCCTTATTATTAAAGTAAATATTAAAAGAATAATAAGAAGGAAAAATGATAGAATTCCATACGTATAAGGAATGTTCAATCCTGGTACCAAGTATATCTTTATCGAGTTCCAATTTGGTAATACTCTAATAATTAGGAAAAGGGGATGAAGCAGAATCATTATCATTGTAATTTGTCCTATAAGATGATGTGCTTTATACACCTTGTCTAACCCGCCGAAAACTGATTCCATAAAATGCCATCTAAATGATAAAAAAATTGTTAAAGATAGTAGGCATATTCCAATTAAAGCTGATACTTTTGCAATAACTAAATAAATTTGAAAATTTACTCCTACCCTATAAGAAAACCATATTAGAAATGTTACTAGGCTAATAATAAAAACGATTAAAAGACTCTTGTCTCCAAATTGATGTCTATTAATTTTGTTTATTAATCCCACAGGTACAATTTTTTTAATGTTGATCACAGAATTTCTTTTATCCATGTTAACACTTTTATCATTATCTATATTTTTCATATATAGATTAAATATAAAACTAACGTAAATTTAATAGCTGTTAAAATTTTATATACATTACTAATTTAAACATATTAGAGAAGATTAACTGATGCACTATCATATCATCCTAACAACAAAATGCAATTCACAGTGCAAGTACTGCTATGAAAAATCAATGAATGATTTTGACATAGATATTGAACAAAAAGTCACTCTTGATTTATCGGCACCTGAATCTAGTGAAATCGATCTAAATCAACTTAAAAATTTTATTAGTAAAGATAAAAATCCCATAATTATTTTCTATGGTGGAGAGCCTTTACTTGAGATAAACAAAATAAAACAGATTATTGATAGTATTGAAGTGCCTTATAGAATGCAAACAAACGGAAAGCTTTTGGATAAACTCCCCATAAAATATCTAAATAAGATTGGTAAGATCTTAGTTTCTATTGATGGTGACGGAGAAAGAACTGATTACAATAGGGGTAAAGGAACTTATGATCTCCTAATGAAGAATATAACATTAATAAAAGAAAAAGGTTATTCGGGAGAAATTATCGCTAGGATGACTTTAGGAATTGAATCGCCAGATGTCTTCGAACAGGTTTTGCATTTGATAGATAGTGGTTTTTCATCTATCCACTGGCAGATTGATGCAGGTTTTTATGCCTATGATTATGATAAAGAAAAATTTAGTTGTTTTGTAAAAGAATACAATAGCTCAATCACAAGACTTATTGATTTCTGGATGTTCCAGATGCAAAACCAAAAAGTTCTGAGAATTTATCCTTTCGTTGGAATAGTGGATAGTCTTCTAAAAGGCGAAAAAACATTTCTAAGGTGTGGGGCAGGACACAGTGGATATGCTATACGCACAGATGGAAAATTGGTGGCTTGCCCAATTATGAATTGGATTGAAGATTTTATTTCTGGAGATTTAGATTCTGATCCTAAAGAATTAAAAAAATTTTCAATTTTAGGAAGATGTGATAATTGCGGGATTAATCATATTTGTGGTGGAAGATGTCTCTACTGGAATTATCTAAAATTATGGCCAGAAGAAGGAAATGAACTAATTTGTGAAACAATAAAGCATCTTGTAATCGAGTTAAAAAATAAAATACCCGAAATACTGGGTCTCATTGAAAAAAATATAATTAGTCACAAAGATTTTGAATATGAAAAATATTTTGGGCCTGAAATAATACCCTAATTAGCTTTATTTTCCAAAAGATATTCGAAATTATTTTCCGAAAACTACTTAAATAACATAATCAAAAGAGAGTTGGAGATTTTATGGACTTATCAATTTTGTTAATATTAGGTGTTGTAGTTGTTATAGCACTTGTTCTTATCGGAATATTTGTTGGCATCTACAACAGATTCTTTGCATTAAAAAATTCAGCCGAAGCAACTCTAGGGCAGATAAGAGTCGCTCTAAAAAAGCGTCTTGATATGATTGACCAACTCTTGGGTGCGGTAAAGAGTTACGCAAAGTTTGAGAAAGAAACTTTAGAAAATATAACTAAGTATCGTGCAAGTATTGGAAGCGCCTCTCCTGAAGCAATAAGTGAAATTGACCGTCAAAGTGCGGGCATATTGGGAAGACTGATTGCGGTAGCAGAAAACTACCCAGACTTAAAGACTTCAACTACAGTAACAAACCTAATGGAATCGGTAAAGACTGTAGAAGACGAAATTGCAAGACAAAGATATACTTACAA
Source organism: uncultured Thermococci archaeon (assembly GCA_964521515.1). Taxonomy (GTDB): domain Archaea; phylum Methanobacteriota_B; class Thermococci; order Methanofastidiosales; family Methanofastidiosaceae; genus Methanofastidiosum. Next base: position 4,884 of record CAZFRW010000043.1, read on the forward strand.
TAATATAGCCCAACAGTTTAACACTATGCTTGATACCATACCATCAAACATTGTTGGGAGAATTATTGGACTCATAAAATTAGAATACCTTAAATTTGAAGAGGCTATTGAAACAAGACCAAAAATTGAGTTTTAGAAGAGAAAAATATGGCTGAAACAAAACAGATTTCAGTACTAGTGCTAGTTACGCTTTTAATAGGCGCAACTACACTATTGTTACTGCCAAAAGGCCCAATAAATTTTGAAGGTGACCTTGTAGTAGATAACTATGAGGTCACTTTTCTTTCTGATGGTACTTTAACTGAAAGATACACATACGATGTAAAGAATTCTGGACAGTATCGAATGCTTTTTAGGTATTGGGATGATATACTCTCATTTGAAAAACTTGGAAGATCTTATATTGAATTTGTATGGGTAGAATATCCTTCTGGAACAATTGGCTATGCCAAAGATTACAAAGGTGACGTAAGGGTATATGGCGATGAATCATATATATACACAATAGATTCTCTAGCATATACAAATGAAGTAGGTGCATACAATCCTTCTTACTACAATAAAGGCAAGTATGAAATAGAATACAAATACATCCTGCACCCGCCTATTCAATATGATAGTGAAGTAAGTCATTTGAATCTGAAGCTTCAGAGAGAGCATATAACTATAAAAAAATTCAAGATAGTACTCCCAAAGGAGTATATAGTAAAAGTTTATCCGCATCCGCCTAATCTAAATGTTTCTGAGGATCAAAATCATATCATTATTACTGGAACTTCTCCAGAAAATGAGCTTTTAGAAATTGAACTACTATTAAAACCTGAATATGTGAATATTATTGATGGCTTTCCAGAAAAAATGACTGGGGTAAGGCAGCAAACTGAAACGGCGAATTTACTATATAGTATACCCGTTTATGCTTCAAAGGCTCTATATTACATAACAAGCTTATTACTTATATTAGTTCCATTCATATTTTTTTATATCTATTACAGATACGGGAAAGAAAAAAGTTTTACAGTGCCAGAATTTTTGAGTTTTGTTCCGAACAATAAATTGAAACCTTGGGTAGTCAATCTTTTGTTTAAAGATGAAGCAGACAGCTTTGACAATAATGCACTCTACTCAACACTTTTAGACCTACACAGAAGAAATAAAATTGAAATTAAGGAAAAAACCAACCCAAAATATATCACTATAAAATTGAAGGATGAAACAAATCTTGATAATTTTGAAACAAAAATAATCAATTTTATTCAGAAAGTAGGAACTAATGGGGTATTAGACACAGAAGAAATTGATTCATTGGCAAAAAGTGCAAGAAAAAATGTGTTAAATCAAAAAACAATGCTAAGCTATCAGTCTTCTTTCAATAACATTAGTAATGTGAAAGAAACGGATAGGGCTATTGTTAGAAACTACATAGTTGCAGGAAGAACAAGACCAGTTCCAGTATTGGTTCTAGGGATACTATTGGCCATAGCAAGCATTGTTATGATGATATTACCTTTTACCACAAATACCTTAGATTCTCTAATCGCTTCTATAGTTATTATTATTCAATCAATAATTGCGTTGGCCTTCCCAACTACCCTGTTTGGCCTATGGAAAAACGATACTTACAAGGAAAAGCTTGAATGGGACTCTTTTAGAAAATTCTTGTCCGATTTAGCCTTGATGAAACAATATTCTCCTGATGACATCTTAATGTGGGGAGAATGGCTAGTTTATGGAACGGCTCTCGGGGTAGGGGATAAAGTTGAGGCTGCAATGAAAGCTCTAAATGTAAACATACAAGAAGTAAATGTTGTTCCTTACCACTCAATAAATAGGTCTTTTATTCCAATTTCTTCCTATGCGCCCCCAAGTAGTAGTGGTGCAGGTGGTGGAGGTAGCGGAGGATTTGGCGGCGGAGGCGGATTTGGTGGTGGTGGAGGATTTGGCGGCGGAGGAGTTGGAGGTCGTTAAATCTACTAAAATAAAATTATTTTTATAATTAAGAAAATTAGAATATATTTAAAATGAAATAATAGATATTCTAGCTAAATAGATCATCTATACCATATTTAGCCCAGTCGATGCTTCGGCCAAAGCCTTCTCCGCTGCCCATTTTCTTTCTTCTTGCGTCTCTCTCAAATGGTTGTAGTTCTATGTCTCCGTCAGCAGCTCTTCCAGATATGAATGGTGATTTTACTCCAGTCATAATTAACATTACTCTCATCGAATCTTTTAGACCTTCATCGACTCTTGCTCCCCATATAATCTTTGCTTCAGGATCCATAATTGAGTTGACAATTTCTCCAACTCTGTTGGCCTCATTTAAGGTCATATTACTTCCACCTGAAACATGTACAAGAGCACCCTTAGCATTCTTATAGTCAACATCTAATAATTTGCAGGTCATTGCTTCGTGGACTGCCTCTTCAACTCTATTCTTTGTATTTGATTCACCGACTCCGATTACTGCAACTCCACCATCTTGCATAATTGTTCTTACATCCGCATAATCTAAGTTAACAAGACTTGGTTGTGTAATAGTTTCAGTGATTCCTTTAACCATCTCAGCTAGAACTTCATCAGATACACTAAATGCGTAATCAATTGGCATGTTTGGAACAAGTTGAAGTAGCTTATTATTATCTAGTGTGAT
>CAZFRW010000044.1:0-7502 GCA_964521515.1 uncultured Thermococci archaeon
ATGCCAATGGATGCTGTAGGCGCTATGACCCAGGGACAAATAGGGTATATGATACAACAGACTCTTCAAAATATGATGAAGAAACAAAAGATGAATATACCAGTTGCTACTGTTGTAACTCAGGTAGTAGTATCAAAAGATGACCCTGATTTTCAAGACCCTTCAAAACCTGTTGGTAATTTTTTCACAGAAGAAGAAGCAAAAAAAATTGCTGCTGAAACAGGATATGTAATCAACCCAAAACCCGGCCAAGATTATATTGACAAGAAAATGAAAGGCCATGTCATTAAGAAAGTAAAACCTACCGGGGATAAACCATACAGAAGAGTTGTCCCTTCTCCAGACCCCGTAAGACCTGCAGAAGCCGTTGCAATCAAAAAACTTGTTGATAGTAACGTTATTGTTATTGCATCGGGTGGCGGAGGAGTACCTGTTGTAGAGGACAAAAATGGGATACTAATGGGAATTGATGGCGTAATTGATAAAGATAAGGCTGGAGAAAGACTTGCGGAGGCAGTTAAAGCTAGTATCTTTTTAGTACTAACCGATGTAGAAGTCGCCTACTTAAACTTTGGAAAACCTGAACAAAAAGCCGTGAACAAGATGACTGTTGCAGAGGCTAAGAAGTACTTGAAAGAAGGTCATTTCCTTGCAGGTAGTATGGGACCAAAAGTTTTGGCATGTATAAGATTTATAGAAGAAGCAAAGGGGAAGAGAGCTATTATTACTTCCCTTAACAAGGCAGAAGATGCTCTAAAAGGAAAGACAGGAACTACCATTGTTCCTTAAGGAGGTATAAAATGGGAATGATAGTAAAATATGAGAAAGATACAACAATATTCACCCCAAATCTCCATTTTGACTGTGACTCACGTTGGTATTTTAAGAAAGGTGAGCCAACAGGAACTATGTCTGTCCTAAGATCTGATTTTAAGAAAGGGGGATGGGCTGACTGGCACGAACATGCAGCTGCTGACCAAGCATATTATGTAATAGAGGGAAAATTAAGGGTCTGGATGGATACTGAGGACAACTATGCCGATTTAGGGCCCGGAGATATGGTAATGTTCCCAATGGGTAGAAAACATAAACTAAAAAATTTAACAGATGGGGACTTATCTCTAGTAGCGATTAATGCCCCAGCTTTATAATTTAATTTTTTTATTTTATCAATATTAAATTTAATGTCTTTTCTATCAATTACAAAAACTTATATAAGGAATAAATTTAATCAAATTTCATGAGATATGTGGTAGTTACCGGAGGAGTTATTTCTGGTCTGGGCAAAGGGGTGACTACCGCCTCTATAGCAAAAATAATTCAATCAATGGGACACAAAGTTACTGTTGTTAAAATAGATCCATATGTTAACGTTGATGCAGGTACTATGTCTCCTTTTGAGCACGGAGAAGTTTTTGTTTTGGATGACGGAGGAGAGGTAGATCTAGACCTTGGAAATTATGAAAGATTTCTTAATATACCTTTGACTAAGAAACACAATATTACGACTGGAAAAGTATACCTTAAAGTAATTGAAAAGGAGAGAAAAGGAGATTACCTTGGTAAAACTGTACAAATTATCCCCCACATCACTAATGAGATAAAAACTGAAATAAGAAATGTCGCAAAAGGCCATGACGTAACCGTTATTGAAGTTGGAGGAACCGTCGGCGATATTGAGAGTATGCCCTTTCTTGAGGCTTTGAGACAGCTTTCTATTGAAGAAGATGTTGTTTTTATTCATGTTACACTTGTACCAAATCTAAGTGTTGTTGGAGAACCAAAGACAAAACCAACTCAGCACTCTGTAAAAGCTTTAAGAGAAGTTGGAATTAGCCCACACATTATAGTTTCTAGAAGCGCTGAAAAATTAAACGAAAAAACAAAAGAAAAAATTGCACTTTTTACGAATGTAAAAGTTGATCATGTTATTAGTGCTCCTGATGTTGAAGATATACATTATATGCCCCTTATATTTAATGAAGAAAGAATAGGGCAAAAGATTCTAGACCAATTTAAGATTGATGGGAAACCAAATCTATCATTGTGGAAATCCATTCTTTGTAAAGATTATAAAAAAGAGGTAAATCTTGCAATTGTGGGTAAATATGCAGATCTTCATGATTCTTATCTTAGCATATCTCAGGCGCTTAAACATGCTTCTTTCAAAACTTGCTACAAGACAAAAATATCGTGGATTGAGGCAGAAGAGTTTGAGAATAAAAAAATATCAGATGAACTCGATAAGTTTGATGGTGTTTTAGTTCCTGGAGGATTTGGATCAAGGGGTGTAGAAGGTAAAATAAATGTAATAAAATATGCTAGAGAGCATAATATTCCTTATCTAGGGATATGTCTTGGATTCCAACTTGCGGTAATAGAATACGCTAGGAATGTTTGTAACCTTAAAAATGCTAATACAACTGAAGTTTGCGATACGGAAAATCCAGTAATTGATTTACTTCCTGAACAGAAAAAGATTTCAGCTAAAGGTGGAACTATGAGACTTGGCGCTTCAGAAATTCTCTTATCTAAAGGAACAATGATTTATTCATTGTACAAGAATGATAAGATTTACGAAAGACATAGGCATAGATATGAAGTTAACAGAGATTACATAGATATACTTCTAAAAGATAAAAATCTTGTATTTTCTGGTAAATCACCAAATGGCCTTATGGAAGTTCTGGAAATCAAAAGCCATCCTTTCTTCATAGGGACTCAATTCCATCCTGAATTTAAATCAAGGGTTGAGTCAGTTGCTCCAACATTTTATGGTCTAGTGAAAGCAATGGGTGAAAAAGAATGAATGTAAAATCTTCTGTGAGGAACATAATATCTGAAATAAGTTCTGTTATGGAAGAGATTGATGAGAATACTGTAGAAGAAGTAATATCTGAGATTTTGAAAGCAAACAAAATATTTATTGTTGGTGCAGGTAGAAGTGGCCTGGTGGGAAAAGCTTTTGCTATGAGACTTATGCAGATAGGTTTTAGAGTCTATGTTGTGGGAGAAACTATAACTCCGTCAATGGAAGAAGGGGACTTACTTATTGCAATATCTAACTCTGGAGAAACAAAAAGTGTTTGCTTAGCATCAAGAATCGCCATGACAATTAAAGGAAACTTAATTGGAATTACCTCTAATAAGAATTCTAGATTGGCAAAAAAATCCACTAAAGCCATAATAATAGATGCAAAACATAGAACAGATCCCGCCAGATTCGTGCAGAAGGGATTCCACAATGAGATACCCTCATTTGCTCCTTTGGGCACACTTTTCGAAGTTTCAACGTTTCTATTCTTTGAAGGATTGATAGGATCCCTTATGGAAAGAACTAATAGAAAGGAAGAAGATCTGAAAAAAATGCATTCTGTTCTGGAATAAACGAAATATTTTAATAATGCTGATTTTTAATAAGATTAGGGGACCGTGGGGTAGCTTGGCCCATCCTTTTGGCTTCGGGAGCCAGAAACCTGAGTTCAAATCTCGGCGGTCCCATTAATTATTTAAATGCAAACTTCCTAAATCAATAAGGATTCTATTTTTTAGAAATTAGAAATACCTCTCGAGGTGTATTTTGATGGTTGATAAATTGAGAGATGAAATAATGGAAAAAATAAAACATGCAGCAGGAAATAAACCCGCTTTTTGTGTAATAGGTGCTGGAAATGGTGGTCTTGCAATGGCAGGATATCTTGCTGTTTATGGTTTTTCGGTTAATATATGGACTAGGGACAAAGAAAAGATGGAGGCATTAGCTAATGCAGGCGGCATTGAAGTTGAAGGTAAAATTGAAGGATTTGGGGAATTAAATAAAATCGATACAGATTTTCAGAAATCAATTGAAGGCGTAGATATAATAATGGTAGTCGTACCTGCTAATGGTCACAAAGAAATTGGAGAAAAACTAGTAAAATATGTAAAACCAGGCCAGACTATTGTTCTAAATCCAGGAAGAACTGGTGGAGCTTTAGAGCTATACAATATATTTAGAAAACAGGGAAAAGTGAGAGAAGATATTATTTTTGCTGAGGCCCAGACTTTTCTATTCGTTGCAAGAAAACTAGGCGTGCACAAAGTTAGGATATTTGATATAAAAAGATCAGTTCCAGTTTCAGCTGTTAGATCATATAAAAATCCAGAACTTATTAAAAAATTAAGGATGGCATTTCCACAGTTTACACCCACATCAGATGTTCTTCATACAAGTTTAGGAAACGTTGCAGTTATGTTTCACCCGGGCGTGATGCTCCTAAATACTGGTTGGGTGGAGTCTAATCACGGTAATTTTGAATACTATCTTGAAGGAATTTCACCCGGTGTTGCTAAAGTATTAGAGCATGTGGATAAGGAAAGGATAAAGATTGCAGAAGCTGTGGGGATAAGAGTGCCTTCTTTGAAAGACTGGCTTTATTTCTCTTATGGCTCAACTGGAATGGACCTTTACGAATCAGTCCAAACTACACCTGCATACAAAGGGGTAATGGCACCTTCAACTATCCACCACAGATACATTCTAGAAGATGTCCCAATGAGCCTTGTTCCAATGTCTTCACTAGGTAAAAAATTTGGCGTGGAAACAAAGTGCATTAACTCACTTGTCAACATAGCATGTTGCCAACAAGAAAGAGATTTTTGGAGTGAAGGGCGAAATGTAGATAACATGGGAATTAAGAATTTTGATTTAAAAACTATAAAGAGACTTATGGCCGGTGAGATAGTATGAAGGCTATTCTCGCAACTATAGGTAACTGCATACATGTCCAAGGAATTAAGAATTTTGAGAGTTTATTGAATAAAAATAATATTGATACAGATTTTATTGGGGTTTGTATTGATACAGATGAGCTCATAAGAATAATTATAGAAAAAAACCCCGATATTGTAGGTCTAAGTTACAGGCTTGAGCCAGAAACTGCTAAAATATTATTCAATAAGTTGAAAAGTTCTATTAGAGAAAATCAAATTAAATCAAGATTTTTCTTTGGAGGCACACCTGCAGTGTGTGAAATAGCTGAAGAAGTTCAAATATTTGAGGGAGTTTTTAAAGGAATAGAAAGTCAAAATGAGATTCTCGATAAGATATTTGGAAGAGAGAAAGAATATGGCCCTTTAGAATACTCCCAAAATCTCTATGAAAGAATTGAAAAATTTTATCCATTTCCCCTAATAAGACATCATTTCGGACTGCCGTCTCTTGAAAAAACGATTGAAGGTGTTAAAGAAATTGCAGAAAGTAAAACAGTTGATATTATATCTATAGGGCCAGACCAAATCGCTCAAGAATGTTTTTTTAATCAAGAAAATATTTGTAAAGAATTTGAGGGTGGCGGAGGAGTACCTCTAAGAAAAAAAGAAGATCTAGAGTCTATTTATGAAGCTTCAAGAATAGGTAACTTTCCTCTTTTGAGATGTTATGCGGGCACAAATGACTTGATAAAATGGGGGGTCATGTTAAAAGAGACAATAAATAATGCGTGGGGGGCAATACCTCTTTTTTGGTATTCAGAACTGGATGGAAGATCTAAGAGGGATTTAGTAAGTGCAATCAGTGAGAATCAAAAAACTATAAAATGGCACGCAGAAAATAATGTGCCAATTGAAATTAATGATTCCCATCAATGGGCCCTTAGAAAAACTTCCGACCCGATTGAAGTTGCCTCTGCTTATATCGCAACTTACAATGCAAAGAAATTGGGAGTTAGGCATTATGTCCAGCAGTTTATGATGAATGTTCCCCCAGAGATATCTCTTGAGATGGATTTAGCAAAAATGCTCGCAAAACTAGAGATAATATCAGAATTATCAGATAAAGATTTTACTATTCTAAGGATGATAAGAACAGGACTTGCCTCCCTTTCTGTTGATGAAAATATAGCCAAGGGCGAGCTTGCTTCATCAGTAACGATTGGTATGTATTTGAAGCCACATATTGTTCATGTTGTTGGATACTCTGAAGCCTATAATGTTGCAACGCCAGAAGTTATAGTTGAAAGCTCAAAGATTACCAAAGGTGTAATAAAAAATTGTCTGAAAGGATTGCCAGGAATAGAAGATAACAAAAAAATAATAAAAAGAAAGGAAAAGATACTCAAAGATACTAAATTGATTCTAGAAACGATAAAGTCACTTGATGATAGTCAAGACGCCTTGACAAATCCAAACACCTTGTATGAAGTAGTCAAAATAGGCCTAATGGACGCAGAAAACTTGAAAGGTTTTAATCCTGCAAAAGGAGAAATTAAAACAATAATTATAGATGGGATTGTTCAATGTGTTGATGAGGATACGGGGTCCGTAATCTCTGAAAAGGAGAGAATTAAAAGGTTACAGATATAATAGTTATTAATTAATAAATAATATCTATTAACTATTATTTATTACATATTATTTAATAATCTATTTTAAAAGTGCAGGATCCCTTCTATCAATATATTCTTTTATTGCTTCTTCAACTGTTGAACTTCTTTCCCCGGTGTTAAGAGATATTTTGATTGATCTTGGGATGCCCAATTTGTCTTTTATTAATGTATCAAGAGCATTAACAAGCTCTTCGTCCAAGGAAAAGCTTTTTATCACTTTTTTCTTTTTATATTGGGGCTTATCTGCATCTTGATGAGTAAAACGTTGAGTCATTATCTCTTTTTTTTCTTTTTCGTGATCAATTTCCTCTTTAGTGAGAATTACTCTTCTCTGTATTTCCTTCTCCAAATCATTCTTTAATCCCTCGGTTAAGGCCATCAAATTCCCTCCAACACTCTTTTACATAATTGAATATAATCATAGGCTCCTCTTGAGTTCAAAGAGTACTCAAATATTGTCTTTCCATGAGCAAAACTTTCAGATAATTTAGTATCTATTCGGATATATGGACTTATGCTATCCTTAAAGTGGTCCATGCTCTCAAAAAATTCAATATATTCCTTAGTTCTTTTTACCCTTTCGTCGACAAATGTTGGAACAATAAGGTCTATCTTCAAGTTTTTCTGGAAATCTTCTCTTAAATCATAAATCAGTTTATCAACTTTAAAAAGACCTTTTACAGAAAGATACTCCATTGATACAGGTACAAGCAGCTTTTGGCAGAAATTAAGGGCGTTTTCATTTAGTATTCCTAATCCAGTTTGGCAGTCAATTAGAACATAATCATAATTAATACCTTCAAGGCGTTTCTTTAAAGCGTTCTCTCTATTTCTCCAACCTACCATTTCTAAGGCCACTTGAGATATAGTTTCATCTGAAGGCAACAAATCCAAATTTTTTCTAGCGTTTGTAACGCATTCTTCAAAAGGCGCTTCGTCCTTTAGTAAATGATAAATGCTTTTGGAAAATTTTACCCCTAAACATTCTGCATCATTTCCTTGATCATCTATATCTATTATTAGTACTTTTTTCCCTGTAAGGGCAAGCGCATGCCCTAAGTTTATAGTGGTTGTAGTTTTACCTGTTCCACCTTTCTGATTGTATATAGCAATAGATTCCAAGATATCACCTATTAG
>CAZFRW010000045.1:0-7478 GCA_964521515.1 uncultured Thermococci archaeon
TTATTTTGAGAAATGCTAGATTAAATGATAATAATTATTTAGTTGACATAGGAATTCAAGATGGGAAGTTTTCTGAGATAAAAAAGAACATTACTAAGAAAGGTGATGAAGAAATTGATCTCAAAGGAAGATTCGTTTCCCCTCCGCTAGTTGAAATACATGTGCACATGGACGCAGCACTTACAGTTGGTGAGCCAAGATACAATCTTGGTGGCACGCTTCTAGAGGGGATTGACATATGGGCCGAGAGAAAAAAGACTCTTACAAAAGAAGATGTTAAGGAAAGGGTCAGAAAAGCATTGAAATGGGAGCTGGCCAACGGAGTAACAAGAGTTAGAACACATGTTGATATTTGCGACCCATCCCTAAGTGCATTGAAAGCTATTTTAGAACTCAAAAAAGAGTTCAAAGATTATATTGAGCTCCAGATAGTTGCTTTTCCGCAGGAAGGTATTTTTTCTTATCCTGATGGCGAAGAGCTTATGAGAAAAGCGATGGAGAAAGGGGCAGATGTAGTTGGGGGAATACCCCATTATGAATGGACAAGGGAAGATGGGGTAAAGGATACAATATTTGCAGTTTCTTTAGGAAAAGAGCTGGGCAAAATGGTGGATCTTCATATAGATGAAACTGATGATGACCACTCAAGATTTGTAGAGGTTCTAGCGGCCGAAACAATAAAGAATAATTATCAAGGAAAAGTTACTGCGAGTCACACAACTGCAATGCACTCTTACAACAATGCATATGCCTTCAAACTTTTAGGATGGATTAAGAAGGCAGAACTTAATATGGTCACAAACCCTCTTGATAATTCTGTTCTTCAGGCAAGATTTGATACATATCCCAAAAGGAGAGGCTACACCAGGGTAAAGGAGATGGATTCTATGGGGATAAATGTCTCTATAGCTGATGATTCAATAATGGATCCTTGGTACCCCTTGGGGCTAGGAGATCCTTTGCAAGCCGCTTTTGTATTTGTCCATTATGGGCAGATGTCTGGCTACAATGAAATGATGAGATTAATTGAGATGATTACATCAAATCCCGCCAAAGCGTTCGGTGCAAAGAACTATGGCATTAATGTAGGGGCTCCTGCTGATCTAGTTGTATTTGATGCCCCGACCGCAATCGATGCAATAAGACTAGTTGCAAGGAGATATCTTGTTATTAAAAATGGAAAGATAATAGCACAAACAAAGCCATACGAGACCGATATCTTCTTAAAAGATAAAAAAGAGAGAATAGACTTTATTAAATAATATTTATTATTAAATAGAATTAATAATTAGCCAACAATTTTCATTTTTATTTTAAAGTATTACCGATAATTATTTTAATTCAAAGTAGCTAAGAGGATAGTATCCTAAATTATAAAAACAAGGAGGTTTTAAAATAGACGAGAAAAATAAGAAAAAGTTAACTACAGTTGCCGGAGCACCTGTAGCAGATAACCAAAATACTATGACCGCAGGCCCTAGAGGTCCTGTTTTGCTCCAAGATGTGTGGTACCTAGAAAAACTTGCACATTTCGATAGGGAGGTAATCCCCGAGAGAAGAATGCATGCCAAAGGCTCTGGCGCTTATGGAACTTTTACTGTGACACATGATATTACAAAATATACTAAAGCAAAGATTTTCTCTGAAATTGGAAAGAAAACAGAGATGTTTGTTCGTTTTTCAACAGTTGCCGGTGAGCGTGGAGCCGCAGATGCAGAGCGTGATATTCGTGGATTTGCTATGAAGTTCTATACCGAAGAAGGTAACTGGGACCTTGTCGGAAACAATACTCCTGTGTTTTTCCTTCGTGATCCGCTTAAATTTCCCGATTTAAATCATGCAGTAAAACGTGATCCCCGTACAAATATGAGAAGCGCAAAAAACAACTGGGACTTTTGGACGTCGCTTCCTGAAGCACTACACCAGGTAACTATTACAATGAGTGATAGAGGCATCCCATTTTCATTTAGGCATATGCATGGTTTTGGTAGCCATACTTTTAGCATGATTAACGCTAAGAATGAGCGCGTATGGGTTAAATTTCATCTTGTATGTCAACAGGGCATTAAGACCCTAACTGATGCCGAAGCCGAGGCAATCATTGCAAAGGATCGTGAAAGTAACCAGCGTGATCTTCTTGAAAGTATAGGCCGTGGCGATTTCCCCAAATGGAAGATGTTCATCCAGGTAATGACTGAGGAACAGGCAGAAAAGATGCCATACAATCCTTTCGATTTGACAAAGGTGTGGTATAAGAAAGAATTTCCTCTAATAGAAGTTGGTTATTTTGAACTAAATCGCAATCCCGATAACTATTTTGCAGAAGTTGAGCAGGCGGCATTTAATCCTGCCAATGTAGTTCCAGGGATAGGGTTCTCTCCTGACAAAATGCTTCAGGGCAGGCTGTTCTCTTATGGCGACGCACAACGTTATAGACTTGGTGTAAATCATCACCAGATACCTGTAAACGCACCTAGATGTCCAGTAAACAGTTACCATAGAGATGGACAAATGAGGGTCAATAATAACGCAGGTAGTACTCTTGCATATGAGCCTAACAGCTATGGCGAATGGCAGGAGCAACCAGGTTTCAAAGAGCCACCTCTTTCTATAAAAGGTCCGGCAGACAATTGGAATTTCAGAGAAGATGACGATGATTACTATACTCAGCCCGGAAAACTGTTCAGATTGATGACACCTGCGCAGCAAAAAGTATTATTTGAGAATACTGCTCGTGCTATGGGGGACGCTCCAAAACAAATTAAGATCAGACATATTGGAAATTGTCTAAAAGCTGATCCTGCATATGGTAAGGGAGTAGCAGACGCTTTAGGAATTTCTCTCGACGAGGTAAAGTAATTCATTTTTGGAATTTTTACCAAGGGATGATAATACTCATCCCTTCAATTTATTTAAAATAGGATATAGAAAGCATGATTACAAGCACAGTTAAGAAATATGCATTAATTTTTACGGGCTCTACATCACTAGCTTTAGGGATTGTAGGAGTTTTTGTCCCAGTCCTACCAACTACGCCATTTTTATTACTGACTTCTTTTTGCTATCTTCGTAGCTCAAAAAGTCTATATGATTGGGTTGTGAATCATAGAATTTTTGGCTCATTTATTTATAATTACATGAATTATGGGGCAGTCAAAAGAGGTACAAAGGTTGGGAGCTTGATTTTTTTGTGGATTACGCTTGGCATTTCAATGGCAGTTTTGCCAAATTTACATTTAAGGATACTTCTTTTTGTAATTGGTGTCGGAGTTAGTATACATTTATTAACTTTAAAGACTTTGAATCAAGGAGATATTTCTAAATATCTTTAATTTATATGTCAATTATTTTCATCTTTAGATTACTTTCCAAGGGTGCAATCATAGATCTTTCCAGTAATGACTTCTGTATTAATTAAAAGATCCACTAAGGGGAAAATATCCTGAGGGTATAACTTTCTTTTTAGTAGTTGACCTTCCATAATTTTTTCTTCAAGCTCTTCTACACTCTTATCAGTTTTTCTTGCAGCTAGCTGGATCTCCCTCTCATGCCTTTCAGTGAACACGTAAGTAGGAGATATCCCGTTAACCTTTATATTGTATTTACCAACTTCATACGCAGAATATCTTATTAGAGCTTCAAGTCCTGCCTTGGCAATCCCATATGGAGCTTTGTTATGTGAAACATCTTTTGAAGACGAAGAAACAAAGTGTAGAATACTTCCACCAGCTTCACCATTTCTTTTCATATATTTGATTGATTCTTTAGTCAGCATAAACGCTGTTTTAAGATTTGTGTCCATGACTTTAGTATACTCTTCAACTGAGAAATCCTCAATAGGATTAGAATAGAGACTCCCACCTATAGTATTGATCATTGCATCAAGTCGTCCGTATTCTTCAACGATGTAACTAAAAAGGAATTTTACATTTTCCTCTGAATTTAGGTCCATGGGCATGTAGTTGAATTTTTCATCTTCCTTTAATCTTGTGAAATCCTGGAGATTTTTCCTACCACTTCCTATTAAAATCTTAACATTCCTATTCAAGTGCTCAAGAAGCGGTTTACCGATTCCACCGCTTGCACCTGTCAACAAAACTACTTTTTCTGAGATCTCCATATTGATAATTATAGATTTACTTAATTAAATAATTATCTGATTAACACATAGTTATATTCAATATTACCAATAGATTTAAATAGTATTAGTTAACTATATTGATTATCAATAATAATTAGTACTTTGAGGATATTATTATGGAAGATGTTAAGGTTGTTGTCTTTGGAAAAGAAAACGCTGGTAAGAGTACTTTAATCAAAGCTATAGAACACGATGCAATAAATATCGATAAGAATGATACTACAGTGTCTATGGACTATGGAAGGACAATAGTTGGCGGAAAAAAGATCCATTTTTATGGGACTCCTGGGCAAGAGAGATTTGATTTTATGAGAGATATCCTATCAAAGGGTGCAAATATAGGCGTAATGGTTTTAGATTCTACAATGAACATCTCAGACTTTGACTTACAGCTTTTACAGGAATTAAAACAGAAAGGGATACCTTGCTTAATCTTCTTGAATAAGAGTGACATTGCAGATCCAGAAGCGATAAGAAAAAAATTTAATGGATTTCCAGTCATAGCAGGTTCTGCAAAGATGGGAAATGGAGTAAACGAGCTAATCCATTCACTTGTAACCCTTGCGTAGAATCCCAATAACCTTTTAAATTTATTAAAATAATCTCTAATATATGAAAGACAGCTACCTCTTACCTCTTTTAACATTAGCTAAAAAAGGTAAGGTCAAAGGGTCTGTTTATATTTCTTCAAAGGACCTTGGAAAAGAGCTTGGTGTATCCCAACAAACCGCTTCAAGGTGGCTAAAAGAGCTGGAAGCTATTGGCGCTATAAATAGAGAACTTGTAAGGGGAGGGCAGACAATTACGCTTACTGAAAACGGAAAAAATTATCTAAAGACTTTCTTTGTAGAGCTTTGTGATTTATTCAATAAAAAAAATGAAGAACTTAATATTGACGGTACAATCGTTTCCGGGATAGGCGAAGGAAAATATTATGTCTCAAGACCTTTTTACAAAAAGCAGTTTGAGGATGGCCTTGGATTTAGCCCTTATCCTGGTACGCTAAATATTAAGTTGACCGACGAAACAGACATCTTACTCCGAAAATTTCTTGATAGATACCCTTCATTTATCTTAAAATCAGGTACTGACGAAGGAAGGTCTTTTGGTAACGTCAGATGTTACAAAGCAGTAATCGATGGGAAGGTAGAGGGTGCAGTTATCATACCTTTAAGGACTCACCATCCCCCAAATGTCGTTGAAATAATATCCCCTAAAAATCTCAAAAACTTCTTAAAGAAAAAAGACGGGGAGCTTGTTAGAATTACAATTGAGGTTTAGTTTATGAGGATTGTTCTAAAGATTGGCGGGTCTGTTGTTTTTCCAGATAAAATTGACGTTGAACTGATAAAGAATGTTTCCAAACAAATTGTTTCACTCTCGAAAAATCATGAATTTTTAATTGTTGTTGGAGGCGGGACAATAGCTAGGGAATATATTGGAGCTCTAAAAGATATCGGAAAAGACGACACATTCTTAGATTTTATTGGAATTGAAGTTGCTAGATTGAATGCCTCTCTTCTTATGGGGGCATTAGGAGAAAAGGCACCAGTAGAAGTTTCAAATGATTTTAAGCATGCATTATCTACTCTGTATCTAGGTAAGATCCCAGTTCTCGGTGGAACTCACCCTGGACATACAACGGATGCTGTTTCTTCAATGCTTGCCGAGTTTGTAGGCGCAGATCTATTCTTGAGATTTACAAATGTAGATGGAGTATATGACAAAGACCCAAGAAAATTCACTGATGCGAAGAAGCTTGGAAGAATAAGCCATGAAAAACTTCTTGAAATAGTTCAAGGAACAAGAGCAGAGGCCGGAGTAAACACTGTAATTGATCCACTGGCTGCAAAAATTTTGAAGAGGTCAAAGATAAAGACTATAGTATGCGGAAAGGAAGAACTCAAGAATCTAAGGGCTGTAATAGAGGGAAAGCATAAAGGGACAGAGATATCCTAATCGTTAGATAGTCATGATAGGTGCAAGAGTTTCAAGGTCAGAAGGTGAAAAACACAGAAAAACTCTTTTGGATATGGGAATTCTTGATATTAATTTCAAAATTGCCTACGATGGGGGCTATATTATACTACCTCTGAAAGAGAAAATTAAGGGATATATTATTGTAGATTATGATTTTAAACCCCTTGAGAAGAGAAAAAACTCTTTGAGAGAAATACTATCAAAAAAAATCCCTGAGTCTTATCTTTTAAAACTTCGGGCATTTGACGCAATTGGAAACATTGCATTGATACAGTTGAGTCAAGAACTTATCCCTTATGAGAAGATTATTGGGGAAGCACTTCTTGAGCTAAATCCATTTATCAAAGCAGTTTTTAGAAAGGATAGTATAGAAGGAGAATATAGGATTCCAAAACTAGAGCTTATTGCAGGTGACTACACTACCGAAACAGTGTACCGTGAGTTTGGCGTAAGAATCTTACTTGACGTTTCCAAAGTATATTTTTCACCAAGACTTTCCGAAGAAAGAAAAAGAATAGCATCTCTTGTCAAAAAAGACGAGGTTGTCCTAGATATGTTTTGTGGCGTGGGGCCATTTTCGCTCATGATCTCTAAAAAGTCAGAGCCTAAGAAAATATATGCAATTGATATAAACGAAGCGGCTATACATTACCTTAAGATGAACATTGCCCTGAACAAGACTTATAATATTACTCCGATAAATGGAGATTCAAGAATCGAAATACAGAAAATTGAAAATCCCGATAGGATAATTATGAACCTTCCTCATTCTTCATTTGAGTTTCTCCCCGATGTCTTCTCAACATACAAAAGTGCAATAGTTCACTTCTATGCAGTCTCAGAGAATATCAATCTCGTCAAAAGAAAGATAATTGAAGAATCCAAAAGATATAATAAACAGGTAAATTTTCTCTTTGAAAGAACCGTAAAGAGTTATTCTCCAAACACAGACATCTATTGCTTAGACTTTGACTTTTCATAGATAGTTACTTTCATTTCCTTGCCTTTTTTTAAGGCTTCAATTAATTTCCTGTTAATGTCAAGTGACGCTTTGTTCGAAGCAATGGCATATGTCCTGTCAGAAATAAAAGAAGAGGTTCTTATGACAAGCTCCTTTTCATCAGTTAATTCATGATTTTTTGGGATTGTAGCTTCAAATGACTCTTCGAATCCATCTACCCTCATTACAAAAATTAATCTTCCGTTAAGTTTGTTAAGATCTCCAATATTATGATCTGAGGATATACCTACTATACAATCACCGTTTCCTAATATGTGGTCATCTTTTGTAAACTCTAATGTGCTTTTATGCTCCGCACTAATTTTTGGATGACCTTTAACTGTAAAGGAGATCATA
>CAZFRW010000046.1:0-7027 GCA_964521515.1 uncultured Thermococci archaeon
GGGCATGGAACATTAGGATAAGACACAATTGGCCTTAAATTTACATACTGATCAAAATAAAATCTCATTTTTAGGAGGATACCCTTTTCAAGTATACCAGGGGCAACTCTTGGATCACCAATAGAACCAAAGTATATTGCATCTTTTTTCTTAAGCTCCTTTAGAGTTTCTTCAGTAATTAATTCTCCAGTCTTTAGATAAAGTTCAGAACCGTTCTGGTAATATTCCCAGTCAATGTCTAGTCCTGTAATGCTACACGCTGCATCTATTACCTTCTTTCCTTCTTCGATTATCTCAGGTCCTATGCCGTCACCGGGCATTATAGCTATTTTTTTCATTTAGAACCTCCTTTACGTATTCCATCAATCCGCCTTTCTCTACTATCTTTAGTAAAAAAGCAGGTAGCGGTTTAAATTCAAAGACCTCACTAGATCCTTTGTTCTTTATAGTTCCTCTTTTGAGATCGACTAATAGTTCATCTCCTTCATTGGCCCTAACATCACATTCAATTAATGTCAGGCCCAGATTAATAGAATTTCTAAAAAATATTCTTGCAAAGCTTTTTGCAATAACACATGATATACCTGCGCCCATCAGCGCTCTAGGTGCATGTTCTCTGGATGACCCGCACCCGAAGTTTCTTCCTGCAACTATAATGTCGCCTTCCCTTACAATATTCTTGAACTCTGGCCTTACTTTTACGAAGGCATTTTTTGCAAGTTCCTTGGGGTCTCCAGTTACTAAAAATTCAGCAGGTATAATCTGATCAGTGTCAACATTATCACCAAACTTTATGACCTTACCTTCGAGAATCTCCTTCATTAAAGCACCTCTCTTGGGTCAACTATTCTCCCTTCTAAAGCAGAAGCGGCAACAACTGCAGGATTTGCTAGATAGACTTCTGAATTCTTGTGTCCCATCCTACCTATAAAATTCCTGTTTGTAGTAGCAACACATTTCTCACCATCAGCAAGTATACCCATGTAGCCACCTAGGCATGCGCCACATGTTGGCCCACAGACAAAACAATCGGCCTTTTCAAAGATTTCTATAAGGCCTTCCTTTAAAGCCTGATTAAAGACTTCTTTTGTCGCAGGAACAACAAGCATTCTAACTTCGGAGTTGATTTTTCTTCCCTTTAAAATCTCGGCGGCTATTCTTAGATCTTCAATTCTACCGTTTGTGCAGGATCCAAGATAAGCTTGATCTATTTTAACATCAACTTCGGAGGCCGGTGCAGTATTGCTTGGTAAAAATGGCTTCGCAACTGTAGGGGGTATATCTACTGCATCATATTCTAGCTCTTCAATGTAATAAGCCTCATTATCGGAATAAACTGGATTGTAATTTCCTCTCACTCTTCCCTTTAGGTACTCAAAGACTTTATCGTCTGGAGGAATAATGCCTGCTTTTCCTCCTGCCTCTATTGCCATATTTGAAATAGATATTCTATCAGAGAGTGTTAAATTTTCAATAGTGTTTCCATAATACTCCATGGCTTGATATAATGCACCCTCAACTCCAATATCCCCTATCACATGGAGGATTATATCCTTCCCATAAACATAATTGTCAAGTTTTCCATCGACTGTTATTTTAATACTATCAGGTACCTTTAACCAAAGCTTTCCTATAGCCATAACGGCCGCAGCTTCAGTTGAGCCTATTCCTGTTGAGAATGCTCCTAAAGCACCGTAACTACAAGTATGTGAATCTGCACCCACAATTAATCTCCCCGGTGCAACAAAACCCTTCTCAATCATCAGCTGATGGCATACACCACCCCTTCCGACCTCAAAGTAATTTTCTATTTCGTATTTTTTTGCAAAATCTCTCATTCTTTTTGCCTGCTCAGCGGAGGCAACATCTTTGTTAGGCACATAATGGTCCGGAATTAACACTATCTTCTCCCTAAAAGGCTTTGTACCTTTTGGAAGCTTTTCAAACTGCTCAAATGCCGGAAGCCCAGTTACATCATTTACCATGACATAATCAACATTGGCCTCAACTATCTGGCCCGCCTCGGCATTTACTCCGGCTTTGTTCCCTATTATTTTTTCTGATATTGTCTTTCCCATAAAAATCAACTAAAAAAATAAAAATTTAAATTATATTATTTTTTTTCAGGTTTTAAGAACATTTTCCTGATATCCTTACCAACTTCTTCTATGAGTTTTTCACTACCCTCTTTCCTTGCTCTTGTGAGAACAGGTCTGCCTGTGTAGTTCTCCATCATGAACTCTCTTGCAAATTCACCTGATTTGATGTTGTCAAGAACTTCATACATTCTTTCTCTGACTGAGTCATCGATTATCATTGGGCCTCTTGTTCTACCGCCATATTCTGCAGTGTTTGAGACTCTCTCCCACATTAACTCTAGACCGCCCTCATAGAATAAATCTACTATTAACTTCATTTCGTTTAAACACTCAAAATAAGCAATTTCCGGCTGGTAACCTTCACTTACCAATGTTTCGAAACCTGCTGTGATAAGTTCTGTAATTCCACCACAGAGAACACATTGCTCCCCGAATATGTCTGTAATTGCTTCTTCTTCAAATGTAGTTTCAACTACGCCTGCTTTTGTTAAGTTCATGGCCTTTGCCATTGCAAGCGCTGTTTGTTTGGCCTTGCCAGTATAGTCTTGCTCAACAGCTAGAAGTGCTGGAGCTCCAAAACCTTCCTTGTAAAGCCTTCTTAATTCACTACCTGGTGTTTTAGGTGCAACCATAACTACGTCAACGTATTCTGGTGGCTTGATCTGATTGAATGTTATGTTAAATCCATGAGAAAAGCTAAGAACATTGCCTTCCTTTAGATTATCTTTTATGTATTTTGTGTAGACGTGTGGCTGGACCTCATCAGGTATCAAGATGTGGACGATGTCTCCTGCCTTCGCAGCATCTTCGACACTCATCGTTTTAATCCCAGCGTCCCTAGCGCAGTTCCATGACTTCCCACCTTCATTTACACCTACGACAACGTCAATACCGCTGTCGTACAAACATAGGGCTTGTGCCCTCCCTTGATTTCCATAACCTATTACGGCTACTGTTTTACCTTGTAAATATTTAAGGTCTGCATCACAATCATAATACATTGTTGCCATACTTTAACCTCCAATTTTCTTTTCAATATCCCTAGAAATGGCAGTAACTCCAGTTCTAAAGAGTTCTTTTATGCCAAAGTTCTTCATTGTTTCAACAAATCTGTCTATATCTAGCGGTTCCGCTGTTATCTCTAGGGTTATTGTTCTTATACTGATATCTACTATATTTGATTTAAATGCATTGGCTATTTCTAAAACCTCTGCTCTGTTTTCTTTGTCTGCATAAACCTTCAATAGACAAAGATCCCTTACCACAGAAGTTTTTTTATCTAGTATGTTTACCTTTACAACTTCTATCAGCTTGTTCAGCTGTTTTTCTACCTTTTCAATCTCTCGCTCATCACCAGTCGTTACTATAGTCATCCGACTCATACCTTCCTTCTCAGAAGGAGAGACTGTTAAGGAATGAATATTAATGCCCCTTCTAGAAAACATACCACTCATTCTAGTAAGAGATCCTGCTTCATCTTCAACTAGAACTGAAATTATTTGTGTTTGCATCTTTCCACCCCTATCATCTCATCAACCCTGCCTCCAGGCGGGATCATTGGGAGAATATTAGTTTCAGATTCTATCTTAAAATCAAGAACTGAAACGACACCCGAATCAAATGCATTTTTCAGTGCTTTTTTGATGTCACTAGCCTTTTCAACTCTTTCTCCATAAGCTCCAAACGATTCTGCCAATTTCACAAAGTCAGGTAGAGTTCCGAGTTTTGTTTTTGAATATCTTTTATCCCAAAATAGCTCTTGCCATTGTCTTACCATTCCAAGGTACGAGTTATTTAATATAGCAACTACTACCGGTATATTCTCAGTCATTGCAGTTGCCAATTCTTGGCATACCATCAGGAACGACCCATCTCCTGCAATGTCTAAAACTTGACTTTCAGGTTTTGCTACCTTTGCTCCAATTGCAGCAGGAAATCCAAATCCCATCGTTCCAAGACCACCTGAAGATATAAACTGTCTTGGTTTTTTTGTGATATAATAGTGGGCCGCAAACATTTGATTTTGACCAACTTCTGTAGTAACTATAGCATTGTCATCCAGAAAATCATTAATTGTCTTAATTATAACTTCAGGTGTAAGTTTATTTTCTTTGTGCTTTACAACTTCACATTCTTCACACATACTGTGGAGCTGATTTACTCTTTTCCTCCAAATATTTGTATCTTTTTTGACATCTTCATACTTTTTGATAAATTTAATTAAATCTTTTATGACTAGATTGGCATCTCCTACTAGAGGAAAATCTACAGTTATGTTTTTGTTTAGTTCTGATGAGTCTATATCACAATGAATTTTTATGGCATCAGGCGCAAAAGACTCAAGACCCCAACCAGTTGTTCTATCAGAGAACCTACATCCAATAACTAATAAAACATCACAGTTGTTAATCATCTTATTTGCCCCAAGTCTTCCATGCATCCCTACCATTCCAAGAGACAGAGGGTGATTTTCAGGCATAGCACCTTTTCCCATAAGTGTTGTAGCAACTCCAGCACCAAGATATTCAGCCAATATTCTCAAATCTTCTGAAGCGTTTGCTAATATAACGCCCCCTCCTGCAAGTATTAACGGCCTCTCAGCCTCAACAAGCTTTTGAGCAATCCTCTTAAGCTGGAGCGGATTGGGGACAATGCTTGGATTATACCCTGTAAATTTTACCTCTCCATGATGGTACTCTTTTGATCTTTTCTGCTGTACGTCATTTGGGAGGTCAATGACAACTGCACCTTTTCTTCCAGTATTTGCAATTTTAAATGCGCCTTTGATTGTCCAAGAGAGCCTATTTGTTGATTTGACAAGAAAGTTATGCTTTGTTATTGGCATCGTGATTCCAAAAGTATCTGCTTCTTGGAATGCATCTGTACCAATGGCTTTAGTTGGAACTTGTGCTGTAAAAGCCACAACAGGAATCGAATCCATCGTTGCATTAAGTAATCCCGTTATAAGATTAGTCGCGCCTGGACCAGAAGTTGCCATACACACTCCTGGATTTCCAGAAGCTCTAGCGTAACCATCAGCAGCGTGAGCTGCACCTTGTTCGTGTCTTACAAGAATACTCCTGATATCTGTTTCTTCATAGAGTTGGTCATAAAGAGGTATCAATTGACCTCCTGGAAAACCAAAGATATGTTTAACATTTTCTTCTTTTAGACACTTGACAACAATTTCTGTTCCTTTAAGACCTTCATTCATTTCGTTTTCGCCTCTTTATTTATCATTCTTAGTTTGTTTATGGCCTCAATAGCTGCATTTACGCTAGTCATAACTATATCTGGTCCAACACTCTTTCCTAAAGCTTTTATTCCAGCTTCATTTGTCATCTTAACAGAGACTTGACATAACGCATCAGAACCACCTGTTATCGCTTCAAGTCTATACTCTTCAAGAGTTATCTTTTCTGGCACCACCGACTTTAAAGCATTTAAAGCTGCATCAACTGCACCATTTCCTATGTTTGAACCTACTTTTTTGTTACCGTTTATATTAAGGATAGCTGTAGCTGTTGGTGTAATATGAAGTCCAGAAATTATTGACATCTCTTCGAGTTTTACTTCTTTTTCTTCGTCTGGAACTTTTCCAACATAACCTGCTGCTATTGCTATTAGATCTTCATCAGTAATCTTCTTTCCACTTTCTCTTATTTGTTTAACATCGTCAACAATTTCTAAGATCTGTTCTTTTGTAAGTCCAATACCAAAGTCCTTAAGCTTCTTTTCAACAGCATGAAGGCCTGTATGTTTTCCAACAACAATCTCGCTTTCCCTTCCTACTAACTTTGGTGTTAGAGGCTCATAACAGAAAGCTTTACTAAGTACCCCGTGAACGTGAATACCTGATTCATGAGCAAATGCATTTTCACCAACGATTGCTTTGTTTGGCTGTACAACAACACCAGATATCCTTGAGACTAATTTAGATATATAGGTAAGTCGAGTTGTATCAATAGAAAATCTGACCCCATAAAGAGCCATTAGGCTCATCACAGTTTCCTCTAACGAAGCATTACCAGCTCTCTCACCAAGACCATTTATAGTGCAATGAACTTGTTTGGCCCCACTTTCAACTGCAGCAAGAGAATTGGCAACAGCAAGACCAAAATCATTGTGGCAATGGATGCTTATCGGTACATTGATATCGTTAACAAGCTCTTTTATTAGAAACCTCATAGCTTTTGGCATAATTGTCCCCACAGTATCTGGAACATTGATGTAATCTACACCTGCATCCCTTACCGCCCTATGCATCTCTTTAAGATACTCAAGCTCAGTTCTTGTTGCATCTTCACAGGAAAACTCTACTTCAACTCCGTGGTCTTTTGCGTATTCAACGCCTTCTATCGCCTTTGACATGATGTCTTCTTTAGACATTTTAAGCTTGAATTCTCGGTGTATTGGAGAAGTAGCAATAAATGTGTGAACTCTATCAACATTACAATCTAAAGCCATATCAATATCTTTTTTATTGGATCTTGCAAGACCACAAATTTTTGCCTTTAAACCCATATCACATACTTTTTTTATAGCTTCTTTCTCTCCCGCAGATGTTATGGGAAATCCTGCCTCAATAGCATCAACACCTAATAGATCAAGACTTTCAGCTATTTTCATCTTTTCCTCTGTGTTAAATGCCACACCAGGGGTCTGCTCTCCATCTCTGAGAGTTGTATCAAATATCTTGATACCTTCTATGTTCATCTTTTCTAATACTTTTTTATTATAGTCGCTTACACAAATAACTTCTTCCATATTATCCACCTATCAAAATAAATTATATAGTAAGTTCTCTTAAACGAAAAAAAATCACTTACAATCTTGATATTGCAGGTAAGGCTACGGAGAAACTTTAAAAAGAATTTATACCTTTGTGAGGGGCAAAAATGCACCCCCCCTAATTACTAACTCCATAG
>CAZFRW010000047.1:0-6972 GCA_964521515.1 uncultured Thermococci archaeon
TAACAGATCTCTCTTTTCCCATTATATCACCACTAGCTCTTTTTCTCTATAATCCTGACATAATCTCCTTTAACAGTAACAGGTATTGGCACCATTGCTTCAAGAAGCTCAACTGTAAGCTCTTCTTTGCCTTTGTCTACCCTGATAATCTTAGCTTTTTCGCCCTTGAATGGACCTGCTATTAGTTCTACAATATCACCTTTTGCAAGACCAGACACAGATGGCTTAGCCTCTAAGAAATGACTTATTTCATCAAAGGCAATTTTTCCTTCAAGAATCCCCCTTACATTTCGAAGGCCTTGAATGGCTTCTTCTACAGCCCCTTTATCACTCGCCTCAATGAAAACATACCCTTTTAAGGTTTCTGGTGCTAAGACTGCATAAATTTTAAGATTGTTAGTTTTTACTTTTCCCTCTATCATCTTTGCTACGTTCTGTTCTTGATTTACAGCTACCTTTAATGCAAAGATTGGATTCTCATCTTCATCCATTACATTCTCACCCACAATAATAACAAAAACAAAGGTACTTAAAGATTTAAAAAGTTTAGCCTTTTAAAAGGAATTATAATCCTAAATCTTGGATTATAACAGATATATATTTTATTGAGTAACCAACTAGACCAATAATTATTATTCCAATTCCAGTTACTTTAGCTGTAAGTGAATATTCCTTTCTGCCAGGCTTTTTAGCAAGTTTAAGGACTCTTGTGTACTCAGAAATCCGACTTCTTGCCCTTTCCTTTTTCTTTAGATTAGCCTCTGCCATGAGGCTAATTAATAAGAATCCTTTTTAAATGTATTCTATTCCAAGATCAATTCCTCTGACGGGAGCTTCGCTCTCAATCAGCATCTCAGTTTCTTTTCTTCCGAATATGTAAGGGGATTTGACTCCTGAAAGAACTACCATTACTCTAAGCCCATTTTTAAGTTCGTCATTTATCATTGCACCCCAAATAATCTGGGCATCTGGCTCGAGTTCATTTGTTACGTGCTCTACAATCTTTTCTGCTTCTTCTAGTTTCATGTTTGAGCTTCCAGTAATATTAATTAAAGCCCCTTTGGCACCCGTTACATCTACATCTATTAAAGGACTATTTAATGCTTCAGTTATGGCCTCTTTAGCTCTGTTCTCTGTGTCGGATTCTCCCATTCCAATCATTGCAACATCCCCTTCTCTCATTACAGACCTAACATCTGCGAAGTCAACGTTTACTAATCCGGGTTTTGTAATTAATTCAGCTATTCCCCCGACAGCCCTAATTAATATATCATCAGAAACTTTAAATGCTGCATTTATTGGTAAACCAGGCGCTATGTCCAACAATTTATCGTTTGGTATAACAATTACGGTATCACTAACTTTTCTTAATTTCTCAAGTCCTTTTTCCGCATTTCTTTGTCTTCTCAAACCCTCGACTGTGAAAGGTAAAGTCACGACTGCAACTGTTAGTGCACCCATTTTTTTAGCAATTTCGGCCATTACCGGTGCAGAACCAGTCCCTGTTCCTCCACCTAGTCCACAAGTTACAAAAACCATATCGCTTCCTTCTAGTACTTCTTTAATCGTTCTTTCGTCTTCCCTTGCAGATTCTTCTCCAACTTTGGGATCGTTACCTGCCCCAAGTCCTCTTGTAACTTCTTTTCCAATCAAAACTTTTTTGTCTGCCCTGGTATCTAGTAAATCTTGAGCATCGGTGTTTACTGCTATTGCGTCAACCCCAATTACTCCAATTTCCATTAATCGATCAATTGCATTGCAGCCTGCTCCGCCTGTTCCTATTACTTTAATTTTGGCTCTTGATTCTCTGAGTACTCTTTCTAACTCTTCATCTACAGAAGTATAGCGATAATCTTTAACTATTTCTTTTTCTGTTACTGCCCTTTCAATGGCCTCTTCAATAACAGATCTCATTTAACTCCCCCTTTACAGTTAATGTAGCTACTTATTATTGGTAACATAAAACTCCTATTTGTAATCTATATAGTTAATAGTATATAAAGCTTTTGCTTAATAATGCTATTCATAATGCTTCTCTTTAGTGGTAATCCTTATTCTTTTACAATATCACTTGTTTTTGCAAATGATATGTTTCTATTAGTAAGTTTGTCTTTTAAATCTAATCTTTCCTTGATACCTTTCCAGTCTAAAAGAATCATATCTAAGTATTGGCTTTTTGATATTAATTCACAAAGTATTGAATCTGTAACTGGCGTGTTATACTTTGCAATTACATGACCTATTGCAATATCTGTATTCAACATAATTTCAGTAAATTTAGGGCAATAATGACCTCCACCTATGCCTGCTGCGATCCTAAATGATTTTTTAGTTTCTGCATATGAAAGAGAGTTATAGATAGCCGTTGCTATAACTTTGCCGGCTTCTTTTATCCCCCAATAGGTTTCATCGCTTCCAATTTCAATGAAGGTTGTTGGGAGTCCTGTTAAAGGCCCATGATGCGTGGCTTCAAGACAAACTTCAAATGATATCTCAAGCTTTTTTGATAAATTTAGGATTTCATTTAATACTATTTTTTGGAATATTGGATTAGAAGGGGAAACTTGCCCATCCTTACCGCCATAATCGGCCTTAACAAAATTACCTGGCGTGTGACAAGTTAAGGTTGGTATTTTAGCAACAGATTTATGCCTTGTCGCAAAAAAAATTGAATCAATAACACCTAAGTTATAATCTTTAATTTCTTCTTGAACTATGTTTTCGGGAAAATCAGTATAAATAGTTTCATTTTTTATTCTTACAAGCAATGAGTCCGTATTCTTATCATAAAAAATATTGCCCTCAAGTTTTTCAAAAGGATAATTTTGAAGTAAGTTTTCTCTTATATTCTCCCCGGCCATATCTAGTTCTGAGTTTATTATTAGTTTCATCTATTTACCCCAAACATTAAAAATACCCCCACTAATAATGTTTATAAATTTAATGAGGATTACTATGGATTCTGAATTCAAACGAAAAATATTCCACGAGATAGGATTATTGATCCCAATAGTTTACTACATCTTCTTTGATAAAAAAGATGCGATATTTGGAATGTCTATTATAGTTCTTGTTTTTGTATTTATAGAATTTTTAAGATTAAGATATAATTTTGGAAATGAATTTATCCCAAAAGTTGTGGGAAAAACAGTTAGAGAGTATGAGAAAGTTGATTTATCAGCTGCAACATATTTTATCATTTCTTCATTTTTTACAGTTCTTCTATTTGAGAAATATATTGCTATTGCTGCTATAAGTTACAATTCTATTGGCGATTTTTTTTCAGCAATAATTGGTAAGAGATTTGGAAAAATAAAGTATATGAGTGGAAAAAAATCATTAGAAGGCAGTTTTGCCTGCTTTCTATCATGTTTTTTTGTTGGTCTTCTAATTTTAAACCCATTAATGGCTATAAGTGGTGCACTTGCGGCTACATTTGCCGAAGGGTATCTAATCAAAGTCAATGACAATCTATCCATACCACTAATATCTGGAATAATCCTTACACTTGTATCTTTTCTCTGAAAAGATCAAATATAGCGGATATATCTATCTCAAATGCAGAAACTGGCATCTCTAATTTGAAATTATATAGAACTTCAGGATTTAATTCTCCCATTTTTCCGATATATGCGCCATCTATTTCTAAAGTACAAGCCCTTCCTTGGATAAAGTAAGGGTAATCTTCTTCTTTTACTGAATATTGAAGCCCAAAAGAGGAAAGAAGTCCATTGAATACTCCTTTTATCTCGGAAAAGTTTGCCTTTGGATGACATATAGTACAAGCAAGATACTGTTTTTCTACTAAGTCTTGATCAGGCACAACTATCCCCACCTCAAATATATTCTGAGGATATTCATAATGAGAATTTGAAACTAATGTCTTTATTAATAAAGGTAAAAGGCTGCTTCTTACAGTATCAAATTCTGTGTTTACTGCATTCCTTGTCTTTACAAGTTTTCTTTTATTGTCAAGCATTTTAGTAATTAAAACATCTTCATTTGAAAGGATGTAATTTTTGACTTCAATAAAATTAAATCCTACCATTACTTCTTCTACTTTTCTTAGAAATACCTCCAGAGAGTTTTCTTGTCCAATTGTTGCTATTTTAGGTATTTCGGGTGTGAAGTTTTCAAATCCATATGCAATAGATATATCTTCAATTAAATCGATAGGGTGTAAAATATCCGCCCTGTAAGGGGGTATTTCCACAACAATTTTACCTTTGGATTGGGAATATATCCCGTATCTCATTTTTAGTAGTAAGTCTGCTGTTTCATTTTCGGATAAATTAAGCCCAAGTATCTTATTAGAATATGAAAGGTCTAACTCAATTTTTTCCCTATTTAGATTTGGGTAAATCCACTCTTTTCCTTCGTCAGTTAATCTTAAGGAATGTATCTCCCCACCTCTAAGGTAGAGCCCCATTAATATTATATTTAACGCATATTCAATGCTTTTCCTGTGAGTGCCTGTGATATCTATAAAAAGGCTTTTTGTTTTTTCAGTAACTTTTGTATGGTCCCCATTAATAATTGGTGGCATTGACAAAACTTGACCAGTTTTATCTAACCATATGGGGCATTCCTTAAACTCTGACAAGAGGTGTGCGTATGCAATCCCTTTGGGGTGATTCTTTAGTATTTCTTCAATAGTAAGATTTTTATCAAATTCTAAAGGAATGAAAGAGAAATCTCTCGGCATTGTTGTATACCTAATAGGAAATTTAATCGTGTCTAGGTCGTGTACACCTATTGCAACTTTCTTTCTATTTCTGCCATGGGTTATATGCAGTTTTTCCTGTATCTGCATTAATGACCTAATCGTATCGTCATCAAATTTTATATTCTTGACAATTGCGCCGACTGCAAAAGGCCTGACAGATTTGACTTTTGGATCTACTGTTCCTTCGTAACTAGAATTATGAACTTTAAAATCTATGGGGCCTTCCTCAATTCCCATAAATCCCTTAAGTGCACTAGTAAATCCCTCAACTGATAACATATCTGGCCTATCTGGAAAAACTTCAACGACTATTTCAGGATTTACTTTTTCAAGATCAGTCCCAATCATAGATATTCTGTCGCTTAATGTTTGATCATCAACGGCCTTTCCTAGCAGAGATATGAACTCATTCTTATCAAAATTAACTGTCGGCATCTTATCACCCTTTTATCCAAATAGGTAATTTTTTCATCATATCTAGGTCATTCATATACTTCTGTCGGATATCAGTCAATCCATAATATTCCATCATAATTCTTCCAAATCCAGGTCCCCATGCAAGTACCGGTATATCCTTACCCAAAAGGGGAACAACTACTTCAGGCCTGAAAATTCCTGCACCTAAGAGTTCTACCCATTCACCTTTATTTTTATTATAAATATCTACTTCAATGCTAGGTTCTGTATATGGGAAATATGCAGGTCTAAATCTTATTTTTGAATGCCCCATTTTGTTTAGGAATCTTTTGAGATAACCGAGAAGATGTTTAAAATTGGCATCTTCATCAACAACTATCCCATCGGTCTGATAAAACTCAAAAAGATGTTTCCAGTCAAGTTTTTCATTTCTGAAAACTTTGCCAACTGAGAAGAATTTTGCAGGTAAATCTTCAGGTTTTAGAGTACTGAGAGTTCTTACGGACAGAGAGGTAGTGTGTGTTCTTAGAACATATTCTTCACTGATTTTTTTATCCCAGTTATACCCCCATCCTTTTGAGTTTATGTCGCCTCCATGTTCGTGCATGGCACAAATTTTATTAGAAAATTTTGGGTCAATTTTTCCAAATCTTGGGGATTCTATGAAGAATGTATCCTGCATGTCCCTAGCAGGATGATCTTGAGGCTGAAATAATGCATCGAAAACCCAAAAAGACGTATCTATCATTGGCCCTGACATTTCTTTAAAGCCCATCTCAAGCCAGATTTTCCGGATATACTCAATTGCCTGATTTACAAAATGTTTTCGTGAAGGATAAAATACTTTGACATCTGATGAAACATCGAATTTTTTAAGAGTGATATCTCTCCAGTTCTGATTTTTTAGCATATCGGGAGTTAATTCTGAAATCTCTTCAGTTATCTCTATCCCCTTAGATACTTCCTTTTTTCCTAGTTCAGTTAAGTATACTTTTCTGACAGTGTCTAGTTTCTTTTCAACAAGTTTTCTCTTTACAAGGAGATTCGCCAAATTTTCAGCTATTATTTTTTTCTTAGAGATATCTTCTAAGGCGATCTCTTCAGGAGTTTTTTCATTTAATGCGGCTTTTCCTTTGTCTGTTAAAGAGAATGATAATAAATTATTAATTTTCTCTATGGATATCCACCCATTTCTTCTTGCCATTCCAATTGCAATATTTCTTTCTTCTTCAGAAAGTCCGATTTCATTTAATGGGATTTTATCTTTTATTCCTTTAATGAATATTTTTTCTATTAGGCCATTTGCTAAACTTGTTTTGCCTTCGTTGGTCAATAACAGGTTAGAAACGCCTTTTTCATCTACTATTACTAGATTCTTACTAGATAAATAGAGAAGAGTTCTCATTACTGCGACTTCAGGCAATAACGAGATTCTTGCTATTTCTTCAGGATTTGATTCTCCTTTTAAGTCACCTAATGCTTTTAGAATAATCTTCTCTTGCTTTGAAAGCATTGAATTCACTTCTTCTTAAAATCAATAATGCAAGGCCCGCCATTTTTGAACTGTGGTTTGTAGTCCCATTTCTTTGATTCTCCTGGTTTTGAGTGTTCTATTCCTCCAAGTACAGACATAGCCCTAAGACAAGCTAATTTTTCTACTTTATCGTCACGAACTAGCATATTGCAATGTTCATTGTAAGGGCACTTGTATACAGTATAAACAAATTTTTCACTGTCACCTTCGATTTCATGATCTTTTCTTTCCATAAAACCCGTTTTAGAAACTTCTTCCACATACATCTTAGCAGCGTCAAATCCTTCAAGATCAT
>CAZFRW010000048.1:0-2749 GCA_964521515.1 uncultured Thermococci archaeon
CATGAAAAAAAGAGGATAATCAGGGGCAAAACTGAATTAATAAATATACTACAGAATCTATTTACGAACAATCTTTACAACACTATAAGTGAAAAGGAAATGGAAGAACTTGCTAAAAAAATAGCAAATAGAGAAAAAGATCCTTACAAGATTATTGAAGAATTAATTCCAAGATTAAAAATTTTATTTGAGGTGCTTTAATGATAAAAAAGATAGACCATATAGGTATAGCTGTAAATAGTTTAGAAGAGTCTTTAAGTTTTTATGAGGATGCTCTTGGGTTAAAAGTAGAGAATATAGAAGAGGTTCCTGATCAAAAAGTCAAGGTTGGTTTTCTTGATATAGGGGGCGTTCACTTAGAACTTTTGGAACCGAGCTCTCCAGATGGACCAGTTGCAAAGTTCATAGAGAAAAGAGGGGAAGGGATACATCACATTGCAATCTTAGTTGATAATATAGAAGAAAGCATAGGATTGATGAAAGATAAAGGGGTAAAACTTATTGATGAGTCCCCAAGAAAAGGTGCAGGTGGGTCTAAAATGGCTTTTGTTCACCCTAAAAGCACCCATGGTATATTATTAGAATTATATGAGAAATATATTTAAATAAAAAGATATATATATTGCTTATCGGCATTTTATTGTATATTAGGAGGAGTTTAAATGGGAATTTTTGGTGGCAATGACGAAAAAGATGAGAAATTAAACATACTCACGCAAAATTTAGAAGAAATTGAGAAGGAAAACAGAGCTCTCAAAATGCAACTTAAAGTTTACGAGGAAGAGTACGAAAATATAGAGATTATCAAGGAAAAATTCGAAAAAATAACAAGAGAAAACCAAGACTTCGTGGGTAAACTAAAAGAAGCTGAAGATAAGTACCGCGAAGTTGAAGAAAGAACTCATGAAGTCATTAAAGACATAAGTGAGGAAAGAGACAAATACAAATCCGAATTAAACAATGAGAGATCAAAGGAAATCATGGAAATACGACAGAAAGAAGAATTAATCGAAGATGTCCAGAGAGAACTAGAAAGAGTAAAAACAATTAATGAAGAACTCAACAGGCAGATGGAAGAAACAGAAAGAGGTAAAGTAATAGTTTTGGATGCCTTTGATAAGGACATTGAGATAAGTGAAGGCGTAATCGTAAAAGGTGGATTAAAAACTAAAGAGAGCGTAAAAATTGAAAATGATGCTTTGATTAAAGGAGACATTATAGCCGGAAAAAATGTTACCCTTGGAGACAGGACTACAATCCAAGGAGCCGTGAAATGTGAGGGAACTCTAGTAATGGGAGAAGAAGCTGAGATCAGAGAAGAGATTTTTGCAGGCAATGCTTATATTTCAAATGGTAGTATTATCCCTGTTTCAATAAAAACTACTGGAGACATTAAAGGTGGAGAAAGAATAAGAGTCGGCGGTGAATTTATTTCTGGCGGCGATGTATTCTTAGGTAGTGAAACAGTAATAAAAACAAAACTTGAAGCAAATGGAAACGTTTCAATTGGTGAGAACAGCAAAATAATGAAAGACCTTATTTCAAATGGAGACGTCATCTTAGGTGCCAACAGCGATGCTAAAACTGTCAAAGCAAAAGGAAATGTTACAATAGGCCACAATTGTAATGTTAGTAAAGTTCTTTCAGATGGCTCAGTAACTTTGATGGACGGAACACATATCAGTGAAGGAATAGAATACAGAGGATCAATAAAAATAGGTGGCGGCGTAACTCTAGAAGGAACTATAAGAACTAAAGATAGAGCAGAAATTTAAAAAATATTTTTTTATTTATAAATTTCTCTTTTTGTATAAAATACAGCTACCCCCCCAATTATTAATCCTACCAACAATCCTCCAATAAAGTATCCAACATAATTGTAGGATCTAGTTGTTACCAAAGTTGGGGATTTTTCAATCTGTACTTCTTCTTGAGGGGACACTCCATCTAAAGGATCTAAGAATCTAAGTGCAAATGCTACGCCTTTAGAATATTTATAGAGAATAATTGAACTTATCTTATCCGTTTCTTCAAATGTTGAGGCATATTCAAAGTAACTTTCAGCCATTAAAGGCTCTCCGCCACTCTTTCTTGCGAGGTATATTGCGCCGCCTGCTTGTTCTTTTGACCTTTCAAGTCTTTGTTTTATCGCTTCTTCTCCCGAAGACCATAACTCAATTGAAACACTTGACCTCACCTTGCTGTCAATAGCATCAAAAATAGCGGCAGCGTATTTTCCATTTTCATATTCTTTTTCAGCCGCGGTAAGTAACTCGGCACTTTGGGTAAGCAATGCATTCTCACCGATTAGTGTTTGTGCATAAACAAGACTTAGTCTCGCATCTTCAATTCTCTGATTTGCATTATATTTCAGTTGAGATTCGTCAATTGTACTTTCTCCTTTAGAATTTTCCTTGCTTACATCCATCCACAATTTCGCAGTTTTTGCTCTTTCTTGGGCAAAGTTTGCATAATAAATAGCATCGTAATATTTTTGATTGTAAAAATTTTTCCAAGCATCGGCTATTAAATTTTCAGCTTCAATAGCTCTTTTTTCAGATGCTGCTAGGCATTCAAATGAAGTAATACCTCTAATATTTGTTGATTCATTTAATATTAGTTGATTTGCTTCGTCTAGTTCCTTTTGTGCCGCTTCAATCTTATTCTTAACAATAGTTGAATCCTTATTTATCATAACGTCGATTGAATCACTAATATAGTTTAACTGTATTTTAGCGTTGAATATATT
>CAZFRW010000048.1:2849-6552 GCA_964521515.1 uncultured Thermococci archaeon
CTGCATCATCAACTTCAATGACCGTGATTCCCCAACGACTCTTTGCATGCTCAATTACATTAACAGTTTCAATTTTATCTCCTTCAATTATTTGAATAACTGATTGACCGCTTGGTATGAGAAATACCTTTATTCCTTTTGCATTTGCACCCATTATCTTCTCCAATATACCACCAACTGGCCCTACAGTTCCATCAGGATTGATCATGCCAGTCATCATGACGTTTGGGTCAAGGTCGAGTCCTTTAATTGAAGCTATGGTGGCGATAGTGAGCGCCGCACCAGCCGAAGGACCACTAATTATAGGAGAATCTGCCCTAATTGTATAGAAATAATCATACTTTGAATGAGATACCTTCAGTATGTCTGAAGCAACTACGGAAGCAAATCTGCAAGAGGCTTGTGTATCAAGCTCAGAGAGTGGCCAAGTGTCAACAAAGACCCTTCCTGTACCGGGTTTTACTAAAACAGTGGCATCAAAAACGGCGCCTTCGAGCCCAGACTCTGTCCTTTTAACAGCAGGCACCTTAATAGTAATAGATTTCCCATCTTCTTGTGATAACAGAACTGGCAACAAACCAGCAAATAATATACTAAGTAAAAAAATTGCCAATATTTTTTTATTCATTAAAACACCTAAATATTTTCTAAAAGTTTTTGGATTTTGCTATAGCATAATTCAAGTTTTTTCCAAGCGTCGTCCATGTCTGCTTTTCCTATATTGGGGTTTTGGATATTATCAAAATAAAATCTTGTTAACTCTCGGTAAGTCTGACTCATCTTAAAGTATTCATGATTCCTAGCATCTGCCAGACTTTTTGTTAAGTTATCGATTTCTATAATAAAGTCTGCCCAGGTAGTTATCTTTTTTCGCTCTTGAAGTTTTGGTGTTTCAACTACAATCTCAGGAACAGGTTTTTGTATTGTATCGTAAAATTGTGTTGTTGGTTCTACTTTTTTTATTTCCGGTTCAGTTGTCTTTTGTTTATTGATACTAAAAATAGATGCGCCCTCTTGAGCTTTTTTTTCAGGGATCCCAGATTTACTTTTTTTATTCTTGGAAATAAATCTAATAACAAAAATTAGCAATACAAATAGTACTATTAAGGCTAAAAATATTATCAACCAATACTGCGCCAGAAGCGTTTCTATCGAAGCCATTAACAAAAGGTGGATGAAATTACTTATAACTTTTTCTATAAAACGAATTATTTAAAAAATATTCAAAAAAAGACGATTACCGAAATCTTTAAATAGTTTTTTACATTATTATTTTTTAATATAAATCAAAGTTATGTATAAAGATGGTAACCTTTAATAAATAACTGTAAAAATGGGATACTTATGTTTAAAATAGATGTTTCTTCCTCATATGAAAGATTTGGACTAGAAAAAAATCCCTTTACGGATCTATCATCTGAGGCTATAAGGGATATCGAAAAAATTCATGTTTCTCAAGAGATAGATTCTCGTATTGCAGATATTCTTTCGGATGTTATCGGAGAAAGTTCGGGGATAGCACTTTCAATTGTTGGGCCTTTGGGATCAGGTAAAACCCAGAGATTAAAAGGGGTCCATAAACTTGTACAGGAGTCCGGAGGGATGTCAATCTACCAGAAGATTGACTCAAATGATATTATAAAAACAACTCTTGATATTTTCTCATATTTCTCCGAATATGAGGATGAAGTAGAAGCCGAACAACCCCTTGAAGAAGTTCCGATTACTGAAGGGTCTGAGTTTGGAGAAGAGGCTTACGAGCTACCCCAACAACAAGAAGAACTTTCATTTTTCCAGAAATTAAAGAGATTATTTTCAAAAGAAGAAAAAGTTGCACCCCCAGTACAAGAATACGAAGAGTATGAACTTACAAGGGCAAATTATAATTCTCAAGATATTGGAAATCAGCTAATAGACTATTTAGGGGAATATAAGAGGTCTGCACTACTACTTGATGAAATGGAAAACATCTTAACTGCCCCAAATACCGACCTTATACTTTTCTTTGAATTCTTGAGAGAATTTATCAGTAACATGCCAGAATCAAGCGTATTTATCATGACATGCACCAAAAATGCATATGATAAAATCAGAGAAATTAATCCTGCATTTGTGGCAAGACTACACAACGAATTGTTCTCAGAACCACTCTCTGATGAGCGAGCAATAAAACTTGTCCAAAAGAGGATTGAATATAACAGAAAAAAATCTATACCAAATCCACTTTTCCCATTTGAGGAAAGCGCCATAATTCTTGCAAACAGTATGTCAAAGGGAAATCCAAGGGACCTACTAAAGTTACTTCACACCACATTGTTTACTGCTACAAGGGATAACTTTGTTGAGTTTATAGATGACAGATACCTTGCAAAAGTTCTGACCGGACCATCTTCAATTGAAGACTACATTAGAAGAGTTCCTTCAGACTTGAGGGACGACGTCAGGATAATAATTGAAAAGTATGGCGGAGGACCAGTAACATACATACAGCTTGCAAAGGACACACAAGAATCGGTGACAAAACAGTATACGAAACTGGAAGAGCTAGTTGCAATGGGGATTTTGGTAAGTGAAAAAGGAAAATACCAGATAAATAGCTCTGTTATCCAGATGGTTAGAGCCTCAATTAGAAAAGAAAGTGATAAGGCTAGAGAAGGTAAAAAGGAAACTAAAAAGTAAATTATTGTCTTTTTAAAAGCTCTATGAATTCACTGCCATTTATCAAACCGAATCTGCCCTTCTTTCCTTCTTTTTCACTGTAGCAAGATGTCTTATCCTTCTGGATTTTTTCTGAGTATACTGCAAACGGTACAGGGTCTGAAACATGTGTCTTTAGTTTAATCGGTGTAGGGTGGTCAGCTACTATACTTAAGTTATAGTCAAAGCCTTTTCCTTCAAGTTTGTTAAGAAGTCTTCCGACAACTCTTTTGTCTAGGTCTTCAATTGCTTTAATCTTCATTTCAAGGTTTCCAGAATGCCCAGCTTCATCTGGCGCTTCGACGTGTATATAGATAAAGTCAATGTCCTCTAAAGCTTTTACAGCATAGTCCGCCTTTCCTTCATAGTTTGTATCAATGAATCCTGTTGCGCCTGGAACATCAATGACTTTCATTTTTGCTCCATATCCTATCCCTTTTATCAGGTCAACAGCAGAAATTACGCCACCCTTCATCCCAAATTTTTGAGAAAATGGCTCCATAGGGATCTTTTTTCCTTGACCCCAAAGCCACAGCATATTTCCTGGATTCTTACCTTCGGAGATTCTTTTTTTATTTACAGGATGCGCCATCAATATTTTTTTGGAGTCGAGCATCATCTTGTTCAGTATATCTGCATTTTTACCTTTGATTAGATTATCAGATACTTTCTGCCCAACTACGTCGTGTGGTGGGGTGCAGACAAAGCTATTTTCTCCTTTGTAAACAAATAAGTGCCTATAGCTTACCCCAGGATAAAATTTCCCAGTGTCAAATGATTTGGAAACTTTTTTTATAAGGTCTGTAGATTCGGGTGTTGTGATGTGGCCTGAAGAGTAATCTTTTATAATTCCATTTTCTTCTGTTATAATATTACACCTAAATGCTATATCGCCTTCCTCAAGATCAACACCGATGCTGTATGCCTCGAGAGGCCCTCTGCCAGTATAATACTGTTTAGGGTCGTAACCTAAAATTGAAAGATTTGCAACGTCAGAGCCAGCTTC
>CAZFRW010000049.1:0-6374 GCA_964521515.1 uncultured Thermococci archaeon
TCTTTTATACCTAAATTATTTAAGATAAATCTTATATTCTAGTTATGAAATCTCCGGTCAGCTGGGCTGTTGAAGATTTGTTTTATGGAAGGCCAGAAGCCCTTAAATTATTCAATTATGTTCGACAATATATAGAATCTCTAGGTCCAGTTAAAATAGAAGCTACTAAAACTCAAATTTCATTTCGAATTAAGAAAAAGTTTGCTTGGGTATGGCTTCCACAGATATGGATTAAAAAAAGATCAGAAAACAGTATCACTCTCACGTTTGCCGTTGGTCGGCATATTAAACATGAACAAATTGTTGAAGCGGTAGAAACTAGTCCTGGGCGATGGACACACCATGTCTACATAGAAAATGAATATGATCTTACTGATGATGTCCATAAATGGCTTATAGAGGCATATACTTTTGGCCAAATTAGAAAATCAGTCAAACCAAAAAAATAAGTTAATAAAACAAAAATAGTACAATCAAAATAGATTATTTCAATTCTTCAAAAGTTTTCCAACCTAATTCAGGTAAGTCGCATTGTGCCATTGCTCTCGTTGCCGCACCACTACCATACATCTTGTCTATCGTCTTCAAAGCTATGCCAATTTCACCTTTCAAGTCATTAGGTTTTGTTTTTGATTTATTCTCTCTTATCACTTGTAACCAATCTGAATAATTTTTTTCTACTGCCATGTATATTCACGTATTTATTATTTTTCATATGTTTATAAATATTTCGTTGATTGCATTAAAAATAATTGATATTATCGGCAATTATAGGAAGGCTTAAAATTGTTTTATCCTCCTAATATTATATAAAAAATACTATAAATTATAAAAATTTATAATTAATTCAATAATTATAATCTATAAATCTGAAAAATAACTATAAATGATCCGACAGAAACTTTGAATATTATTCAATGAATTAAATTTGATTCTTTTTTCTTACTAAAATAATTTCTACAACATAGTTATTTCTAGCCTTAAATTTAGGGACAAATTAGAACTTCATAAGTTCTTCTTCCCATTCTTTTTTGCAATCGCAATCATACTCTAATATTCCTACATCGTTATTTACTGAGAAATCTAAAATCCTTTTTTCAATTTCTCTGTTGCAGCTCTTGCAATTTTTAGGGCCACGTGATCTGCCAAATGCCACTGGATGGCAAATAATATCTGGCCTTAAATTTGCAGTTTCTTTCAAAATCTCTATTATGCTCCACCCCCAAGGAGGTGAATATTCCCCCTTGTTCCAAAGATACTCAACAAGAGTATTTTTATGGACGGTCATAGGGTTAAATGAAATCACGTCAGCAATATTCTCTATGCTCTTTGCAGAGTTTATCGCATCATGTATAGCTTCTTTTTCAGTTAGAAACGGTGGCTTTATCATCAAATAGGCCTTATTTATAATACCAAGTTTTTTTAGAACCTCACTTGCAGAAAGAAAATTTTCAAATGTAAATCCCTTGTTAATCGAATGCTTTAATATTTTGTTATTTGACGACTCTAATCCAATCGCAACTTCAATTTGAAGACCATTATTTTCCTTTAATTCTTCCAAGTATTCTTCTTCAACGTATTCTGGCCTAGACTCTAAGGTTACCTCTGAAATTTCCTTTTCAGAAAGAAAAGAAATTATTTTCTTTGCACAATCCGGGCTAACCTCTTTTGGGTCAAGAAAACTTCCAGATGTGAATAGTTTGACCTTTTTTATTTCATCATCATAAGCATTGTTAAACTCTTCAACAAATATTTTGAATAAATCAATTGAAGCATCACCAGGGGAATCCTCAAAGTATGAGCACATATTACACCTTCTCCACCTACACCCAACAGTAGGAAGTATTATAGAAAGTGCTTTACCCTCTTCACCTTGAATTTTTTCCCTGTTATAGAAGAACATTAAATTCTATAAATAAACTCTGTTTAAAAACTTCACTCAAAGAGACAGTTCATGCAGTTCACAGCTATAATTGAAACGATAAATGCTGCAACAGCAAAGACAATCCAGATCCTTCTCCTGTAATACCTCTCAGAAATATACACAACAAAAGCTGACGTAGCTAAAAAATAACAAAGTAGCGGAAATATTGGCATCGATACAAGTAAAAAAAGATTATACCCCATTAGGTAAAGTGACCACTCAATTCCACTCCAACTGATCCCTATAAAAATGACTCCAAAAATGAAAAGCTCTTCAGCCTTTTTATAATCCTTGTCCCTTAAAAAAAGAGAATAAATAATTAAAAAAGAGCTTAGTATAGCACTTAAAATTGAATAGTGAAACCCTAGAGATTCAAGCCCCATTTTATTCCAACACAGCACCCTTGTCAGAAGAGGATACAAGTTTTCTATACCTCAAAAGCATCCCTGGTATGTCCTTCTTTGGAGGCTTTGCAACTGTTAGTCTTTCCTCAATCTCTTTAGCTGTGAGTGCTATCTCAAGTTTTCTTTTGGGTATATCTATTCTGATTGTGTCTCCATCCTTCACTGCTGCAATTGGTCCTTTGTCAAAAGCCTCGGGGGATACATGACCGATACATGGACCTCTTGTCCCTCCAGAAAATCTTCCATCTGTAATTAAGGCCACAGATTCAGACAATCCCATACCAGCTATCAAACTAGTTGGCTCTAACATCTCTCTCATACCAGGTCCACCTTTTGGACCTTCGTATCTTATGACGACAACCATACCAGGCTTTATTTCACCTGCCAGTATGGCCTTAGTTGCAGCCTCTTCGCTTTCAAAGACTTTGGCCTTACCTTCAAACTTCATTATTTTTGCACTGACTGCAGTCTGTTTTACAACTGAGCCATTTGGCGCAAGATTTCCTTTTAGAATAGCGATTCCGCCCTGTTTGTGGTAAGGATTATCAATAGTTCGGATAGTATCCGATTTTACGAGTTTTACCTTCTTTAGGACGTCTCCAAGAGTATTTCCCATAACTGTTTTTGTTTCTAGATTAAGTTTATCTTTTAATCTAATCAAAATCTGGGGGATACCCCCGGCATCATCAAAGTCTCTCATAAAGAAAGGTCCACCTGGCCTTAAATTTACGAGGTGAGGAGTTTCTTTGGATATCTTATCAAAGAGTTTTAATGGAAGATCAATTCCAAAAGCATTGGCAACTGCAGGCAGATGTAGAACAGTATTTGATGATCCACCTATTCCCATATCAACTCTTATTGCATTCTCAAAACTATTCTTGGTAACTATATCCTTTGGTTTAAGATCTTTCTTTATCAGTTCAACGATAAGTTTGCCTGTTTCATACGCTATCTCTTCTTTTCTCTTGTCTGTAGCATGAATAGTAGCACTACCTGGTATAGATAGGCCAAGAGCTTCAGTCATACACGCCATAGAGTTTGCCGTAAATAACCCGGCACATGCACCCGCACCTGGGCAACTTCTCTTTTCTATCTCTTTGAGTTCCTTTTCAGACATTTCTCCTTTTTTATAGCTTCCAATTGCCTCAAAGATTGAAATTAAATCAAGTCGTTTCCCTTTGTACTCACCGGGCTCCATAGGGCCACCTGTTACTATAGCTGCTGGAATATTTATTCTTCCGGCGGCCATAAGCATGCCAGGAGTAATTTTATCACAGTTTGTAACCCCGACCCATCCATCAAATAAATGGGATGAAATCATTAATTCGACAGAATCAGCGATTATATCTCTTGAGGGTAAGGAATATCTCATACCTTGATGGCCCATTGCTATTCCATCACAAATACCTGGCATTCCAAACTCAAATGGTATTCCGCCTGCATCTCGGACACCTTTTTTTACAAGCTCTGTAAGTTTTCTAAGAGTGATATGGCCTGGTACTATCTCAGAGTAAGCAGATGCAACACCTACAAAAGGCTTCTTAAAATCTTCCTCTTTTAGCCCATCTGCCCTAAGTAATCCTCTAGCACCCGCCTTATCAATATCATCTTTAATAATTGAACTTCTCACTTAATCACATCCACAAACTTTGCTAATCCATATTCAACGCTGTCTACAAGGGCATACCAACTTGCAGTTATGATGTTCTCTGAAACACCAACTGTATCCCACGTCTTGTTGTATCCGTGAGTCCTTATTAGAACTCTAACAACAGATCCAGTTCCTTCTTCGCCTTCAAGGACTCTAACTTTATAGTCTGTAAGGTTAAAGTTTTTAATTTCTGGATAAGCACCAATCAAAGCTTTTCTAAGGGCCTTGTCTAATGCATTTACAGGTCCGTTGCCCTCCGCGGCGGTATGGAACTCTTTTTCATTAACCCTAAGCTTAATTGTAGCTTCAGATCGAGAATCCATATCTCCTCTCTTATCTATAACTACCCTAATCCCTTCAAGTTCAAAGAACTTCTTGTACGTGCCTAAGGCCTTTTTCATCAGAAGCTCAAATGAAGCCTCTGCACCTTCAAATTGATACCCTTCATTTTCTAGTTTCTTTATCTTTTCAAGTATGAAATCGAGTTTCGAGTCAGCAGACTCTAAATCAACGCCGTACTCCTTGGCCTTAAAAACAATATTGCTTCTGCCCGATAGCTCAGAAACTATAACTCTTGTTCTATTCCCGACTAGTTCTGGTTTGATATGCTCGTAGGTGTCTGGGTGTCTTTGGATAGCACTGACGTGAATTCCACCCTTGTGGGCAAATGCACTTGAGCCAACATATGGCTGATGCATATCTGGAGAAATATTCCCAAGCTCTGCTATGTATGCGGAAACATTCTTTAGTTTAAGCAACTGCTCATCTGTGATACAGTTAAGCTTCATCTTAATTTTAAGGCCAGGTATTATTGAGCATAGATTTGCGTTACCACATCTCTCTCCATACCCATTAATAGTCCCCTGAACATGCACAGCTCCCTTTTTAACAGCTTCAAGGGAATTTGCAACAGCACATTCTGAGTCATTATGAGCATGAATGCCGATATTACTTTTAATTTCAGATTTAATTTCAGAAATAATATTTCCGATTTCAAATGGCAGGCTCCCTCCATTTGTGTCACATAAAGATATACAGTCTGCACCTGCTTTGTCTGCCTCTTTTATAGTTGACATGGCGTATTCTCTGTTTCTTTTGTAACCGTCAAAAAAGTGCTCTGCATCGTAGATGACTTCTATCCCATGCTCTTTAAGAAAGATAACTGAATCATAGATCATCTCAAGATTCTTTTCAAGTGGAATTTTCAAGGCCTCAATTACATGAAAGTCCCAACTTTTTCCAAAAATTGATGCAACATC
Organism: uncultured Thermococci archaeon; assembly: GCA_964521515.1. GTDB lineage: Archaea > Methanobacteriota_B > Thermococci > Methanofastidiosales > Methanofastidiosaceae > Methanofastidiosum. The sequence goes on from CAZFRW010000049.1 coordinate 5,239, forward strand.
TGTATCAACATCTAGGATGGCCTTTAAATTAGGGTCATCCTCGGCCTTTAACTTGGCCCTTCTTGTACTGCCAAAAGCTGAGATTTTTGAAGTAGTCAAAGAAAGAGCCTTAGCATTTTTAAAGAACTCCACATCTTTTGGATTTGAGCCCGGCCATCCACCTTCAATATAGTGTATTCCTAACTCATCAAGCTTTTCACATACCTTTAACTTATCATTAGCGGAGAATGCAATACCCTCCCCCTGTGTTCCGTCTCGTAAGGTTGTATCAAAAAGCTTTATCATTTTTTTCTCCTATTCTCTTATCTTCTTCACTATTTCGTCTCCAACTTCAGTTGTCTTTGAAGTTCCACCAAGATCTTGTGTCCTTACCTTTCCTTCTTCCAATACCTTGACAACTGCCTTTTCAATCAATGAAGCTGTTTTTGGTTCTCCTATAGTTTCAAGCATCATGACACCACTTAATATCGTGGCAAGAGGATTTGAAACGTTCTTTCCCTTGTATTTTGGTGCAGAGCCGTGTATAGGTTCAAACATTGAAACTCCATCTGGATTAATGTTTCCGCCGGCAGCAAGACCAAGTCCACCTTGGATCATAGCTCCAAGGTCGGTAATTATGTCACCAAACATATTTGGTGCAACAACAACCTGGTACCATTGTGGCTGTTTTACAAACCACATTGTAATCGCATCGACAAATGCGAACTCAGTTTCATATCCTGGATATTCTTTTGAAACTTCTTCAAACACGTCTCTCCAGAGACTATAAATATTTGTCAAAACATTAGCCTTATCAACAGAGGTTACTCTCTTTTTACCTTTCATTTTGGCAAGTTCAAACGCATATTTTATTACTCTTCTTGTTCCTGCCCTTGAGATCATACCTATCTGGTAGGCTATCTCTTCAGGTCGATCAATCTCAATGCCCATATTGAACTTGACTTCGTATAGGTCTCTTATTACTTCGAGTTCTTCTTTGTTCTTTGTTCCTTTAAATCTCCCACCTATTCCAATATAGAAATCCTCTGTGTTTTCCCGAATCACGTGGAAGTTAATGTCCTTGTAACATTTATCCCTTAGTGGGCATGGAACATTAGGATAAGACACAATTGGCCTTAAATTTACATACTGATCAA
>CAZFRW010000050.1:0-6332 GCA_964521515.1 uncultured Thermococci archaeon
AAGTATAGGGGAGGTATAGTTATGGACCTCGTTATTAAAAATGGAACGATAGTTACTGCAACAGATATGTATGAAGCAGACATAGGTATTGAAGGCGAAAAGATTGTCGCCATTGGAACGGAGCTTTCAGGCTCTAAGGAAATTGATGCTAAGGGAATGATGGTATTTCCGGGATTTATAGATGTACACACACATATTGAAATGCCATTTATGGGTACATATTCTTCTGACACATGGGAGACAGGAACAAAGGCGGCAGCCTTTGGTGGGACAACCTGTGTTGTTGACTTTATAATTCAATCAAAGGGAGGAACTCTACAAGCTGCTCTCGATGAATGGAAGAAAAGATCAAATGGCAATGCTTACATTGATTATGGATTCCATATGGGGATGACAGATGTAAATGACGATACACTCAAAGAAATGGAAACTATGATTTTAGAAGAGGGCATTCCAAGTTTCAAGCTATTCTTTGCTTACAAAGGGTCTTTAATGGTAGACGACGATGGATTCTACAAAGCCCTTGAAAAGGCAGGTGAGTTTGGCGGACTCATAATGCTTCACGCTGAAAATGGGCATATAATAGATCTCTACACAAAGAGGCTATTGGCCGAGAACAAGACCGAGCCAATGTACCACGCAGTTTCAAGGCCCTCAATACTTGAAGGCGAAGCTTGCCAGAGGGCAATTGCACTTGCAGATTTGGCAGAGGCGCCGCTTTACATAGTACACAATTCGTGCCTTGAGGCGGTAGAAGCGATTCACGAGGGGCGAGAAAGAGGGCTTCCAATTTATGGAGAGACATGCCCACAGTACTTAACTCTTGATGAAGAAAGCTACACTGAGCCTGACTTTAACGGTGCAAAGTATGTGATGTCGCCACCTTTGAGATCAGAGTTTGACCAAGATGCACTCTGGTTTGCAATCGAGAGAGGAGACCTTCAGGTGATATCAACTGACCACTGTCCATTTTTCATGAAAGGCCAGAAGGATAAGGGAAAGGATAACTTTGCCAAAATCCCAAATGGTGCGCCAGGGATTGAAACAAGAATCCCAGTGATATACACAGCTGGAGTCCTAGAAGACTGGATAACATTAAACAAGTTCGTGGAGCTTAACTCAACAAACCCTGCAAAAATGTTTGGGCTATTCCCACAGAAGGGAACAATAGCAGTTGGATCAGACGCAGATATAGTTGTCTTTGACCCTGAAAAAGAAGTCACAATCTCTGTCAAAAATCTCCACCAGAATACCGACTACACCCCATGGGAGGGGATGATAGTAAAGGGCTATCCAGTAACGGTAATATCAAGAGGAAAACCGGTCGTAGAAGATGGCAAGCTCACAGGCGAAAAAGGATGGGGCAAGTTCGTAAAGAGGGATAGGTTCTATCCGTTATAAAATAATTAATTTTTATTTTATTTTTAAAATACCGATTTTTCATTGGATATTAGACTAATTAATTAAATGTTATTAAACTATTTTCTTTATATTCCAAGTTATAATCGAAAGTTATATAAATCTGTAAACACATTAAGTAACTGTGCCTATTAAGATATAGGAGGCCTTTTATGGAAGATTTTGCACAGATGGAAAAAGAATACGTCATGAGGTCTTGGTCATGCCAAGCCGATGTCAAAGTTAACATGATAGAGAAGGCTGAGGGAATATACTTCTGGGATCAATCGGGCAAGAAATATTCAGACTTCTCTTCCCAGCTTTTGAGTACAAGCTGCGGTCACAATGTGAAAGAAATAAATGATGGGATTACCGCACAGCTTAATAAGTATGCTTACATCGGCCCGGGACTTGGAAGTGACGCAAGGGGAAAATTAGGGAAAATGGTTGCAGACATAGCAGGTCCAAACTTTAAGAAAACATTCTTTTCTTCAAGTGGTACCGAAGCAAACGAAGCCGCAGTAAAAGCTGCAAAATGGTACACAGGCAAATATAAAATAATCTCACGTTATCAGTCTTACCACGGCGCAACTGGTATAGCCATGATGTTGACTGGAGATCCAAGGAGATATCCAAACGAGCCAGGTTACCCAGGTGTATTGCACGGCCCTGACTGTTACTGCTACAGGTGTCCATTCAAATTAAAATACCCAAGCTGCGACATAATGTGTGCTAGATATATTGGGGACATGATTAGATTTGAGGCAAAGGAAACAGTCGCCGCGATAATCGCAGAGCCTATAGTAGGTTCAAACGGTATCATCCCCCCAGTCAAAGAATACTTCCCTATGTTGAGGGAGATTTGTGACCAATACAACGTTGCATTAATAGCCGATGAAGTCATGACTGGATTTGGTAGAACTGGAAAATGGTTTGCAATGGAGCATTACAAGACACAACCTGATATAATCACATCAGCCAAGAACTTATCCGCAACTTACGTTCCTTTAGGTGGAACAACATATTCAAAGAAGATTTCCGACTACTTTGAAGATCACTGGTTTGTTGAGGGACACACATATGCAGGCCACCCACTTGCATGTGCCGCTGGAGTTGCAACAATAAACTACATGAAGAAAAACAAGCTAGTTGAAAACGCTGCAAAGATGGAAAAGGTAATGGAAAAGAGATTGAACGAGATAAAGGCAGATCACAAATCAGTAGGAGATGTCAGAGGTAAGGGTCTGTTCTGGGGAATAGAATTAATCAAGAACACAAAGACAAAGGAGCAGGCAGGAACAAGGGAAGAAAAGTTCATGAGAGGTCATGTACCAATACCTGCTAAAGTTACAGGGGAATGCATGAAGAACGGAGTCTTCTTCTTACAGATGGTTTCAACACTTCTATTTGCCCCTCCACTTTCAATCAATGAGAAGCAGATAAACGAAGCACTCGATGTTGTTGACAAAGCCCTTGAGATTTCCGATAAGGAAGTAGTCAAATAAAATAATTTTATTTTTTTCTTATTTCTTTTTATAAAGCCAAATTTTATATATCTCTCTTATAGATTAACTAACATGGAAAAATATGCCCTTCTCATCATTAACATGCTTGATGAGTATGTCTACAGGAATAAAAAATGTGATAATCCTAAGGAGATAATAGGGCCAATCAGGGAAGCTTCGTCTCTTTTTAGAGAAAAAGGCTTTCCCGTCGTATATATATATGATTTTGAAACTAGAAAAGATAGTGGAGATACAATAATAGATGATCTCACCCCAAGGGAAGGGGATTTAATCATAAAGAAAAGAAAGTATAGTGGTTTTTACGGAACAGAACTTGATGGGCTTTTGCAGGAGAAAGGAATAAAAAATCTGGTATTCTCCGGGCTTTCAACATCACTTTCTGTAAGGCATACAGTGGCTGATGCGTATTATAGGGATTACAAATGCATCATGCTGACAAACGCATGTTGCGATGTCAAAAAAGATCTGCACTTAAAATCTATATTGTACATAAGAGATTATTATGGTGCAAGTGCTGTATCCACTATGAATTTTCCATATCTCTATTTATCAGAGGAGGTAATTTAATGGATGTAGGTGTTATTGGAAAACCAAATGTAGGGAAATCAACTTTTTTTAATGCAGTCACACTTGGAGGGGCAGAAATTGCAAATTATCCTTTCACAACAATTGACTCAAATATAGGGGCAACTTATGTTACGTATAAGTGCCCTTGTAAAGAGCTTGATATTAAGTGTTCGCCCCAAAATTCAAAATGCATTGATGGAACAAGGCTTGTACCTTTGAAAATAATTGATGTCGCAGGTCTTGTAAAAGGCGCGCATACCGGAAGGGGTCTTGGAAACAAATTCTTAAATGATCTTTCAAGAGCCGAAACCTTGATTCACATAGTTGACGCTTCAGGCTCAACAGATATAGAAGGAACTCCTGTCCCAATAGGGACTCACAATCCGATGGAAGACATTGAGTTTTTGGAGGAAGAGATTAACCTTTGGTTTTTTGGGATACTAAACGATAACTGGTTTAGGTTTGCAAGAAAGGTCTGTTCTGGCCATCATGATTTCTGTAAGATTGTGGCTGAGCAGTTTACAGGGATAGGGATAACTGAAGGTAATGTGATCATGTCTATGAGGGAGACTGGTCTTGACCCAGAAAAATGTATTCACTGGAAGGATGAAGAGCTATTAATCTTTGCCAAATCTCTAAGAAGAATATCGAAACCAATAACGATAGTTCTAAACAAGACAGATATAGCCCCGCCAGAAAATATCAAAGCATTGAAGGAAAAATTAGGAGATGTTTTTACAGTTAGTGCCGAGGCAGAGTTAGTCTTAAGGAAGGCGGCAAATGCAGGATTGGTAAAATATGTACCCTCCGAGCCCTCTTTTGAGATAACGGGAAATCTAAACGACAAGCAGAAAGAGGCCCTGCACAGGATCAAAAACTTCATGGATAAAAACGGTGGAACTGGTGTCCAGAAGACTATTAATGAGGTAGTGTTTAACATTTTAGGAAAAATAGTAGTCTACCCCGTAGAGGATGAGTCCCATATGAAGGACGGAAAGGGCAATATTTTGCCTGATGCATACCTGATGGACACTGGCTCAACACCAAGAGACCTCGCCTTTAAGGTTCATACCGATATAGGAAAGAACTTCCTATATGCCGTAAACGCAAGAACAAAAAGAAGAATAAAAGATGACTACGAGCTTCAAAATGGGGACATAATAAAGATAGTTTCAGCTGCAAGATAGTACTACACAAGTTCACTAAGTGGTATGTCAACAAACTTGTTTAGTTTTGGAAGCATATGCCTTGTAGTCTTTGGGGGGAATAGATCTCCCCGCCTTGCAGTCTTAACTACCTCTTCCTTAGTAACCCTTTTTGGGACAAGAATGGCACCAGCCTTTTCAGTGTATAGTAACCAGTATGCTTTCTTTAGGGTCTTTTCGTACCTCACCATCATACCGTTTTTCTCTAGGATCTCTACAATCTTCCCAACATCGCCATATATCACGGGAAACCACTGGCCCAGTTTTATCTCTGGGTCGTTATAGTCCAAAAGTAGGCACGGCACCCTTTTACAACCAAGCCTTTTTGCCGCTTCAAATCTATGATGGCCATCGAGGATTGTCATCGTATTTGCATCTACTATGATGGCAACAGAGAACTTTTTCTCTCTCTCCATCTTAACGAGTAGCCTGTTTAGAACGCTAGGGACTATGCGCTCATGTGTATTAAGTTTTTCAATCTCGATGAACTTTATCTCCATAAATAGATAATTGGATTAAAATCTTATATGTTTTTGTATGCGAAAAGAGACTGCCCAAATGAAACGCCGCCATCACCACATGGGACTAGTTTATGTTGAACATACTTTAAGCCACCAGATTCAACGCTTTTTTTGATAACGTCTGAGAATATCTTGTTGTAGGCGACCCCTCCTGAAAATCCCACAGGGAGATGGCCCTCCTTTGCAGCTTCAATTGCAATAGAAGAAAATGCCTTGGCAAGAGAAACATGGACTGTTTTTGCAAGATCGATCTTTCTTTCTTTGTTCCTTAGATCAAATATCCTTTTTGTAAACGCTTCTATCTGTATGATGTTATCTTCAATTTCGATTGGTATACCAAGGTCCTTCCCATACCATGCGAGTGACTCTAACTTCATAGCAGGTTCCCCTTCGTAGGTCCTCTCGTTGCATGAAAAAAGCATAACTGAAAACATGTCGAGGAGCCTACCGCAAGATGTTGAAAAAATCTTTTCATTTTTTGAAAGTTTTTTCAATGATTCGATACCTTCCAATCCAAATCTATAACTGCTTGAGTAATCAGAAAGATCTTCATCTTTTAAGAGCGACACAAGAACTCTCAAAGGCTCTTTTGCAGCCTTGTCCCCGCCTAAAAGCGGATATTCCTTCAAATGGCCTATCCTTTCTTCGTTATTTTCTGTAACATGGAACACCTCTCCGCCCCAGGACCTGCCATCAAGGCCGTAACCTGTACCATCACATACTATAGCAATACCTTCTTCCAATTTATTTTCAGTAAGCACCGCCCTAGCGTGGGAAATGTGGTGCTGGATCTTTATGAGCGGTATACCCGTTTCCTTAGAATACCTCTCGGCGAGTTTAGTCGTTTCATACTGAGGGTGAAGGTCCGATACTAAAAGCTCAACTTCTTCAATTTTCATATTGAGAAGCGTCATGAGTTTTTCTATAGCATCTTCAAAAAAGAGGAGCGTATCAAAATGCGTGGTGTTTCCTATGTGTTGCGAAATAAACGCCTTCTTCTGTTTTGTGAGTGTAAAGGCATTGTTCAGCTCCGCGCCGAAGGCCAGTACCTTTTGGTTGTGGGGTATTTCAATCCCTTGGGGAACAAAACCCCTTGACCTTCTGATAAACTTCCC
>CAZFRW010000051.1:0-6223 GCA_964521515.1 uncultured Thermococci archaeon
CCAAAATGAGAGCTTAGATAACCACCCTCAACAAGCTTTTTGCCGAACTTACCTATTTCTTTCCACATAAAAATTTCCCTTCATTCTTCAAATCAAGAGACTCAAGTCTTTCCATAGTTGGAACTCCTTTATTCCAACCTCTATACGTATAATATTCTTCAAGAACTGAATTGAATTCTCCCTTGGGTATACCGTCTTCACCGAAAAATCTTTCTGGGAGGGTGTCTTCAGCATATGACATATTCTCTCTGAGATTGAATAATCTTTCAAGATTATATATCCTCTCCCCAGTTTTTATAAATTCCTGAGAGGTATATACTTCACCGACACCAGCAGAAAGAAGATTTGAGTATTCCTCTTCTGACAATGCGAATGATGAGAACTGACACATTACTAGTGAGTGAATTGTTGCAGAAATATTTTGAAATATCTGTATAAGGCCACTTTTGCCAGAAAATGATAATCTATCAATTAGCTTGGGCTTGCCTAGTATTTCAGGCCCCACCATATAAGCCCTGAGATGGCATGCCCCTCTATTGGAAGTTGCATAGCTTAATGCTAGCCCCAAAACACCTCGGGGGTCATACCCTGGTATCTCTAATCCCTTTACAGACATTGAAGACTCTTCTCTACCTTTACCCTTTGAATACATAAGGGATCCCTGGCTCAAAGGTCCGCCTTCTACTATCTCCTTTAGAGGCTTTTCAATGTCTTTTTCATCTTCTAATTCAATATAACAGCTTACAGCATTGCCCGCTGAAATTGTATCAACACCATAATCATTACAAATATAATTTGCCTGTATGATCTTTTCAATATCATCATTCATTGAGTTTGGTCCAAACATTGCAATAGTCTCATACTCAGGTATTTCGATATTCCTTTTTCTGTCCTCTCTTTTGCAGGCTATAAAACAGTTGTAACAAGTTTTTTTCTTGATGTCATAATTTTCAGCGATATATTCGCCTGAAACTTTGTAAGCATTTTCAAAATGAACTTTTCTAAAATTGTCTGTTGGCATTATCCTCATTGTATTTATCAGATTCACAAGCGAGGGCGTTCCATAATAGGCCAATCCTTTTGAGGCGACTGGGGACGCATTTAAAAGCTTCATTGATTCTGCAATATATTTCTTCATTTTGTCACTGTCAGATATTTCAACCTCTTTTTTTCCCCTGACAACTAACGCCTTCAATTTCTTTGAGCCCATCACAGCCCCAAGGCCGCCCCTTCCGCAGGCATGGGTATATTCACTCATTATAGAAGAGATAGGTATTAGATTTTCTCCGGCTTTACCTATGCACGATACCTTAAATTTATCCTTTGATAGTATTGCTGTCGATTCCTTGACATTTTTGCCCCAAGTATCCGATGCGCTCTTTATATCAACATGGCCATTGTCAATTTCAATATAAACGGGTTTTTCTGACGCGCCTTTAATTATAACAACATCATACCCGGCCATTCTAAGTTCTCTTCCAAAAAAGCCACCCGCACTCGAATCAAAAATAGTACCAGTGAGTGGAGATTTGGAAACAACTACATGCCTTCCGGAAAGTGGAACAACAGTTCCGGTAATCGGGCCTGTTGCAAATATTAAAATATTATCATTTGAAAGGGGGTCTGTATTTGGAGGAAGCATATCATATAGTAATTTTACTCCAATACCTCTACCTCCGATAAATTTACGGGCTGTTTTATTTTCCAGTTTTTTCTCCGATACCTTTTCAGTATCCAGATGTATCTCTAGAAGTTTTTCTATGTGGGGCAAGTGATCTCCTTTTGAAACTAAAATAGGTCTCTTTAATAAGTTTTCTTTTTCTTTGTCGTGCGTTATTTAGATTTATCTAAGATTTTCGCAAAAATAATGCAAATATATAAAAATAGACTTTAAAATCTTGTTTAATGAGCATGAATAAAATGGTCAAATATAAGCAATTTTCTCTATTAAATTTTTTAAAACAAAATTATGGATTCTAAGAGGAGAATAGATGGATAAGGACGAATTCAATATCCTACTTGTCGATGACGAATTAAACATAAGAGAAAGCCTGAAACTAGTTTTGGAAACAGAGGGGTACAACGTATTTGAGGCAGACAGCGGCGAAGAAGCAATCAAACAATTTCAAAATAATAAAATAGACCTTGTCCTACTTGATCTTAAAATGCAGGGGATGTCTGGCGAGGAGACTTTAAAACGTATCAAGGATGTCAATTCTGAAACGATGATTATTATTTTAACAGGTTATGCAACTCTTCACTCTTCAATGGAAGCTATTAAATACGGGGTTTACGATTATCTGACAAAGCCCGTTAGTCTAAATGATATAAGACGGGTTGTCTTCAAAGCTTACGATAGGTGGAAACTATCCAACTTAGTTAATCATTACAATGCCGAGCTCAAACAAAGATACGTGAAAAGGAATAAAGAGTTAATTTCTGTAATCACTTTATCCGAGAGATTAAGAGAGATTGAATCACTCGATAAAGGCGCAAAGTTAGTCGTGGATACAATTCATGATGCTGTTGGATTTGACAAAGTAGTATTCTACTCTGTCGACGGCGATGGAATCCCAAGAGTTTTGAATAAAAAAGGATTTGAGCCGAAGGACTCAAAAAAACTCATTGATATCTATAATAACTTCAAAAATAAAAGTACTAACAAGGATTCAAAGAATAGCTATTTCTCCCCGATATTTTTTGAAAAAGATACCATAGGTGCATTTTATGTTGAGAAATTGGATACAGTATTGGAGAGGGAGGATGAAAATCTTATAAAATTATTATCCGGTGAGGCAACCCCATTCCTTTTGAGATTTAAGTATAACATAACTTCAAATGGAGAAGAAGTGGCACCATTTCCAATCAAGTACGAAATACCTATAGGAAAATCATTTATTATATATGAAAATAAGTATAAGAAGAGTTTTGAAATCTTTAAAGATCTAGTGACGCACAATATACCTGGACTAGCAATTACAAGAACGCCCCCGGAATCAATAAAAAAAACTTATGACCTTGAAAAAACACCTTTTATTTGGTTATCCAAGATAGAAGGTCCAAATACAATCTCCCCCCTATACTTTAATAGCCTGATGAATCTAATAACAGACTTTATCAACAATGGAAAAGATTCTGTAGTTATATTCGAAGGACTGGAATATCTTATTGCCCAGAACAATTTTGATATAGCCTTGAAATTTATACAGGCGCTGAAGGACTTGGTCCTTGTCGGAAGTTCCCGCTTGATTATACCATTAAATAAAGATGCTTTTAATCAGAAAGAGATAGCGCAGCTTGAAAAAGAGCTTGAAGTACTAAAATCAATAAATTAAGAAAATCGCATTTCTTAAGCAAATACTTTTAAACCTTTCACTACAACCCTCTTAAGATTTGCATGACCAATAACACAAGTGACGAGAATTTGAGAAAAGAGCTGATAAGACTCATAGAAGAAACAAGAAATCAGATACCAAAAAAATCCGAAATGAAAGAATCAATTATGACCAGATCAGTTGTAGTGTTTGCATTAGGGTGCTTCACAGGCTTTGAGATGTATGCCATTAATCTCTTCTTGACTTCCAAAATAGAGATAAGCCTGATGTTCCTCATTTTCTTCTTTGTAATGGGATTTCTAATTGGAGCATTTGTAGAAAAAATAGATATATTAAATATAAAATCCAAATATAAGAATTTGGATTATTGATTTTTTAATAATATTTTTGCTATACTGCCGTAAGCAGGTCTTGTTATTGTTATACCAATCAAAAGACCTATAATGGTAGTCACTGCGAATCCCCTAAGCATACCCAAACTTAAGTATGCGAGAGGTGCCATAGCTCCTATTGTTGTGAAGGCTGATGTGAATATAATAAAGAAGGCACTTTCAACCCTCTTTTTGATGCTCTTCCTTTTTCTCTTCTCTCCGCCTTTTTGCATCAGTGACTCATCTGTAATAACTATCTGGTGATCCACACCTGTACCTATCGCAGCAATTATACCCGCCATAGCAGCAAGGTCAATTGTCCAGTGGATGACCGATGCGACACCCAGTATTATAATAACTTCAGAGAAAGATATTAGTATGATCGGCAATGAAATGTAGATCTTTCTGTATCTTATGAAAACAATTGCTGCAACTGCAATAAGCGCTGCAAGTCCTGCAATTAGTACCTGTCGTATAAACTCTGAACCAAGCGTTGGCGAAATAAAGCTCTTTCCCACAATTTCTGTTGCAACAGGAAGCGCTCCAGACTGGAGTATAATTTTAAGGGTGGATGTTTCCTTTGTAGCTTCTTCAACAGTTTGAGAAACTCCACTAATAACGTAAGATGGTGTAGCGGATGCTTCTCCTGTAGCTAGATCTTCTGAAAGTGATGGCCAGCTCACAAGCCCAACTACCCTATAGAAGTAGGCATAGTCACTCTCATTTTCCGCCCTAGTTTCTCTTTCTGTTTTGAATCCCATGCTTGTTATCTGCGTTAGAATGTCCCTTCCGACCTCATCTTCTGACGCAAGGACTATTACCCTTTCCTTATCGCCCACATAGTTCTTCAAAAGTGAAGGGATCTCTGATTCATTTGTGTAAGTTAATAGTCTTATATCATCCCCAATTCTCTTCTCAATTGGGAATGGATCTTCTATTTGGGGTACTGTAACATTTGCATCAATCCCAGAAATATCCAAGTCTAATGTGGAATAAGTAAGTGAATTGTAAATGCTATTATTCATAATGATAATTGAATTAGCTGGTCTGTCAAGAAACATGTCTACAGGGTATCCGCCCTTACCTTTAGCAACATTGGCAAAGTTCTGCCCTGCTTCCTTTGTGATTGTGAAAGGCACCTTCCATTCGGTAACTGGTTGGTAGCTTGATTGAACTATTTCAACGGCATCTACCCTTACGATATCTGATCCTTTTACTGCAACTACACCATCGATTCTTGCTTCATATACCCCCTGCTCCTGAAGGATCTTAATGACGCTTGCTTCCTTCTCAGCAGAGGTTCCTGAAACCTCAACCATGATGTTCGATTCTCCCCACGGTCTAACATTTACATCCGATATCCCAAGCCTGTTTAATCTCAGCTCAAGCCTTGTAATTGTATCTTCCATTACATCAGTTGTAACTGCCCTTTCAAGTTCAAGTGTAACAAGTGTCCCTCCCTCTAGGTCAAGACCAGTGGATATGCCGTTAAAATTAATTGCAACTGCAGAGAATATCACTGCAATTATCAATAAGAGGACTCTGCCGTTCTTTAGAATTTTATTCAATCTGGCTCACCCCTTGTCTTCTTTTAAGTGCATACCATTTCAACACCCCAGAATTGAAGAGCCATGTCATGGCAAGATCCCCAATTAGGCCGAATATTAAAACGATTGCAATATCATCTAGGACGTCAGAAGTTGAGAATATATAAAGCGCCGTCAAAGCGGCAAGTGTAGTAAAAGTCATTGTAAGCCCTGTTCCCATAGCGTTTCTTATCCTTTCGTTTACGTCATCCCCTTTTTCTTTAAGCACTCTTGCCGTAAGAAGAATATCCGTATCTACAGAATAACCAATCAACATCAAAATTGCAGCTATAGTGTATCGTGAAAGTTCAATCCCTAAAACTGACATACATGCAAGGGCTATCAACATATCTGAAAAGGCTGAGAAGACCACTGCGCCCGAGGGTATGAGCATCCTGAAAGCGATAAAGACGATAATTGCCATAAATAGGAATGCAAATAAAACTGCCTTTGTTCCCTGCTCTAAAAAAGAAGCCCCCAATGATGGCCCAATGTTTTGAACACTTACTGCAACATCTGGATACCTCTGATTGAGCAAGCTGATTAATTTTGCAGAATCAACATCAGGGCCTGTTTCTACAATGAACCCTTCTGTCAAAGGGCTGAAAATTGATCTTACCTTTATCGTCGAATCACCTAGATTTGTGATTAGGTAATTCTGAATTTCAGGCGTATATTCAACTCCCTGAACTGTTGCAAGTGTTCCACCCCTTAGATCAACACCTAAATTGATACCAAGTGCAGAGACAAGGATAACAGACAATAATACTAAAATTAATGGGAATATTATCAATTTTTTATAATTATAATGTGTAACATCTATTCTATCAAAAATTTCTTCAAATCCCTTCATAAACACTCTCCCCAAAGGAAAACTCTTAAGAACTATTTAAATAACTTTGTATCATGTCTTTTGAGAGGTTTATTGCGA
>CAZFRW010000052.1:0-5929 GCA_964521515.1 uncultured Thermococci archaeon
CAAGGCTTTTAAAGCAATATCGCATTTTCGTCTCATGGAAGATCTAGGGCTCATCGACCCAATCTGGACCAACGAAGGTATAGATAAGATTCTGAAAAAACTGGACGGAACAAAGGAAGGCCTTTCAACTAAAGAAGCCGAAAATAGGATATCCAAGTACGGTTACAACGAGCTTCCAACTGTAAAGAAAGAGTCCAATTTCAAAAAGTTCGTAAATCAGTTCAAGAGCAGCCTTATAATTGTCCTTTTAATTGCAGGTATTTTATCTGTTGCTATAGGGAACCTAAAGGATTCCATCGTCATATTCTTAGTTGTAATTGTTAACGGCGTGATGGGATTTTTGCAGGAGTATAAGGCCGATAAGGCCATTGAAGTACTGAAAGCGATGGTCCAGTCAAAGGTCGTTGTGATAAGGGACGGCGCAAAGAAGGAAATACCATCCAGAGAGCTTGTGCCTGGGGATATAATCACCATAGAAGATGGTGACAAGCTATCCGCCACAGTCAGATTGATTGAATCCATTAATCTTCAGATTGATGAATCATCGCTTACTGGGGAAAGCTTTCCCGTATCAAAAAATGTCGAGTCAACTTCTGAAGAAGGCTACACAAACACAGCGTTTATGGGTACTGTAGTTACGAGAGGCAGAGGAAAAGGTGTAGTCATATTAACGGGAAAGGATTCGCCAATAGGAAAGATTTCAAGCCTTATCTCCATGGAAGACCGGGGCAGCACACCATTAGAAAAGAGTATCAATAGCCTTGGTAAAAAACTAGGGGCATTATCCGTTGTCATAAGTTTACTCCTTTTCATTTCCGTCTTGGCGAGAGAGCTTCTAAGCGCCATACCCCTAAGGGATGCTTTGATAGAGTCAGCCCTAACTGCAATAAGTCTTGCGGTCGCCACAATCCCAGAAGGGCTTCCGATAGTTGTCCTTGTAACTTTAGCCCTTGGAACACAGATCCTTGCCAAAAACAACGCTATTGTTAGAAAGCTTGCGGCTGTCGAGGCTCTTGGTACCACCACATTCATCTGTACTGACAAGACAGGAACACTCACAATTAATAGGATGAGTTTTGTCAGTGCTTTCATCAACAATGAATTTCTAGAACCAAATAAAGTTGATACAAAAAAACATGAGATATTCTTCAAGATAAGTGAGCTCTGTAACAACGCCCACGTAAAGAAAGAAGGGGACCAAATAGAGGTCATAGGCGACCCTGTAGAAGGGGCGCTAAAGATATTCACAAAAAATAGGGATTATCATTGTGGCGCATGTGAGAGGATAAAAGAAGACCCCTTCGACTCTGACAAAATGATGATGTCTGTCCTTATCGATGAAAATGGCAAGAGGACAACCTACATCAAGGGAGCCCCCAGGGTAATTGTCGCACGCTCAAAAAATGCACTTATCAATGGAAAGCTACAAAAGCTTACTGAAAAAGACAGGGAAGAAATTATTCTTAAAAATCGTGAGTACGCTGCCCAAGGGCTTAGGGCTCTTGCGCTTGCATACAAAGAAGGGGACAGCGACCAGGACATCACCTTTGTCGGTCTAGCATTCTTCAAAGACCCTCTAAGAAGGGGGGTAAAAGCTGCGATAAACCTATGCAAGAAAGCAGGGATTAAAGTTGCAATGATCACTGGGGATCAGAGAGAAACTGGCCTTTCAATTGCAAGGGAAGCTGGGATACTTGAAGCAGATGACATGACGCTTTCTGGAAAAGAGCTGGATGAGATGTCCAAGGAAAAGTTTGCATCTATTGTGAAGGATGTTGTTGTCTACTACAGGGCAAGCCCATTTCATAAGGTGAAGATAGTTGAGACACTAAAGGAAGTGGGGGAGGTAGTTGCAGTTACAGGGGATGGTGTAAACGATGCACCGGCACTAAAGATGGCAGACATCGGTGTTTCCATGGGATTAATCGGAACTGACGTCGCAAGGGAAGCATCGAACATGATATTGATGGATGATAATTTCAATACCATCGTTACTGCAATCCGTGAAGGGAGAAGGATATATGATAATATTAGAAAATTCTTAAGGTTCCAGCTCTCCACAAATATAGGTGCTATAATACTCATGTTCACTGCAATTATGACAGGGGCGCCTTTGCCGCTACTACCCGTTCAGATACTTTGGATCAACATCATAATGGATGGGCCACCGGCCGTTAGCCTTTCAATGGAGGCGTTCCACGAAGGCCTTATGGAAAAGCCCCCTAGAAAGAAGAACTCGCCCATACTAACAAGTCCATTGTACCTTTCGATGTTTATAGGGGGTATTGTGATGGGTCTTGGCTCATACGTCCTTTTCACAAATATCGGTGGCTCACTAGATTACGCAAGGACTGCGGCGTTTACCCTCTTTGTCACATACCAGCTTGTGAACGTCTTGAACTCTAGGTCGTTTGATCAATCGATATTCAAACTAAAGTTCTTTGAGAATAAGAACCTACTTCTAGCAATTACAGTCTCATTTGTACTCCAGATAGCAGTTGTTAACGTACCTTTCTTGCAGGGGTTCTTCCACACAGTTTCGCTTTCTCTAAGGGACTGGCTTATAATAGTGCCTTCAGCCTTTTCAATCCTCATTGTAGATGAGATAAGGAAATACTTTGTCAGACGCTAAATGTAAATTTCAATCTCTTCACTTGATAAGAAGGATAAGGCTTTTTCTTCCTTTAATATCCTGAAAGGCATGGATTTCATATTTTTTCCAATACCCTCTTTTTCATTTATTACGTCTAGAAAAACGACAAGCGGGGTAGAAAACTGTCTCGGCCTTAGTGTATAGACCTTGTCCTCCTCTATGAAGGTCTCCTTGTACTTAGAGACAAAGCTATCGTAGTTTGCGTGGTCAAATACCTTTGGGCCGTAATGCTTGATTATCGGAGAAAGTATGTACTTCTCTACTTCAAACACAATACCTGATAATTCCCCTTTTTTAAAAAGCCCGTATGAAAGGGGTTTGAAGTCGTTTTTTTCAAGTATTGTGGAAATGTATTTTGCGCTTTTCCTGAGCTGAGAGAATATAATATCGTCAAGCAGTTCGCCTTCAAAAATAATTACGTAGACCTCGGATTCGGGGAATCTCTTAACAAATAATCTTTTTTTCTTATGGAAATACTCTACCGACGGCGCAGAAATAAACATTCTTGAATAATGTATGAATTCACACAACTTCCCCATAGATAGTGCCGACGCAACGTTCCTCTTTGGGTCCACAGGGTCTATGACTACTAGCGGGTCCTTGAAGCCACCACTTCTCGCTTTCTTTTTGATGTCTATATACTCCCCAAACTTCCATTCAGATGCATTCTTTAAGACGTTATCAAAACTATTGTAATGGATTACGAGAAGCTCACAAAGGTATCCTGCAAACCCCTGAATCTTCTGCTCAGATGAATACACCCCAACCCCCTTCATGAACTGTTTCAAAAGGCGTACATCGTTTCTCCGGTCTCCAATGTTTTCTTTGACAAACCTTGTATGGTGAGGGGTCCTGTCAACGGCCGTTATAATCTCTAGGGAGTCATAGCAGGGCACAACATCCATCTTAAACTCTTTGAACCTGTTTATCGTGTAGGGGTGATTGGCGTAAGCTGTTTCAGATGTGAATCCATCGAGCTCAATCTTCCCAAGGGCCAAACCCATCTTCTTTAGCTCTTCTAAAGGCGTTGAAATGTCAAAAACAATGAAAATGTCTAAGTCCCTGTCATGAGATATCCAGGTGTCCTTTGCAATTGAGCCCACGACCTCAACTCTCGCTTTTAGCTCTGTCTTTGATATCTTTTCTGTGAGGTGGGCTACTATCTTATCTGTCAGCGCAGCGATTTCCTTCCTCTCTTTCTCGCTTGGGACTATATTATTTAGAACATCGGCCTTTATCTTAGAAAACATCATACACTCTTTAGCTTAAATTCTTTTAAAGTTTCGTATATGGGGCCTTCTGGGGTTAGGGTGCTTTTCTTGAAGTTAATCTTTGTTATCATATCCCTCCCAAACTCATAATCCCTGTATTCATCAAGCACGTTTAGAAGAGGTTTTTTGTTAAGGGAGCTTTTGACCCTTGAAACTGTGAGATGCGGAACAAACTTCCTGTCTTCTTTAAAACCCATTGACATTAAAGTGTCGTCAATCTCTTTTTGGATATAGACTATCTCAGGGGCGTTCATACTTATCCAGATGATGCGGAGATCAGAGATGCTCGGGAAAAATCCCGTTCCCTTTAGATTTACTTCAAAGGAAGAAAACTCTGATATAGACGACCCAAGTGACTCAAATATCCGCTTGTAAGACGATTCGCCAATCTCCCCCAAAAACTTTAGTGTCAGGTGAAGGTTTTCCCTCTCTACAACCTTCATGGGGCATGCAGAGTTTTTTAAATTTGTCTGAAAAATATTAATCTTATCCAAAACTTCTTTTGAGGTGATATCCATCGAGATAAAACTTCTCATTTCTTCTTCTCCACCGGCATCTTCTCCCAAGGGAATATTATCCATTTGTCAGTGTTAAAAACAGTGTAATCCGGCTTTACAGTTGATATCGGCTTTGAGGCGACTACGGCAACCCTAAGCTCCTTTGGGGAGAGCCCCTCTATGTGCTCCTTGACAGTTACAAGTGTGCCGCCTGTGTCTGCGACATCATCCACAAGGAGAATCTTTTTTCCAACGACATCCTCTTTTTTCAAAGGTAAAGTTATCCTGGGCTTGTCGTCCCTAACGCCCATATCCTTGTAGTACTTTGCCTCCATTAACAATAGACGCTTATTATCAAAGATGTGGGAAATCCTGACAGCGGGTATAAGCCCGCCTCTTGAGATACCAACGATGACGTCAAAATCATAATCTCTTCTTATGATATCGCACATCGTCCATATCGCTTCGTCTACCTTGCTCCACTCAAGATAAAGGATGTCCATAAAATCGCCTTACTTTAAGAATAGACTCAAGAACTTTCCGCCGGGATACGTTATAGAATAGATGTCCTCTTCCTTTTTGATAAGGTTCGTGTTGACAAGGACCCTAAGATTCCTCTTAACTTCAGCCTCTTCTATATCAAGGAACTGAGTTATCTTATCAAGCTTTTTTTCTTTATCCAAGAATTCTAAAATTCTAAGCTTAAGTCTTGTCATGCCTTCATCAGGGAACTTATAGATTCTCATGAGGGACAAAATCTTTGACATCTCAATTCCCTTGGGTGTCAAGAAATATTCTGTGGAATAACCAAGGTCATTTTCTTTGATCATCTGGGACATTAGTCTCTTTGATAAAAGTGCATTTATCGCAGAGTTCAAGGTCTTAGAATCACCGACCCCTTCCTTCTCCAGATCGTCATAGGTTCTAAAAGAAAGTTTCAGAGACTTAATTATCTGCATCTCAGTTCTTGTTAAAACGCTGTTTTCCTCTATGGTTTCCACTCTTTTATTAAGGCACTCAAAACTTATAAAACTTACTAAGAAAATAAAAAATTAATAGGAGTCTTCTAGTTCCTCTCCTTCAATCCTTAGCTCTTCAGCTTCCTCTTCAACTACTTCTGGAGGGATCTTCCCCATCTTGATGACAAAGTCTGAAGTGTTTTGAAGCGCTATAGAAAAGCCAGGCTCTGCACCTATGACTATTGTTTCCTTTCCGTGCTCCTTTGCCTTTGCAAGTATCGGAACAAAGTCTGCATCCCTTGTTGCTATGGCAACGGTGTTGATATTATCGTTGTAGATTATTTCCATAGCTTCAACACCCATCCTCACGTCAATGTCGCCTGTGACAACAATAGCATCAAAACCCTGATTGGCGATCGCCTCAATAAGGCCGTGAGGTGCAAACTGGTTCAATAAAACTTTCCCGATCCTGATGTCTCCCATGTCCTCTAGAATCTTTTTTATGTCCTCTAGATTAATGTCAAACTCTTTTCTCAAGATATTGGGCCC
>CAZFRW010000053.1:0-5753 GCA_964521515.1 uncultured Thermococci archaeon
CGTGGGGCGACTGGGCGACCGTGCGCGCCCACTGGTGGCAGGGCGTGCGGCAGGATCCCTCGTGGCTAAAGAACAGCGGGGTGTGGGCCATCGGGGCCCGGGCGTTGCTGAGCAGCGTCGGCGTGGTCAGGCGAAGCAGCGGGGAGTCGACATAAAGAGCGTCCGCGTCGGGCTGCTTCGGCTCGTGCTGGCGTCGTTCGTGATCATCGGCAGGCCTGTGCTGGCGCAGAGTGGTATCAGCACGTGGACTGAGCCCATCGTGCTGAGCGTTAACGAACAGGCGAACAGCCCACACCTGGTCAAGGACCCCTGGGGTGTTCTGCACGCAGTGTGGGTGGGGGCGTCTGATCCCGGGCCGCGTGCGGATACGGATATGATCTACTACGCGCGGCTGGATTTGGCTGGCTGGAGCCAGCCGGTGGACGTGCTTACCTCGCCCGATGGCGGCTCAGCCCGGTTCCCATGCGTGGCTGTGACAAGTGACGGCACGGTGCACGTGATCTGGACCGGACCCATGGGGCGGATCTACTACAGCAGCGCGACGTATGAATCGGCTTCGATCGTTCGCGCATGGTCGCCGCCGATGGTGTTGGTCGAGTCTGGGATTGCCACAGCCATGGGGCACCTGGTCCGGGATGACAATGATACTCTACACCTGGCCAGCACCTGGGCGTCCGGAGGCTCATACGGCATCAAGTACATGTTTTCTAGTGACCATGGTTCGACCTGGTCAGCTGCAACGGAGGTGGTTGAGCCTAGCACTGTCGTCATTCCGAACCAGCCACGGCTGGCGATCACCGAACAGGGCACAGTACATTTGGTGTGGTCTGCGGTCACTGCGCCAAACGGGTCTCCGCCCCTCGGTGTGTCCTATGCTCGCTCCGAAAACGGCGGTGTAACATGGTCCAGCCCTCTGAAGCTTGCACTGGAGGGGTACGGCCGGGCCACTGTCGGCCTGCAAGGCGAGAACATTGTGCACGTTGTGTGGAGTGGCACGGTCGGATATCAGGGGCGATACCACCGCTGGTCGTCAGATGGTGGCCGGAATTTCGCTTCCGAGGTTCAGCTGCCCGGCCTGGCCGATAGTTTCGGCGGCGGCACGAATGATCTGGCTATCGACTCAAGTGGCGCTATGCATCTGGTGTCTGGAGTTGAACATATCCGGCACTCCATCTGGCGCGAGGGCCAATGGTTCCCCCCGGAGGTCATTGCCGACGTGGTACCAGACGAACTGGAGGTCGACAATATCGTCGAAGGCGGAGGCTCCAAAGTGGGAATACTCGCGGGGAACACGCTTATCTGTCTCTATCACGACAACTGGCGAGTGTTCGTGGCGACGCGCCCCCTCAATCTGGCCGCAGAGCCTGTGCAGGCACCCGAGTTCGAGCGAACGCCTACGCCTGCAATACGGCCTGCCGACGACGCTGGCAGTGCAGGCAAGGACTCTGCGTCCGCGAGGGACACCGCTCCAGTTGATGCGACTACTCAGCCGGACGGTGCCCGGCAGCTTCCCGCGGCATCGGGTGCCCAACCGCTGGTGCTAGCTGCAGGCTCGGCCCTTGTCCTTACGCTTATGGCCGTGGTGATTTCCAGACGGAGGATGCGCTAGCATGGTGCAATGCGTCGCCTCTTTTCCCAGTCTGAAGGCTCTATCTGCAAACCCCTATTGGGTGCTACTGGCCAAGGGCCTCCGCGAGCGCGGGTGGGAGACCGATGACCAAGCTGTTGGGCACTTTGGTGCCCACTGGCTGCGAGAGAACCGTGGGCGCGTCGATGTGCTGCACTTTCACTATGTGCAGCGCCAGTATGCGTACGAGCATACCCATGCGAGGCTGCGTTGGGTACTGCGGTTCGCGCGCAACCTGCTGCTGGCACGCTTGTGGGGCTATCGTATCGTCTTTACGCTGCACAATCTGGTCCCTTCCTACCCGCTGGAGCCGCGCTGGGTGGACACGCTGGGTCATCGGGTCATCGTGGCCCTGTCGCATGCGGTTATTGTGCATTGCGAAGTCGCGAGGGAGGCGTTGCGCAGCCGTTTCTGGCGCCGGCATCACGTGTACACGGTGCAGCACCCAAGCTTTGTCGGTTACTATCGCGATACGATTTCGCGCGTCGAGGCGCGAGAACGGCTGGGCATCGACGACAGGGCCACGGTCTATCTTCTCGTCGGTGGGCTGCGGCCGAACAAAGGACTTGATGCCTTGTGCGACGCTTTCGTGAGACTGGAGGATCCGGATGTCGTGCTGCTGATCGTCGGCAGCCCGGGCCCGGGCGGACCGCACATCGACGCCCTGCTTGACGCAGCCCGCGCCGATTCCCGGATACGGGTGGTGGCAGAGTACGTGCCGGACGACGATGTGCAGCTATACATGAACGCCTGTGACATAGTAGTGCTGCCGTTTGCTGAGGTGCTTACCTCCAGCAGCGCCATTCTGGCCCTGTCCTTTGGCAGGCCGGTGATCGTGCCTCGGATGGGCTGTCTGCCGGAGTTGGTGACTAACGAGGTGGGCATCCTGTACGATCCGGGCGACCCGCAGGGGTTGCTGCACGCGATGCAGGAGGCGCGAAACAGAGACCTAAACGAGATGGGGCGGAGGGCCGCAGAGCGGGCCGCGACGTTGACAGTGGAGCGGTTCATCGATGAGACGTTGATAGCCTATGGGATGCTACCGTGCGAATAGCGCTTTTCCACAATCTCCCATCGGGCGGGGCCAAGCGCCACACCTACGAGCAAGTGCGCGAATTGGTTCGGCGTGGACACGTCGTCGATGAGTACACGGTCAGCTCCGCGGACGTCGCCTTTATGGACATGCGGCCCTACGTTGGTTTGCAGCACGTCGAGCCGGTCGACTGGCGACCGCTTGAGCCTGTTGGTGTACCGGGGGTTGGTCCTTACCTGCATCTTTTGCAGAACGGTGCTAATCTGCGCAGGCTGGCCCAGGCCCAGCGACGAGTCGCTGCGCTGATAGAGCATGGTCGCTATGACCTGGTGTTTGTCAAAGACTGCAGGTATACATTGGCACCATATCTGTTGCGATATGTCTCCGAGCCATCGGTGTTCTACGCTCACAGCGCAATGAGCCCGTTATCCGCCAGTTCGTCGACGGGGGAGCGGCATGGCGCCTTGGCGTGGGCAAGGTCGGCGCTGCTCGGCTGGCCCACGCGGGCACATCACCGCCTCGTGATGCGTGTCGACCGTGCAAATGCTCGCAAAGCAGGGAGAATCCTCACCAATTCCGTGTATACGAGTCGCATTGTAGGTGAGCGCTATGGCGCCCAGCCGCACGTTGTGTATCCCGGCGTCGACAAGCAGGGCTTTGCGCCGACGGGCGCCGAACGCGATGACTACGTGCTTTCGGTGGGGGCGCTGACCCCATACAAGGGCCACGATGTGGCGATCGATGCCGTGTCGCTGTTGCCGGCCAACATCCGCCCCTCGCTGGTGGTGGCTGCTGCCTCTGGCTCTCAGAGCGCCGAGGACTCACTCTATGCCCGTGCCCATGTGGCGGGAGTGGACTTTACGGTGAAGCGGCCGTCCGTGAGCGACATGCCCGCGCTGTACTCGCGGGCAAGAGCACTGCTGGCATGTGCCGAGGGCGAGCGGCTGGGCCTGACACCGCTGGAGTCCATGGCCTGCGGGACGCCCGTGGTGGCGGTGCGCTCGGGCGGCTATCCGGAGACGGTTCGAGACGGAGAGACAGGCTTCATCGCGGCGCGAACCGGCCAGGCCATTGCCGACGCCTTGTTCAAGTTGCTGGTGGACAGATCACTCACGGAACGCATGGGTGCAGCCGGCCGCCGGTACGTGGAGACCGAGTGGACCTGGCAACGGGCCGTCGATCGCCTGGAGGAACAGTTTGCGGCGGTTCTGGCGGAGGCCCGATGACCGAGGCACCGCTGGTCTCTATCGTCATCGTGAACTACAACGCCGGTGGGCAGCTCGCCCGCTGCTTTGGGTACATCGCTCAGCAGGCGTATCCGAACTGGGAACTGATCGTGGTCGACAATGCTTCCTCGGACGGATCACTGGCCGCGGTGTCTGCCCGCGAACAGGTGACGGTGATCCAGAACACAGCCAACGTTGGCTTTGCGGTGGCTCAGAATCAGGGCATCCACGCCTCACGCGGCACGTATGTCATGCCGCTCAACTACGACATCCGCATGGAGCCGGGGTTCATTGAAGCCTTGATCGACAGGCTCGAGGAAGATCCTCGATTGGGCTCTGCATGCGGCAAACTGCTCTGCATGGACAGTTCATGGCAGCCAGCAGATGTGATCGATACTACGGGGCTGGAGATGGGAGCCGGCTGCGCTCCCCGCTCGCGGGGCCACGGTGAAGTGGACACAGGGCAATTCGATGATAGCCCGTGGGTGTTTGGGGCGCAGGGGGCAGCGCCGCTGTACCGGCGCGCCACTCTGGATGCCGTCGCGTGGGATGGTCAGTTCTACGATGAGCGCTACTTTATGTGGTATGAGGATGCGGACCTCGATTGGCGTGTGTACTTGAGCGGGTGGGGCTGCCAATTCGTGCCGGAAGCGGTCGCCTACCACGGCGGGCACACCTCGTCCAGGCGCGATGCCCGTTACGTCAGGACCACCCTACGCAACCGCTGGTGGATGATCCTGACCAACCTTGGACTGGGCGACCTGGGGCGCTGTTGGCGGCAGTTGCTGGCTCAGGAGTGGGCCCAACTGCGCTATGCAGCTAGCGCGCACCTGCTGGGTGCGTACGTCAGTGCGGCGCTGGGGGCACTCGCTGCCCCCGCCTACGTCGTCTCCAAGCGTTGCCATGTTCGGTCACGAGCCACGCGGCAATTGTGGACGGAGGCACGGTGACGACAGTCGGTGTGGTGCTCAATATCTACAACGAGGCAGACCTCTTGCCGGCCTGCCTCGACAGCGTGCGTTGGGCCGATGAAATCGTCGTCACCGACATGGGCAGTACCGATGAAGGAGCAGCCATCTGTCGCCGATACGGCGCCACAGTGTTGTCAATTCGTCACGAAGGTGTCGTGGAGGGTGCTCGAAACCTAGCACTTGGGCACGCCACCTGTGACTGGCTTCTCGTGCTTGATCCGGACGAGAGGGTGCTAGCAGCACTTGCGGAACAGATTCGCACCATTGTGAGCGCCGGAGGGCCACACGCTGCCTATCGCTTGCCCTTCAAGGACCATATCTTTGGCCGCTGGGTTCGGTACACCGGTTGGCAGGGTAATCGGGAGACCGGCCTCATCCGGCTGTTCAAGAAGAGCGCCGTGACCTGGCGAGCGGAGGTGCACTCACAGCCTGTGATCGATGGAACAGTGGGAAGCATCACCTACGATCCTGATTTGGACAATGCGGTCGAGCACATCAATTACACCAGCGTCTCCCAGTTCATGGAAAAGCTCAACCGCTACACCTCGGGGGAGGCTGAGAAGCGTCGTGCGGCGGGCAAGCGTTTTGGCTGGTACAAGCTGTTCTACCATCCACTGGTTGACTTTTGGCGCCGGTACGTCAGCGGACAGGGTTTTCGTGATGGCATGCACGGGCTCATTCTCTCGATACTCATGGCCATCTATGCCGAGGTGATCCTGGTCAAGATGTGGGAGCTCGAGCGCGAGGAGAGCCAAGAGTGAGCTTCACCGCCATCGTCCTCAACTGGAACAACGCACGCGACACGCTGGCCTGCCTGGCCTCGCTGGCGCAGCAGGATACGCCGCACCGCGTGCTGGTGGTGGACAACGGCTCCACGGACGACTCGGTGGCCCGCA
>CAZFRW010000054.1:0-3391 GCA_964521515.1 uncultured Thermococci archaeon
TTATGGTTCGGCAAGCGTTTCGCTTGAATCCACATTCCATAAGATAGACAAATGAGTTATAAAGAGTTTTTAAAGGTTTCGTGAGAATAATTCTAAGTTTTCCAGAAAATATATAAGTAAATTTAATATAAGCTTTTTAATGAAGATTCTAGTCGGCTCTAAAAATCCTGTGAAGATAGATGCTGCAAAGGAAGCATTTTCTTCTTATTTTAAAGATCTTGAAGTGGAAGGAGTAGAAGTTCCCAGTTCAGTGTCTGACCAGCCTATAGATGAAGAAACTTTTGAAGGTGCAGAGCACCGTGTCAAAGTCTTAAGAAAATTAAATGACACGGCAAAAATTGGCGCATCTTTTTTTGTGGGTATTGAAGGGGGCGTCATTAATATTTATTCAAAGTGGTTTGGCATTGGTGTAGTGTGCATAATGGATACTAAGGGCAATATTGGATTTGGAACTTCTCCTATGTTTGAACTATGGAGTGACGCTATGGAACAAGTTCTCGATGGAGTTGAACTTGGAGACTTAATGGCCGAGGTAACAGGAGATCCTCAAATAAAAAGAAAAGGTGGTGCTGTTGGATTTTTAACCGATGGAGTTGTTGAGAGAAAAGATCTTTACATTTCTGCCATTGAACTTGCAATCATACCTTTCATAAAAACGGATCTCTATTTCAAGCATGTATAATCCAAAAATCTTTACAAAGAAGTTATAAGGATAAAAATATTATTCCTTTCGATGAAAAAACAAAAGCACATCGTTGTTTATGGGTATTCTGAAGAGGATGTTAATAAGCTAAAGACCTTCTTTGATAATAAACTTGACATTAGCCTAGAAATAAGTTCTGCTTCTGGAAAAGAAAATATCAAAATAGCAGATATAATTGAAAGTAACGAAAATGTTTTCTTTGAGGATAAACAGGATAAAGTTTTGATGTTTCTGGATTTTTTGGACGAGGAAATAAGGTATCTACTATATAATTTTTCTGATATTAATATAGCAAAACCTTTATTTTGTGTTCTAACAGAGCATAATATAAACTGGAATTTTGATAGGTTAATTTTGGACTTGATAGAGGAAAGAAAATATTTCGAAGAAAACAAAAAGCTGAAAAGTGATTAATTATGGAGTTAACTGAAATGCCAAATATAGGCAAAGAAGGGAGTAAGAAACTCATATCTGTTGGAATTGACACCCCCGAAAAACTTATTGAATTAGGGAGTAAGGAGGCATTTATTAGAATAAAAGCTATTGATAACACTGCATGTTTTAGTATGCTTCAAGCGTTAGAAGGGGCTATTCAAGGTGTTCGATGGCACCATTTACCAGAACCTATAAAGAAAGATTTGAAGGAATTTTTTGACTCATTTAAGTAGACTGATCTCAGAAATATAGGATTCTATCCTTTCTTTTATTAGGTCTGATCTCTCAATTATCTCTTTCTCAACAGCTTCATTTTTATATATAGGATCTTTGGGGAATTTCAATTTATTCTGTAACAGCGATATATCCGTCATGCTCCCTTTGAATCTTCTTTTTGAAATCTTTTCAAATTCTTGTATCTCTGAAGTGAGAGATTTTCCAAGTTTTGATCCGTAAAACTTTTTCCATGAAAACTTTGTTATCCCGTTTGAACCTGCCAATAATAGAGGTCCTACTAGATTTATTCTATCTGACCAAATACCGGTAACGATTTCTAGTTTTGGGAACATTAATCTTGTTTCTGATACAACATCAAGATAATATAAAGAAGTCGGGGGCACTGAATCTTCAAAAATAGTACCTTTATGGGGATTTAAGGAATAAAATGTCACTCTATCTATTTTGTAATTTTTGATTATCTCAAAAAGATTTTCAAGATCTTCCCTCTTCTCACCAATGCCCAGTATTATTGTAACGCCTTTCTTGTATCCAAGCTCAGTTGCAACATCTAAGAAATTCATGAGCTTATCCCAGTTTTTTGAAGGACACAGTTTTTGAAAGAGCTCTTCAGTAAAAGTTTCTATAGACGCAGTAACACCTTTCAATTCATTTTCGAAAACAGATAGATCATCTCTTTCAAGTATTCCAGTATTTAGCCATACTGGATCACCTGTTATACACGCAATCCCTTTGACTATATCTGCTATTTTTTTGGTATCATAAACGCCATAACCTGAAGATAAAAACTCCACCTTCCAATTTGCCATTTTTACAAGAAAAGCTTCGGCAAAAAGTGATTCAATACTCCTCAATCCTTTTTTTGGGCTAGATTTAATAGTAGACATATAGCAGAATTTGCAGTCTTTTAGATCGCAGTGGTAAGATAAAAAAATTGCCCTTTCGATATTTATAGAATCAAAATGTTTTTCAGTTACTCCAAACGCCTTTGTTAATCTATCCGGAAAATCCATTATATCCCTAAAGTTTTTTAGAATTCTTCCATAGGAATTCAAAGTTTGATATCGACCAGTCTAAAAATCTAATATCATTCCCTTCTATTATGTTAAGATAATCAAATTCATTTTTATGATCTTCAAATCCTATCCAAGAAAAATTCCTATCGCACACCTGCATAACGCAGTACATATCCTTTCTCTCTACAAATCTCACTTCATATTTTTGATTATCCAAGAGATAGTCATTTTTATTCAGTTTGTCTATTTCTTCTATTGGATATATTATCCTAAGGTTTACGCCATCACCCATTCCTGAAAATATATCTTGGATGTCCTTTGAAATCCTAGAGAATACTCCCAGGTGCTCAGTTTTAGAACCCTTTACATTTTTTGAGATGAATGGGAAGACATCAAGGGATGTAAGATGACTCAATTTATTTTTTTCCCAGCTCAAGAAATCTCTAACAAAACAGTTTGGGATCTTTTCTATATTGTGT
The DNA here is from genome assembly GCA_964521515.1 of uncultured Thermococci archaeon. GTDB lineage: Archaea > Methanobacteriota_B > Thermococci > Methanofastidiosales > Methanofastidiosaceae > Methanofastidiosum. The sequence continues at coordinate 2,871 of CAZFRW010000054.1, forward strand.
TTTTCAATAAAATCGGAATATTTCTCGACATTGTTTTCTAGGTCTTGGAGATTTTTGATCTGTGATTTGTAAATTTGCCCCTGTTTGGATAAATAAAACTGGGTTCCATCCTTGGCGGCAAGCTTTTTTTCAACAAAGAGATTTAACTGGGTAGAAACATCCTGCCATCTCATTTCTAGTTTCTTTGCAATATCAAGACTTTTTTGAGGATTAGTAAGGGACAATTCATCCAGTATATCCATTCGCTTCTGGCTGTTAAGAATAAAATTCCAAAGTTCCATCAAAATCCCATCTTAATTTTAATGTGTTAATATAAAAATAGAGGATTATACAATATTTAAAGATATTGTATGCCGATATTTGAAATAATATTTATTTTACCATATAATTAATTAATTCAATTAATAAATTTTTATTATAATAGTTATATTATAATTTTATTTAAAAATTCGTATTACAAGCGAAATATTTATAAATATCGTCCTGTTATTCTATTCGTGGTTTAAAATGTTCGGAATTTC
>CAZFRW010000054.1:3491-5578 GCA_964521515.1 uncultured Thermococci archaeon
AACAGAGCAAGGCACGTTGGACAAAATTTAGGTGCACTCACATTCCCTGAAATTGTTGGTAAGAGATTCAATTCCAAGACTTTACAAGGTTCCTTTGGTCTCCTCATCACTATATTCATGCCTTTGTATGCTTCTGTCGTCATAATTGGAGCGGCAAGAATGATTGAATCAACATTTAATCTGAATTTTAATCTTGCCTTGATTGTAATGACGGGGATAGTTGCAGGTTATGTCCTATTTGGGGGATTACTAGCAGTCTTATACACCGATGCATTACAAGGGACAATAATGGCAATTGGAATGATATTGCTTTTAGTAGGCACTTATGCTGCATTTGGGGGCGTAACAGCGGCCCACGAGTCACTTGAGAATTTTCAATTTACAGATTCTTATGCATTGCTTACTAATAAAGGGGCGCCTCTTAGTATATTTGGCCATCAAGGATTTACTTCTTTTCCTACTATGAGTTTAGGTAATACTCCCGCAGACGCTAGTGGTCTAAATGACACACAAGGTATATTTTGGTCTGTTCTTATGGGCCTAATATTTGGGGTGGGTGTAGGGGTACTTGCACAACCTCAGCTTGCCGTCCGTTGCATGACTGCAAAAAATAAACGTGACCTCACTAAAGCTGTGGGGATAGGAGGAGTTTTCATCCTTTTGATGACAGGTGTTGCTTTTACAGTCGGATCGCTTACTAACGCATACTTTGAAAAAGAGGGTGTGGAAGTAATTAAAGCTGAATATAAACCAGGACTAACAAATCAACAGATCCGGGATTTGTACTTCAAATACGATGAAAGTGGTAAACTTGTTGGGAGGCCTTCCGAGTATGTTTACTGGACCGATTCTGTGATACCTGAATATGTGAACTACAGATTCCCAAGTTGGTTTGTTATACTATTCATGGTTACTCTAATTTCCGCAGCAATGTCCACTATTTCTGGACAGTTCCACGCTATGGGTACTTCATTTGGGCATGACTTCTATCATGTATGGATAAGAAAGTCATCAGACAAGATTAACGCTGTAACTGTGACAAAAATAGGCATTGGTGCAACTGTCTTAGTGTCACTTGCATTGGGTTACATACTTCCGCCGGCAGTAATTGCTAGAGGTACAACAATATTCATGGGTATGTGCAGTGCGGTATTTTTGCCCGCTTACACAGGAGCTTTGTTTTGGAGAAGGGCTACAAGAATCGGTGCAATAGCTTCAATGACTGGAGGATTTTTATCCTGGCTGATATGGACACTATTCTTTAAGACATCTGAATCAGAGCCTTTGAGAGTGTGCCAATGGATATTTGGTAAACCAGTATTACTAAATGCAAAAGCTTCTTTGACACAGCTTGACCCATTTTTCATTGCAATACCAATATCAGTTGCACTTATGATAATTGTAAGTCTGCTGACAAAACCACCCGAGAAAAAACTAATCGACAAAGCATTCAAGGGACTTTAATATTTTTTTATTTTAATTATTAGATCCTAAATTTAAATATATAATGATAATAAATAATCGGTAATAGATAAATATTCTTATGGCTAAAAAACGATAAACTTATAATCTATAATTTAATTTATTTTACATGAATAAACCATCGTTTATACTTATTTTATTAGTATCTATATTAAGTTTTTCTTTAATATCTGTGTCTGGGCAGATAATAGATGTAACTATAGACGGAAATTCATCCGTTTATGTATGCTATCCCTACGATTATAATGTGACTTTAAGAAATACTTCAAGTACTCTAACTGCTAGTAATATAAATTATACGGTATCTTTGCCGACTGGATTTAGCACTACGGACCCTTTAACTTACAATATTCCTTTATTAGGTCCTGGGGTTAACGATAAAATAAAGATTAGACTTAACACTTTGTGTAATGCCGAAGTTGGTAACATTTCTCTTAATGGAGGCTATGATTATAACAATACATCTGCCATATTATCTTTTACCAAACCAATCACAGTTTATCAAGGTGCTGTTACTATAGAAAAAACTCCCTCTACGCAGAACGCTACCCTAGAAGAGACAGTTTCTTGGATAATTTCTGTAAAAAGCACTGGCTTTGGACCAA
>CAZFRW010000055.1:0-5543 GCA_964521515.1 uncultured Thermococci archaeon
CCCATATGGCAAAGTAGATAGTACAAAAGATCTAATTGATGATATGAAAAGACTTGAGAAGGCTATGGAAGAATATGAAAACTCAGTCAAACTAAGAAAGAAATAAAGGTTGGAAGATATCTTGGACGATAAAAAATCTATAGGTCTATATGCGGCTTCTCTAGTAAAAGATGGAGATGTCGTGGGGCTTGGAACAGGTAGCACTACTGCTTATACTATAATCGAACTTGGGAGAAGAATACGAGAAGAAGGTATATCAATTTACGGGATACCAACCTCTTTTCAAGCAAAACTTTTGGCCGTAGAATCAAAGATTCTGATTTCAAGTCTTGACGAACATGATATTGATATAGCAATTGACGGTGCAGATGAAGTAAGCCCAGATTTATGTCTTCTCAAAGGTAGAGGTGGAGCTCTTTTACAGGAAAAAATAATTGATTACAGCGCAAAGAGATTTGTTGTTATCTGTGAAGAGAGAAAGCTCGTAGAACAACTTGGAAAATCTTTTCCAATTCCTATTGAAGTATTTCCAATGGCTTACAGGAAGGTCTTTGAATTATTATCTTCATTTGGAAGGCCAGTATTAAGAAATACAGATAAAAAAGATGGGCCTTTGATAACAGACAATGGAAACTTCATAATTGATCTATTTACGCCTATTGAAAATCCTAAATCTATGGAAAAAGAGCTTAATAACATACCAGGCATATTTGAAAATGGAATATTTACCTCTAAATGTGAAGTAGCTTTCATGAAAAATGGAAAAATAGAAGTTCTAAAATCACGATAGTAAATTATATATAAGAAAAAATAAATAAAAGACAGGTGATAGAATGAAAGAATATGCTAAGGAATTAAAAATCAATGTTCCAGAGAAAAGTGACATAGATAAAGGATTAATGGAAATGCTAAAGTTCTTTTTAGATACAGAATCGAAGGTTAAGATCTACCTATACCTCTTAAATAAGGGCAATTCAACGTATGACAGCATTGCAGAAGGAACAGCAATATACCCAAGCACGTGCCGTGAATCTTTGTTGTCAATGGAACAGATGAAAGTAGTGGAGAAGATCCCCGGAGATCCAGAAAGGTACAATGCTGTTTCTCCTTCAAAACTCGTAGACCGAAAGATTGGTCAACTTGAAAAAGAACTTAACGACTTCCTGAAACTTGAAGTGGCAACAAAAGAAAAAAAAGAGATTAAAACTCCAATACTTCCTTTCAGAATAAAGATTGAAAGGATTGAAAATAAGGATGATGAGAATAAGGAATGAAATCTATTGATAAAGATAGATAACAATCTCTTAGATTTCATAACGCACGCTGCAAAAAATACATATCCAAATGAATTCGCTGCTTTTTTGAGAGATATTAAAGGAGTAATTTCTGAAGTTATTTTTTCTCCTTTTAGTATATTTGGGAAAAGCTCATCTACAATTTCACATTTCAGTCTTCCAATCGACACAACTATAGTAGGTACTGTTCACTCACACCCAACTAGAAACGGCTTACCTTCAGAAGGAGATCTTAACTTTTTCTCCCATTATGGTAAGGTCCACATAATAGTTAGATATCCTTATGAAAGAGGAGACTACTTCTTTTATTCAAGAAATGGTGAAAGTCTGGAATATGAGATTGTATGATAAAGCTAAAGGAATTACTTCTTAACTCTCTTTCAAAATCTGTTTCTGAGTTAGTAGAAGAAAGAGAATATGTACCCGTCTCATTTTCTGGTGGCGTTGATAGTTATATTGCAGCAGCTTTAGTTAAAAAGTATTCAAATCCAATACTGTACACAATTGGAAATGAAAGTTCAAAAGACATTATTTACTCAAAAATTGCCTCAAAATATTTAGAGTGCCCCCTAGAGATAATTAATTTATCAGATAGAGAAATAATTAACGGAATTGAAAAAACGATAGAGTTAATCGGAGCAGATAACACCCTTGACGTTTTGATAGGTGCCACATTTTATCTTATTGCAAAAAGAATAAATCAGGATAATTTTGGCATATGCCTATCGGGACAGGGCGCAGATGAACTATTTTTTGGATATGACAAGTATAGGAGGGCTTTGGCTAAAGGCCAAGACCCAACTAATTTAAGAAATAATGATGTCAACGAGCTAGAATGTATACTTTCTAAGAGGGAATACAAGATTTTTGATAGTTTTGACATAAAATTTAGATCACCTTTTTTGGATCAAGATGTCAAGAGAATTGGGATGGAGATAGAGAGAGAGTATAATCTTAAAGATTCAAATGATGAGTTAAGAAAACATATTCTTAGAGAGATTGCTTTGGGATTAGGTGCGCCACCAGAGATTATAACCCGCAAGAAGAAAGCACTTCAGTATGGTTCAGGGGCCTTAGAAGATATTAGAAGGATATCCAAAGAAAAAGGTTTAAAGCCGTCGCTTAATGCCTATCTAGAATCTATAAAAAAATCGTAACTCTTTTATTAGTATTATTCAATATAACAATTATGGAGCTTAAAATAAAGTATCTTGATATCCAGGAAAACCAGGATATCGTCTTTTTGAATGTTAATGATGCTATAAAAGAGAGAATTGACCCTGGAGAAAAGGTTATTGTAAAGAAATCTGATTCTTCATATTCATCTGCTGCCGTATTAACAAATGAAATCGTCAAAGATGGGTTTATTGGCGTGCCACTGAAAAAAGCAAAACATTATAATCATCTAGAAAATGATATTGTTGACGTTTTACCCGATGTAAATATGGAGCTTGCCCATATATCAAAAAAGAAACTAGAAGGCAAAATACTTACAAAGGAAGAGGTAACAAAGTTTGTTGGTGGCATAATAAACGGCAATATAGATAGTGTAATAATATCCAGTTTTCTTACTTCAACTCAAATCCTTGGAACTTCTACAAAAGAAATAGAGTACCTTACTCGTGCAATGGCAGAAACAGGTACAATGATAAAATTTGATAAAAGTCCAGTGATGGATGTCCACAGTATTGGCGGTGTTCCAGGCAATAAAACTGCCCTCCTCACAATACCAATAGTCGCATCTACCGGACTTTATATACCTAAAACTTCTTCAAGAGCGATCACCTCCCCAGCCGGCACTGCAGATGTTGTTGAGGTGATATCTCCTGTTGATTTCTCACCAAACAAATTAAAGGAAATTGTCAAAACAACTGGCGGATGCCTTGCGTGGAGCGGTGTTTTAAATCTTTCACCCGCTGATGAAAAGATAGTTGAAGTTGAGAGAAGGCTCCATATAGACCCCGAACCCATCATCCTTGCAAGCGTTTTAAGCAAAAAATACGCGATGGGTGCAGAGTATCTTTTGATTGACATGCCTATGGGAGAAGGAACTAAAATTAACACATGGGAAAATGCAAGAAAACTTGCATCAAATTTTACAGAACTTGGATCTGTCCTTGGGATGCATGTAGAAGTTGCAGTTACTTATGGTGGCCAACCGATTGGAAATGCTGTTGGGCCTGCCCTTGAAGTAAGGGAAGCTTTACTCGCATTAGAAGGAAAACAAAGCGGTAGCCTTACTGAAAAAGCTATTGGCCTTGCTGGAATACTACTTGAACTTGGTAAGAAGGCCCAGGTTGGCAAAGGTAAGGAGATGGCGAGAGACATTCTTGAAAGTGGCAAAGCTTTAGAGAAATTTAGAGAAATTATTGCAGCGCAGGGTGGAGATTCAGACATAAAACCGGAAGAGATCCCAGTAGGGAAATACACTGAGAGTATATTGTCTGAAGATTCTGGGTATATAACTAAAGTTGATAACGACACTATTGTTAAAGTTGCAAAGATATTAGGCGCTCCTTTTGACAAAGGTGGTGGGCTTTTATTAAATTACAAGGTCGGAGACCGTGTTGAAAAGGATGACGTTATAGTTGAGCTTTACGCCGAGAATAAGGAAAGACTTTTATCCGCAAAAAGATTTTTGGACTACAACAGGATATTCCAGACCGAAGGAATGATCCTAAAAAGATTTCCAGGATTTAAGGTGATTTAATGGAATCTGACTATTATAATCTTAAGCACAGGAGACTATTGGAAGATTCAAGAAGAAAAAGAGAGGGGGGAATCGCCCTATTTTTCACAATGTTTTTTTCGTCGCTGTTCCTTTTCCTAGTTGGATTTGGATACTCTATTATTTTTGTTATTACGGGGGTTATTGTTCTACTTTTGGGGATCTTGCTATTTATTCATCAGGATTCTCAAAGCAGGAAATTTCTCGATAAAGCCTCTGAAATGGAAAATCCCCCTGAAAAGACTGTTGGAAAAGAAGTCGAAAGTACAATCACTGACTTTTTGATTGAAGGAATTTCTTATTTGATGAAACATGACTGAAATAGTATCTGTTAGAAAAGCTCTAGACTACGAGAAAAGTCTCCCGGCAGCCATAGATAAAGTATTAAGTGATTTGGGCGGTATCGATAGGTTTGTAAAAAAAGGGGATACAGTTGCATTAAAGCCAAACTTCATTGTGTATTCTGCCCCTTCAAAAGGTATTGTTACCCATCCTTTGTTCACATTTGAAATTTTTAAAAGAGTTATTGAAGTTGGCGGTGAGCCTCTTGTTATAGACAGTCCAGGAAGCGGCATACCTTTTAACAAACATTCACTTAAGCATTTGTATAAATCAACTGGTTACTGGGACGTATTTAATGATTACAGGGAGTTTTTAAACTTCGATACCTCTACTGAAACAATTGAAGTAAAAAATGGGCTCTTATTAAAGAAAGTAAGAATCTTAAAAAAACTTGCAGATTCAGATGTAATTATAAATTTACCAAAGATGAAAACTCACTCTTTGACTTTTATTACAGGCGCAGTTAAGAATATGTTTGGTGCAATACCTGGAATTGAAAAAACTAGCTACCATTCTAGATTTAAGGATATAGAAGACTTTTCTAAAGCACTAATAGACATCCTGAATACAACTAATCCTGCACTTAGCATAATGGACGGCATAATATCTCTTGAAGGCGAGGGCCCAGCGTTGAATGGAACTCCGAGGAACACGGGAGTCATAGTTGGCTCAAAGGATCCTTTTTCCCTTGACTTTGTTTTTTCTGAAATTATCGGCTTATCCCATAGTAATGTTCCATACCTAAAAGTTGGTTTAGATAATCAGGTTACAAACGGTTCATATAAGGTACTAGGGGATGTTGTTGAGATGCCTGATTTCAAACTTCCGAGGACTTTCCATGGTGATAGTTCCACCGAGATAATATATATGTACAATAAGATTGTATCGCCAATATTTGGAAAATTGTTTGTTCAAAAACCAAGAGTTATGAAACAAAAATGCATAAGGTGCGGAGTATGCATGAGAAGCTGCCCTGAAAATGCAATTAAAATAGACAAAGTTTCTGCAAAAATAGACTACAGCAAATGTATAAGGTGTTACTGTTGCCATGAGCAGTGCCCTGAAGGGGCTATTGACCTTAAAAGATTTAGGTTATAGAAATCCTTTTAAGTATAAGTGATTGTATTGTTTTGGTGATAAAATGAAAGAAGAAGTATTCTATGGAAGAGGAATGAAAA
>CAZFRW010000056.1:0-5534 GCA_964521515.1 uncultured Thermococci archaeon
ACCCTCGATCTACGGCTTAGAAGGCCGTCGCCTTATCCACTGGGCTACGGGTCCCAATGCCTTAGATTATAGTGTAATCTTTGTTGGCAACTTATAAATGTTTCTCTCAAAAATAAAGTTTAAAATTAATGAAGATTAAAGATAATGCTTATTTTTTTATCATTTATAGAAATTAAAAAAGAATAATTTTGAATATTATAAAAATAAATTAATAAGAAAGGCATATAAATTTCAAGGTCAAAAGATTAAATATGTATCGTCCCCCTTATGTTGCAGGAAGTTTTTATCCAAGAGATAAATCGGGACTCCAGAAAATGATTGAAAAATTTATGGAAGAAGCAAAGAGGGATATTGATTTTATCGATGAAGGAAAATATGCTGGGGTACTGTGCCCCCATGCCGGATACGTTTATTCTGGTAAAACTCAAGCACATTCATATTATTATTTATCAAATTCCACTCCAGAAACTTTTGTTATTCTTGGGCCAAATCACACCGGTTTAGGCCTTCCTGTGGCACTGATGGATAAAGGGTCTTGGGAAACGCCTTTTGGAGAAGTAAAAATCAATGAGGAGCTTGCCTCAAAAATAGTTGAAAAATCAGGGTTTGTAGGGGTCGATTCTTCAGCCCATAAATATGAGCATTCAATAGAGGTCCAGCTACCATTTTTACAGTACATAAAAAAAGACATAACTTTTGTCCCGATATGTATGGGGATTCAGGATAAAGAAACAGCTGTTGAGATAGGGAAGGCAATTGCTAAATCAAGCAAAGAGCCGTTAGGCGTAATAGCCTCAAGTGACCTGGTCCATTATGGCAGTCGATTTGGGTATAATCCTGTTAAGGGCAGTAAGGAAGAGATTCTTTCATGGATAGAGAATAATGACATGGAGATCCTGAAGATGGCCGAGAATTTTGATGTAGACGGATTGTATAAATTTATAGATAGTAAGGACTACACTACATGCGGCTATGGCCCACTTTCAGTAATGCTTACATGTATGAAAGAGTTAGGGGCAAAAAAGGCAAGAATTTTAGACTATTCGAATTCATTTGAAACATCTGGAGATTATAGTGCTGTAGTAGGTTATGGATCGGTGGGGATCAAATGTTAGTCTCTGCACCAGGAAAAATAATCCTGTTTGGAGAGCATTCCGTTGTCTATGGAAAAGGTGCGATAGCTTCAGCAATAGATTTACGAACTTATACCGATGGAAAGCTATTGAATGAAAAAATAATTAAGATTCATGCAAATGATCTAAAGATACCTGGGCTTAGTATATCCTTTTCTGAAGAAGAGGTTTTTTTAGGGACAGATTATGGTAAGGCTGGCTTTGTGGTGTCCTATGTTAAATCGGCAATTGAGAGGATATTTAGTGAATACGGTTCAAGGAAAGGATTTGAGATTTCTATAAGGTCAGATATCCCTGTTGGCGCCGGGCTTGGTTCGTCTGCCGCCGTTGTTGTCCCGACATTAAAGCTTCTTTCAGAACTTCTTGAAATGAAACTCACAAACGAGGACATAGCAAGAATGGGAAAAGAAGTTGAATTTGAGGTCCAGGGAAGTTCAAGCGGAATTGACCCCGCAGTCTCGGCTCTTGGAGGGGGTCTTTATTTCAAGAAAGGGAAGATTGAAAGATTTTCCGCGCCAAAACTACCCTTGATAGTTGGGTATACTGGAGAAAAGGGAAGCACAAAGATTCTTCTCGAAAAAGTAAAGGCTTTGAAGGGGGAGTATCCGGAAATCGTTGACGATATAATGGATGCCATGGGGGAGATAGCAGAAAAGGGAAAGAAAATATTGATCGATAACGGTGACCTAAAAGAACTCGGCGCTTTGATGGACATCAATAACGGTCTTCTTGAATCCATAGGTGTTTCTACAAAAGAACTGTCTGAGCTTGTATTTGCATCAAGGATCTCTGGGGCCTTGGGTGCAAAAATAACAGGCGCTGGTGGCGGAGGGTGCATGTATGCGCTTGCACCAAACAAACAGAGAGAAGTTGAGACAGCCATCAAGATTGCCGGGGGCATACCCATCAGAACAAAAACAACTGACGAAGGGGTCAGGGTCGAGCATGGGTGATTATTTATCTTATATCATAAATGAACAGGCACGTAATTATTCTACTGGTAAAGCTTCAACTGATTTTGTTTCAAGCGATGTTGCAAAAAAGATTAGGTCCGTCTATTCTGGTATGAAAGAGTATCAAAGGACGCCTCTTATATCTTTGGAAAAGCTTTCAGAAAAACTGGGCGTAGGTAAAATATGGGTGAAGGATGAATCCTACAGATTTGGACTCAACTCCTTTAAGTCACTTGGCGGCATCTATGCTATTTACAGGACATTGGAAGAAATGGCCGGCAAGAGTATTTCTATATCAGATATATTTTCCCCATCTTTTAAGGAAAATGTAGGCGAATTGACATTCTCAGCTGCAACAGATGGGAATCATGGGCTTGGTGTTGCGTGGGCTTCTATGAAGCTTGGACAGAAGGCCGTTATTTATTTACCAAAAGGAACAGTTCCCCAAAGAATTGAAGCTATAAGAAAGACCGGAGCTAAGGCTGTAGTGATAGATGGGAACTATGACGATGCTGTGGAGAAGATGGCAAGAGACGGTCAAAATGAAGGATGGCAGGTGATATCTGATACCGCATGGGAAGGCTATCAAGACATACCACGATGGATCATGCAGGGGTACACAGTTCTTTTTGATGAAGTGATGGAAGAGATAAAAGAGAAAGGAAGCGATGTGCCAACTCACATGATTCTCCAGGCGGGCGTGGGCTCTTTTTCTGCTTCTGGTGTTGGTTACTTTAATTCAACCTATGGTAAGAAAAGACCAGTTTCAATAATTGTTGAGCCGGATAACGCGGCTTGTTTTTATGAATCGATTCAGATAAATGATGGAAAACCCCACAGGGCAAAAGGTGATCTTTCGACGATCATGGCGGGGTTGTCATGCGGCGTCCCAAATCCAATAGCGTGGGACATTCATCGCGATTATTCAGATGTTTTTGTATCGTGCAGAGATGAGCTTTCTGCTCTCTCAATGAGGGTATTGGGCAATCCTTTGAAAGGCGACAAAAAAGTCATTTCTGGAGAAAGTGGCGCAATTGGTCTTGGTGTGCTCATGCATATCAAAAAAGATCTAGAAATTGAAAAGGATTCAGAAATTCTTTTGATTAGTACTGAAGGCGACACCGACCCCAAAGGCTACCGTGATGTTGTATGGGGAGGAAAACTCCCCTCAAAACTACCTATATGGTCAGAATTATAATAACGCCAATCGCCATCAATGCAATCCACCAAATTTTCTCATGGCGGAATATCTTGGTCCCGTCAAGCGGTCCAAATGGCAGGAGATTGAATACACCGATAAATGCACTGACATATGCAATCTGCCCCAATAGAGGGATGAATGTGAATCTAAAAAGAGCAAGAGAAGAAACTGCAACTATCATATTTGCTAGTGGTCCTGAAAGTGATATCTTTGCATCCTTCTTCTCATCTGTAAGTCCATATATGTAAACTGCCCCGGGTGCTGCAAAGACTACCCCAAGTGCAAATGACATCCCGAGTGCAAGTATAAGCCCCATCTGCCAAAGATGAAAGTGTGCTGGATATCCGTATTTAATAGCGGTAAATTTATGGGAGAGCTCGTGAAGCAAAAACGCAGCCCCAACTATAATGAAATATTGTGGGAGAGATGAGATAAAGGATATAATATTCTCGATGCCCCTCAATGCGTATGCACCGCCACTGAATGCAAATCCAAAAGCAATGGCCAATGCTGCCCATGCAACTAATAGTTCAATAACCTCTTTTTTAGTAAAATTAGACATTCACTTCACCTAAGTATCTTTTTATCCCAGAAACATGACCTGCTCCTACGATAGCTAAAACCTTTTCCTTCTGTATTCTTTTTAAGTTTTCTGCCATGAACCTATCCCGCTCATCAACAAGTACCTCATATATGAAAGGGTATCTGCCCTTGATCTCATTAATTAGCTCTACAGGATTTTCATAGATATAGTCTACTGTGTACTCTTTATCGGGAAAAATCGCATCTTTAAAAATCATGACCTTCTCTTTGAATCCAACCTTTTCTAATAGTTTTTGTATTGTAATCCTAAGATCCCTGTCAATCAATGCAACAGGTATCCCTAAAGACCTAGCCGCTATAGCCGCCTCGATCATTTCCCTTCCTGCAACAATCCCGGTGTCGCTAGATATCTTCTTCTGTAGGTATGACATAAATAAAAGTAAAAATGCATTTTTAAAGCCAAAATCTTTCATCTCACGAAGCGTTGGCTTTCTCTCGTCATTATGGAGGAGCGCATCAAGCCTTGCAGGGTCAAGTTCAAGTGCGACTACATCCGGTTTTTCTTCCCTTATCGCCTCACGGACTTCAATGACACTCTTCTCATAGACGTGGGCGGTGCCAAGAATTATATAGTTAGTATCACCAATTTTCAGAAATTCTTTCATTTAGTCCCTCTTTAGCATCAGTATTTCAGTAAATCTTAGTATATCTGTTTTAGAGATAAATCCAATAAGCTTCCCGTTTTCTAAAACTGGCGCCCTTCCAAGATTCTTTTCTAGGAGTTTTGTATGGAGATCGAATACTTCCATATCAGGGGATGCAAGAATAATGTCTTTTACCATGACGTCTTGAACTTTGGTATCGAGCCATTTAGTTCTTGGAACTTGGAGGATCTCATTTGTCGTTATTATACCTAAAACATTACCTTCAAAGACAACAGGATACCCTTTATGTCTTTTTTCTATCAAAAGCTTTTCAAACTCCTCCAATGTATCGTATGGTGAGACTGTAACTACATTCTTTACCATTAGGTCCTTCACTTTTATCCCTTTTAATGCAGAGGACATCTGAGTCGACTGGTATTCCCCCATGCCCCCCATGTATATGAAAAAGGCTATGATGATAAGCCAGGGATTATAAAAAACACCGACAAACGCAAAGACAATTGCAAGCCCTTGACCTATCCTAACAGATATCTCAGTTGCTTTTAGGTAGTCCATCTTTGTGGATAAAAATGCTCGTAGGACTCTGCCGCCATCCATTGGAAATGCCGGTATGATGTTGAACAACCCTAACAAAAAGTTCAGGGACATCACAATTCTTGGTATGTCTGTCAATGAGCCCAACTGGACCCAATTAAGGTCAAAGTACATGCCAAATCCAAAAAGAGATCCAAACAAGAATAGGATTGCCCCTATGGCTATGCTTGTAAGGGGACCAACGACAGCTACTGCAAATTCGTGTCCCTTGGGTATCGCCTCCATCTGGGATACCCCGCCTATCGGCAGAAGAGTAATCTTTTTAATCTTAGCGCCATAATGCCTTCCAACAAGAGAGTGCGCCAATTCATGCACCAAAACTGATGTGAATAACAGGACAATAATGAGCAACGGAATGAATCCGAATATCGCAAAAATTAAAAGAAGCAACAAAAATGTGATGTGAAGCTCTATCGGGATGCCGAATATACTTCCAAACTTTAAA
>CAZFRW010000057.1:0-5458 GCA_964521515.1 uncultured Thermococci archaeon
GGAGCGGAGAAACAATTGAATTTGCTAAAAACATCCTGAAAAATAAGGGTGCTTCTGAAATAAGGTCGCTTGTCCTAGTTGGAAAGGGCGATTACTTCCTAGAAGAGTTTAAGGGCTGCGTTAAGTTTCCCTGGAAGTTTTGATCTTAGACGGCAGGTCAATAAATCTTTTCACTTGGGATATTATGGCGGAGTCATTAGTTGCTATAACGCCTTCCTTATTTTTTAAGATATGATCGACGCTTAGAACAGTTTCAGAATCACCGTTTAGATTTCTCTCTTCTAGGCCCTTCCTTAGAATCTCTGAAAGCTTACCACTCTTACTCATCATCTTATCAAGATAAAATTGTGTTTTGCAGGGCGGGTATCTTTTTATAAGATCAAGTATCAAATTAATCGACTTCAAAGTATCTTTCGTTATTCTGTGTTTTCTTGAAACATTTCTTGTGTCCCTAAGCAATTGATCCATCGATACAAACGCTTTTCCCATAAGGACAGATTCAGTCGTTATTATCACATTATATCCATCAATAAACAAATTCTCTCCCTTTATCTCCTTAAGATTAGTCTTCTTTCTTTTCACATCTTCAATGTATGATTTTGAGAAAACAGTTCTCGATAGAATATGCCTTTGCTCATCTTCAAGGCCGTAATGGTCGCTCACAAACCTCAATGAATATGTCTTTGGGTAACCCCTATTTAGAAGGAGATACAAGTCATCTTTGGCCAAATCAAAGGCGCCGTTTTTCATGATAGTATATTGTTTTTTTAGTTAAAATTGTTTTTGTAACATTCAGGATTGAAACTACGGTGAGTCTGACTATTCATTTTTTTGCCTTTGCATTTTCTAAATTTTCCTTTACACGAAACGTTACAATTTCTCTGATCAAATCAAATGGAACTCGTTCATCGAGAGGGAACTTGACTGCGCCCTTTGACCATTCGTAAACTGAGATTCTATTCTTAAATTTTTCAATCCCCGAAGGGGTAGGATAGAAACCTATATGTTTTTTATAAGCTGCAAAATGAACTAAGTTGCCTTTAAGCGTAAATGTCGGCATTCCATAGCTTATCTTCTCTTCTGCACCAGGCGCCACTTCTCTTATCGTCTTTCTTATATTATGTAATATTTCTTGGACTTCTTTGGGAAAGCCGCTTATATATTCATCAATATCTTTTGGTATTCCTCTTTTTTCTTTTTCTTTCATAACGTCATTCAAATCATCGTTTCAAAAATTAATAAAATTAACTAATCATATAGGTAATATATTACCTAATAGAAAGCTTTATAAACGGATCAAATTACAACTAAACAAAGGTAACATATTACCTATAATGGAGGATTTTTATGGAGAAGATATACTTACAGGCAGTTGGAATATGGATATTATTTGTATTTGTGGCGATATTAAACGGCTCAATAAGGCAATTCTTAATTGCGCCAAAGGTAAGCGAGCTCACAGCTCACCAGATAAGTTGCTTTACAGGGATATCGCTATTTTTCATAGTCATGTTTTTGTGGCTGAAATTTACGGGTGCATCATACACAGGGCATAATATAATAGTGATTGGGGCATCTTTTCTACTTGCAACAATCGCATTTGAGTTTTTGTTTGGCCATTACGTAATGGGCAACAGCTGGGCAAAATTACTGCACGACTATAATTTCCTTGAAGGGAGACTTTGGGAGCTTGTTCTTGCCTGGACAGCCATAGGCCCATATGTCGTTGCTAAATATGTCATTGGTAAGATTTAGATTAAGAGGAGTTGAAAATGGAAAAAACTATAAGGCCCGAAGCATTTGAAATCTTTGGTAAGATATTTTTCATGAGTAATAGGTTAGAGTACCTTGGTGACAATGAACTCAGAAAAGACGACCTTACAACAAAACAGTGGCAGTTAATTGCTGTCACAGGAAAATATTTTACCTACCCCCCTTCAGTGAGTGAAGTGGCAGAGGTCCTAAGCACAACCCATCAAAATGTCAAACAGATAGCATTGAAACTTCAAGAGAAGGGATTGATTTCAATTGAGAAGGATGAAAAAGATAAAAGAGTCTTAAGATTAAGAATAACAGAAAAGAATAGAAGATACTGGGAGTCAAAATCAAGTGAGGACGTTGCCTTCATAAGTTCATTGTTTTATGAAATGACAGATAAAGAGATCCAAGACTTATTTTTTCTGTTAAACAAGGTTCAAAAAAACATCGATTCAAAATATAATGAGATCAAGAGACGAATATAGAAAATTTAAATTTGTTCTCATATAACGGATCTCTCTTGAGTAGGCATAGCCCTTTGGATACCCTTTTTTGCCTCAACATCAAGCTTATGCTTTTCTAGAAGCATATATTTTAAGTCACTTGCAACCTGGTGATTTTCGTCTATCTTTAAGGCCATATCATAACACTGATTCGCCCAGAGGTATTTGCCTAGCTTTTCGAGGGTCTCCCCCTTGTGTACCCATTCATCGGGCGTAGCAGGTTCCTTTCCAACAATCTTCTCTGGATAGTCCTTTTCAATTTTACTCCTAGAAACTTGGGCCTCATCAAATCTTTCAAGCGATTCCAAAAGATTTGCCATGCTGTCCCAGGCTAGAGAATTTAACGGGTCAATCTTAGTTGCAAGAGAGTAGTAGTCAAGGGCCTCTTCAGTTTTACCAAGCTTTTCAAGAAGGAGTGCCTTGTTGTAGATGGCCGAATAGTCAAGAGGGTCAAGCTCCATTGATCTGTCATAGCATTCAATGGCCTCTTCATATCTCCCAATAGACCTCAAACTAATGGCCTTAAACTCCCAGGCAAAGGTATTGTCGGGGTCGATTTTAATCGCCTTGTTAAAAGATTTTATTGCGTCCTCAAAATTATCGGTACCTGCATAGAGAAACACATACCCCTTTAACCAGTGGAGGAACGAGTCATCCTTATTTGTCTTGAGCAGCTTGTTTATTCTGGTCTGGGCTTTTTTGATCTTCAAATCATCAAGCAGATTAAAAATCTCTTCGTAATTTTCCTTGATTTCCTGGGGCATGGGAATCTTTTCCATCGTATCTCCGTTTCCAATCTCAATATATAAAACTAATATGGAGTTCAACTATTTAAAATTATTCTAGATTTTTTTAATTTAAGAAATTCAAGTAAAATGGAGAACAACTACTATCAGTATCATGATGGTGACGATAACAAGGCATGTGAAAATAAATGGGTCGGTGAATACCTTTTCAGGGGATTTTCTAGGAACTAATTTTCGCTCCCTTGGTACAAGCCTTTCTCTTCTGTAAAATATCTCTCTGTCTTCCATTATAACGCCATTTGTTAATTTGTTATTATACTAAACTTCCTCTGGTATCTGTTCAACTTGGATTGGGGCGCTTTGCATTTTACCATTCTTCTTTTTCTTGGGTAACATTTTAATCCCCTTGTAAATAAATCCGATCATAAAGATAAATGCCGCAATGTCATCGCCCCACCCAGCAACAGGGATAAAATCAGGAAGCAGGTCAAGTGGCGATGCGATGTACACGCCGAGGAGAGTAGCCATCGCCCAATTGAAAATTTTCTCTCTAAATATATACACAACAATAGCAACTATTATAAAAAATATCAGGATGGCAAGAAGAACTATGTAGTACCATTCCATTGTATCAGATTACCCTAATCTTTTATATAAATTATTTTAGTAATAGAAAAAAAATAAATTAATTTTCCTCTAGATCCTCAGGCTCCTCTTCTTCCTCTTCATCCTCAAAATCTATGAATCCGACATCTTCAATAGTCTCATTTATCGTTTCAAGGTTCTTGTTTATAGCCTTCATTTCTTTTAAAATCTCAGTCAAGAGCTTCAACAACATATACTCTGTTTCTTCTTTCATTTTTACTGCCTCCAACCCTCTGAAATTGACCATTCATAAGGTAATTTATCTTATATAAAAATTTATGCAGAAATAATCAGTCATCTTAGAAACTTTTCTTGCATTTCTTGCAGTACCATTCTGGCTTAGATCCGAAAACGAGCGTTTCACCAAACTTTAGATTGCCTTTTTCGTACTCCTGGAAATCCTTGGACGTTGGGTATCCATAGAAAATTGGGATTACTTTCTTAGAGTTGCAAAATGTACATACGGGATTTTCCTTTTCAGCCATTTTAATCAATCTCCGGTAAATTTCATGATAGCTTTACCTATATTTAGAGATATGTAAAAAAACAAGTAAAAAAGGGAAAATCCTATGTAAGATTCGGGTTCAGTCTCTTAGCCTCATTATAGCATACTTGTGCTTCAGCTGTTCTCCCAAGAAGCTCTAAAGCAACGGCCTTGTTGTACCATGCTTCAGCATCTTTTGGGTCGATAGCGATAACTTTGTCAAAACAAGCTATAGATTCCTCATATCTTCCTTGGCCACCAAGTATCAGCCCTTTATTGTACCAGGCGAGCAGATCATTTGGATCAATAGATATCACCTTGTCATAGCATACCAAAGCTTCGCTATACTCTCCAAGCTGGTCGTGGCAAACACCTTTGTACCCCCATGCCTCCTTGAAATTTGGATTAATCTCTATGGCGGAGTCAAACATTGTTATCGCTTCTTTATACCTCTGCTGATTGAAAAGTAGCTCTCCTGCAGTGTAATAAGATTCGGCTGTTTTGGATGTGCCGGTTTGAGACGACCCAAGACACCCAGCGCTAAGGACTATCGCAAGAACTGCCAATACTACAAATATCCTGTAATTGTTTTTCATCGAATAATAATTAGATTCATCATTTATAAACATATTGAAATCTCAAGCAAAAAAATATATACAATCGCTACTAATAGTACTACGTGGATACTATTATTCTTAGAACAAGTGATGAGATCGGGGGGAGTAAGACCCTTACCGGCTATGAATTGGGTAGGGATCCCTTGATAGTCTACACAATAGGGCACAGCAACAGAAATATCTCTGATTTTATCGCCATACTGAAAAAATTTGACATCGATCTCTTGATAGATATCAGGACCTACCCCTACAGTAAATACGTCTCTGACTACAACAAAGAGAACCTCTTTAGATCCTTAAAAGGAAACAACATAAGTTACCTCTTCAGGGGCGATACACTCGGGGGCTTACATCCAGAGGGTTTTGATAGGTACCGTAAAACTCAAAAGTATATTGATGCGCTGTATGAGCTTCTAAGAGATATATTGATGTCAAATAAAACTGTGGCGCTAATGTGCAGCGAGAAGGACTATAACAACTGCCACAGAAGGTTTATCTCCGAAGACCTAGAAAAAATAATCCTAGAAAAAAACTATGACATAGTAATCGAGCACATAGTCGATGAGAGGGGGATTGACAAGACCCTAGACCAGTTCATGGAGTAGTTTGGGTAAAAAAGTATTATTTTATGTCGTATACCTTTTTTCTCAATCTAAAAGAGCGAAGACGGACAGTTTCTCCAATTATTTCATAAGTCAGTCTGTA
>CAZFRW010000058.1:0-5371 GCA_964521515.1 uncultured Thermococci archaeon
TAGCAGATTTCATTGATACCCTCGCTTTTGAATTTTAAAACGAATATGCTCCCTTTAGGGGTATTGTCAATAACTTCTATATCCCCGCCCTGCCTCTGAAGTATCTTCTTTGAGATGTAAAGCCCTAGACCCAACCCTTTATTTTTCCCAAGACCAAATCCTTCGTCAAAAATCTTGTCCTTGTATTGGTCAGGTATACCTATACCGTCATCGGCGATTCTAATTTCGCACTTATCGCTCTCTCTTTTTAGTGTGATTTCTATGTTGTTCGCATTTCCATGAATTTTGGCATTTCGAACGATATTATCAAATACGGTCGTTATCGATTCGTCGACAATTATATTACAGCTGCCTTTGGTATTTATTTTGATCTCAGGATAATTTTTAGAAACCTCTTTTATCTTTGTTTTGATGTTAGATAATTTAATTCCGTTTGAATCTATTTTCCTGTTGAATGCTCTCTCAAGCTCCCCCACGTTTTGTATAAGTTCAATAGACTTTGAAATACTAGCCATTACTTTATTTTTTATATCTTCATCCTCTGTCTTTATCATGTCACAGAAGTTCAAAGCTATTGTGAGGTCATTTAGTATGTCGTGCCTTAAGACCTTGTTCATTATCTCGAGCGCCTCGTTTAGCTCCTTTAGTTTTCCTTCTGCATCTATCCTTTCTGTGATGTTAATCCCCAACTCCAAAACTAGTTTATTTCCATCGATGTCGTAGAAGGGGTAGTCATGAACCTCATACGTTCTATTGTCCAGCTGAACAGTTTGATAAACTATTGGAGAATTTTTTTCAAATACATCTAGAACAGGACATTTTTCGCAAGGCTCAGTTCTTCCATGAAATATTTGGTGACATTTTTTATTTTTATACCGCTTGAATCTGTCCTTTAGGTACTTGTTTGCGTAAACTATATTCCTTTCATTATCATAAAGGCAAACATAAGCAGGTAAATGCTCTAAAACTGAAAAGAGCTTTTGATTGTCCTTTTCTAGTTTTATTCTTAAATCGGATTCTAACTTTATATCTTTTAAAATCCCTGTATGCCCAAGAATTTTCCCATCGCCGTCCCTGAAGATTGACTTTTCTAGCTCACATTCAACTGCCTTGCCGTCCTTTCTTTTCAAAGAAACAGTGTAATTTTGGACTGAGCCGTTACTATAGAGCTTCTTAAGAATGTCCTTCCTATCGGAGGGGTTAGAGTAAATATTTGTGACGTCCATCCCCATAAGTTCTTTTCTCGAGTACCCAAGTATCCTTGAGGCATCCTCATTTGCATAAACAATTATTCCATCTTTTGTGACAGAAAGGTTTGGATGGGCATATATAGAATTAAGATAATTATCATCTAGCTCAAAAGTAGTATTTTTCTTTTTGCCCTTGGCCTTGTGGCTGAGATTATCATCTTCTACCATAGAAGGCTCCCTTTGGTGTTAATACAATCAACTGTTGAATCGTTTTGTATTTAATATTTGAATTTATAAAGATATGGAAAAAAATTGGGAAAATCGGGAAAATTATTCTTTGCCTTATTTGACATTAGAATAGTTTTACTAGGAATATTTAAAAGTAAATTAAAAATCAGATTTGTAGAGAAGATGACAAAGGAAACAGTAAAAATCGGCGGAAAAGAGGTCATATTGGTAGGTACCGTCCACATATCAAAGGAAAGCGTGGAGGAAGTAAGAGAGACTATCACAAAAGAAAAACCTGACGTTGTGGGCGTTGAGCTTTGCGAAGGCAGGTTTGAATCATTAAAAAACATCAAAAAATGGGAAGATACCAATATCTTGGATATTATAAAGCAGGGAAAGATATTCCTTTTCTTAATTAATTTATTACTGTCCAATTACCAGAAAAGGCTCGGCGATAAGTTTGGGGTAAAGCCGGGTTCTGAGTTTGTTGAAGCGATAAATGTCGCAGAAAAAGAGAGCATCAAAATTGCCCTAATTGATAGAGACATCCAGACAACACTAAAGCGAGCATGGAACAAGATGGGCATTAAGGAAAAACTAAAGCTTATGTTTGGGCTCTTTTTAGGATTCTTTGAGGAAGAGGAAGAAGAGGACATTATCGAAAAGCTTCAGGACAAGGACATCATAAATGAGCTCTTAAACGAGCTATCAAAGGAGATACCTTCAGTCAAAGAAACATTGATTGATGAGAGGGATAGGTACATCGCTTTAAAGATACTTGAAAGTGATGCCAAGAAGTTTTTGGCTGTTATCGGCAGAGGACACATGGACGGGGTAAAAAGGGCATTGAAAGAGTTAAACAAAAAGAGCGTAAAAAATGACATATCGGAGCTTGAATTGATCCCGCAAAAGAAAAACTCATGGAAGTACATAGGATACCTCATACCAATACTATTCTTTGGAATAGTCATATACGGATTTTTTACAAAAGGCATTGAATTTACGCTAAAGGTGTTTTTCGTCTGGATCGTTGTGAACGGTACACTTTCTGCACTTGGTGCTGCACTTGCTTTAGCGCACCCTGTATCTATACTAGTGGCATTTGTTGCTGCCCCCATCACATCACTTAATCCAACGATAGCCGCAGGCTGGTTTGCAGGTTTATCTGAGGTAAAGTTTAGAAAACCTAAAATAAAGGATTTTGAAGGATTGAATAGTATTGACGGGATTACTGACCTTTGGAAGAACGGTGTCACGAGGATTATTCTTGTCGTCGCTTTTTCCAATATAGGTAGCACCATAGGGACGATATATGCGATCCCCTATATAATTTCCCTTTTGTGAGGTGGATAAATGAAAAAGATATTATTGGCTATGTTTATCATATCTGCGCTAATGCTCCAAGGAGTATATGCAGAAGAAGAGTATATAGAAAAAATATGGGCGCACAATCTAGGGGGAAACGTCTGGGACGTCCTTCATGGCGATTTTACGGGCGATGGTGTGCCAGAGATAGTTGTGGCTTCAGGATGCTGTGGAAATCCCGGGTATGTTACTGTCTTTGATACAAAAGGAGAGATTGTCTGGCAGGCTAAAATGCCATACGAGGTAAGGGCTGTCGATATCGGAGATATTGATGGTGATGGAACACTTGAAGCTGTAGCTTCCGCCACAAATTCAAAGATTTACTTCATCTCAAACAAAGGAGAGATAGTAAAGATTATTTCTGATACAAGTGATGTTTCAAGGATAAAGATAGGGGACCTTGACGGGGACGGAAAAAACGAGGTCGTTACAGGTTCAAACTATATCAGGGTATTTAGAAATATGGAAGAAGATGCAAATTACAGCACGGCAAACAGGATATCAGACATAGACTTCTATGATATAAACGGGGACAAAAAGCTTGAGATAATCACAGCCGGGCTCGGGAACTATGTTTATGCTTTTGATAGCGATCTAAATCTATTATGGAGAAGCCACAGCAATCAAGTTGTTTGGGGCGCAATACCATTTACATATCAAGGGAACCCATCAATACTTGTTTTGGCAAGGGGTTATTTTGTCTTGGACAAGGATGGGAACACAATATCCAAGAAGGACATGGATGATTATTACATAACAGGGCACGACACCGGCAGTATGATACTACTAGCCGATGGAAAAGGGGATCTGAATAGCTTTGATTACTCACTAAAAGAGCTGTGGAGCTTCCAGGCTGAGAAGGAAATAAAGGATATATCTTCTTACAAAGAGGGGAGTGAGACGATAATACTTTTTGGCTCGATGGATGAGAACTTCTACATGATAAAAGGTGATGGGAAGTTCATTGGTTCTGCAAAGGTAAGCTCATATGTATCATGCGTGGACAGCTTTAACGTAAAGAACGGGAGATATGTAGTTTACGGCTCATTTGATGACAATATCTATACATACTACAGGGAAACAAAAAATGTCCCATTTTACGGATTTGGGACAGTTTTAGCAGCTTTGATGTACTTCCTATACAGAAGGCGTCAGTAACTCCTAAACCTCTCGACTACAAAATCTGTTTCAAGGGCGTTGATAAACGCTGCAGCTTTGGGGCCTGACTCCTTACCAATCAAAACTTGGTATATGGCCCCAAAGAGTATTTTTGGCTCTATTGGGATGTTTGTAGCAATCTCGTAAATCTTATTGTGGAGTTCGATGTCGGTTAAATCTTGTTCTTGTATGAGGTCAGATATAATCCTCAATCCTTCCTTCTGCTCGCTACTTAGCTCTACTTTTGGCGGCTCATTCAATAGCTCAAACTTTATCATTTCAGGTGCGTATAGTTTGACCCAGTTTGCCGCAAGTTTTGCCCTTGTTTTTATCCTTTCGATGTCAGTTTCCGAAAGCTCTTTTGTTATGTGGCCCTCCTTCTTTAGGATTTTTATAATCCGCTCGACATCAGAAGTTATCTGGACCAGTACCGATAAGAATCTAAAAGACGGCTGGGCAGGCATTTTGTTATAGCCCCAGATGTTTGAATATTCGTAGAGCTTATCATACTTCTCTCTTTTATTTATCTCTTCATCGCTAAAGTATGTTGCCTCAACTCTATCAAACTCATCGTAAACATTTAGGAAGTCAAGGTCAAGTGCTATCTTTAATTCTTTTGTAGGCTTGGTCTTGACAAAAAGATACCTAAGTACGTCAGGCTCCATGACAGAAAGTATATCTGAAGGCAGAACAACGTTTCCTTTTGAGGATGACATCTTACCGCTTGCCCCTTTTAAGGAGACAAACTCGTATGTTACGCCTATTATTGGCGGTTTGCCAAATATCTCCTGTATTATTTTCTGCCCGGTGTCGGCGCTGCCTCCTTGCGTACCGTGGTCCTTACCGTAGGGCTCGTAGTCTACACCTAGCTCCGCCCACCTTGAAGGCCAATCGACCCTCCATTTTAGCTTGATGTAGTTTGCCTTCCTGATGTCGGCCGTCTCTTCAAACCCGCACTTGCAGGAGTAGCTTAAGCCATACTCCCCGTCATAGGATTTAATCTTCGTTAAGTCTTTCCCACATTTTGGGCAGTAGATTGAAACTGGATACCAGTCAGCTGCTATTTTCTCGCCACCCCTCTGGCTGTTCAATAGCTCGATTAATTTATCCTTTTTATCGAGTGATATCTTGATATTGCCCCTGTAGATGCCCGATTTATACTGCTCGGATGACCGTAAAAAATCAGGTTTCATCCCGGCTATAGAAAGTGAAGCTTCGAAAGGCTCCATGAAGTGGTCGGCAAATGAGCTGTGGCAGCCATCTGGGTCAGGGACCTTGTAATCGGGAAGCCCGATATACTCCGAATAGTTGGGCGGGACATTTGAAGGGACCTTCCTAAACCTATCGTAATCGTCCCAAATGTGAATGTGCCTCGACTTGTACCCCATATCATTTAGTGCAAGTGATACAAGGCTTGTTGTGATGGCCTC
>CAZFRW010000059.1:0-5165 GCA_964521515.1 uncultured Thermococci archaeon
CCTTGTACCATTTGAAGAATCTTCTAAGGCCCTTCTGGAATTCATTTTTTGTATGAAGGGATATATCTAGCATTTCAATTTTTTCAAGAACTTCTGTCGTATCTTTTAATCCCCACTCAGAAAAAGGCTTATCATTGTACCTCTCGCAAACTAATCTTAGCGAAGAAATGTATCTGATAGTTCTATGCAAGCCAATCCTCGTGGCTATTAGGTAACTCTTGAATTCCTTTATCGCAGTTTTGTTTTCTTCACAGATGTTTGATTTTTCCAGCAGAGCCATTTGATTCTCATATCTTATTTTTCCCTTGTGAATGTCCATGACCCTAGCATTTGGTAGTCAAGATATATACATTATCCTTGGGATTTCGTATTTAATAAATTGGCTCCCCCGGGGCTTCCATTCTTATCTGAATCACATGGCATTTTTTCCAAATAAATATTAATTTATCTAAAATAGGCCTTAAATTGGCGGATAAGCCATTATGAATTGTTCCTAGAAACTCTAACCTTCTGGAATATCCATTCTAAAACTTAATATTTTGATTATTATGATCTAAAATACTTTTATGTTTAGATTATTTACTTAGAAATTAATTACGCATAAAAATTTAAAGATAGAAATTTATCAATAAAAAATAGAATAAAAATAAAATGAAATCCACATTTTTATAGAAGATTTATTTTTTCTTTGGGGCTGGCTTCTTGCCTTTCGCTGGTGCTTTTGACTTTTTTTCTACCTTCTTTTCTTTCTTTTTTTCTGCCATGAATTCACACTCCATAGTTGATAACTACCATCATATATAAAACAATTATGCTATATAAAGTTATTGGATACCATTAATTTCAAGTGAGAATAATTACTTTATTCAGTAATTAAAAATGTTGGAAAATGAAAATGGAATCCCTAAAAAAATAAAATGTCGTATATTGGATTCCATTTTATTTTGAAATGAAATAAAATATTATTAAGGTAATCTTTTTCTTATTTTATCTAGGATAGAGTCATTGCTTTCGTCATCATCTCGTTCTCTATCTCCTTTGTCCTTTTTCCGCTCTCGCTCTCGTTTGTCTTTTTCTCTCTCTCGCTCTTCTCTATCTTTTTCTCGCTCCCTTTCTCTTTCCTCTTTGTCTTTTTCTCTTTCACGTTCTCTTTCTTCTTTCTCTTTCTCGTGTTCTCTCTTTCTCTCATCTTTTTCTTTTTCATGTTCCCTTTTTCGCTTTTCTTTTTCTTTATCCTTATCGTCTTTTCTGCTGTTACCACCAAAAAGTCCCATTCTGATACACCTCCATATTGTCATAGTTAAAATATTCTAAACCTACTATACACCTGATTTATTATATAAATAATTATCGTATATTAAAAAATTAGAACAGTTATTGCCATTCGAAGAATCTTCTAAGGTCCTTCTGAAATTCATTTTTAAGAAAAAAAAATAATAATTTTTATTTAAGATTATATTGACGCCATTTATTTTTTCTTCAATCCTAACTTCTTTCCTTTCCCTTTTTCTTCGCCCTTGCCCTTATTTTCTTTTTTCTTTTCTTTCTTTTTTTCTGCCATGATTCCACACTCCATTTATTTGTGATTCCCACCATATACAAATCAATTATACTATATAAAGTTATTGGATTTCGCCATTCTTAAATGAAAATGATTACAGCTAATAGGTAATTAGTATCATTTGAAAATATATTTAACAATGGCGCTGTCTTCTGAAAAAGATTATTTCTCCCCCATTTTGATTTTTTTATAATTAATATTAAATATCAGTTGATACTAAATATAATCATGGAGAAAGACGAGAGTATAAAATATACTAACCAAAGGGTAGAAATTTTAAATTTTCTTCAAGGTAATCTAATGCATCCTACGGTAGAGGATGTCTACGAAGGTGTAAAGAAAAAACTAACTAGAATAAGTAAAGCCACAGTATACCAAAATCTAAAATTTCTAGCCAATAAGGGTTTAATCCAAGAAGTCAATATCAAAGGAGTTTCACGATTTGAACCTAACATAACTCCTCATCACCATATCATATGCAAAAACTGTGGATCTATAGTTGATTTCGAATCAAAGGACTTAACTGATTTTTCTTTAGAAGTGATCAAGAAAAAGAAAGAATTTAAAATTGAGTCTACAAATACTAATTTCTTCGGAATTTGTAACAAATGTAAATAAAAGAGAATAAATGCTACAGACGATGCTAAAGAAGTTAGAAAATAATAGTAATTTAAATTCAAGGTATATTGATTAAACGACATATTATTTAAATATACTAAATGTACTATAATAATAAAGGTGGTTTTATGCCTATCGTAGATGAATCCGTTCCTTTGACAAAGAAAAATATTGAAGTTATACTAAACTATCTGCCCTATTTTGAAGATAAAAATCAAAAGTTTTTTGATATAATAAAACCTAAAAGAGAAGGCGGGAATATTGTTGATTATATCTATGTGACTTATTCACCAAAATTCATGGAGTTTTATAAGGAGTTATATGAACAGGGATTTGTCACAAACTTTAACTGGCTTGATTCCGACCAGGAATCCAAAGATTTATCTCATTACTACGAACTTTTAGAAGATGCTGACTTAAATATCTTGAGAAGGCTTTTTTCAATGATTGTAAGGCAGGATAAGCACAACGAGGGTTTCTTTGCAAACGTAATCGATAGTGGACTTCTTTTATCAATGCTTGACAGATTAAACTATTTAAACAATAAAATAGAATAGTACACTAGGGAAGTTACTATGGATAATATATGCCCAAAGTGCTTTACAAAAGTTGATCCTAATTTGGATAAATGTGATAAATGTGGATTTGATCTGAAAAAACTATTTCACTTGATTAGAGATGGAGATACATTTTTTAATCAAGAAAAGTACCCTGATGCAATCGAATGCTATGAAAAAGCAATAAAATTAGACAAAAAAAATGCAAAGGCGTGGTACGGTAAAGGAAATGTTCTTTTAAAACAAGGTAAAAACTCTGAGGGCGTAACATATTGTGTCAATTGTCAGTTATCTCCTGTTTTATCTGAGGCATTTTACAATGATGCGATTAAATCTTACGACAAAGCTATCGATATAAATCCAAAGCTGAAAGACGCGTGGTACCAAAAAGGAATTGCTCTTGATAGACTAGGCCAATACGAAGAAGCTAAAAAATGTTTTGAAGTTGCAAAAGAGCTGGATCTAAAATAAATTTAGATTATTAAAGAGATTAACCGTATCTAATTTTAAGTATGAGTACAATAGATACCAGAACTAAAGATGCACCATTTGCAATTATAATGGGGGCATTATTTATTAGAAGCCCATAAGAAAACCACAATAAAATTCCCGTGAAAAAGATAATATACATCAGAAGGGATATGTCCTTTGTTTCTTTAAACTTCCATGTTTTCATCACTTGAGGGACAAATGATATTGTAGTAAGTGTTCCTGCTAAAAGTCCCAATATCGTAATCATTTCCACGATTTTTACAGGGCCATGTTTTCTTAAAAAGCTTTAGTCAGGTCTTTGTACTGCTTGAATTAAAGTTCTTTTATTAGTTAATCTTATATTTCATTGTTTACATTTTTCATTATGAGTATAGCGGAAGAGGTAATCCTTGTAGTTGATTTTGGAAGCCAGTATGCGCACCTAATAGCTAGGAGAGTTAGAGAGCTTAAGGTCTATTCTGAAATTGTATTTCCTGAGATAACAGTCGCTGAGATTGAAAAAATTTCTCCAAAAGGGATAATACTATCTGGTGGGCCAAGGAGCGTTTATGAAAAAGACGCGCCTCTTCTAAGCGATGATGTATTTAATTATATTACTAAAAAAGAGATACCGATCTTAGGTATCTGTTACGGTCACCAGCTGATTGCATTAAAAATGGGTGGTGGCGTTAAAGGCGAGAAACGAAAGGAATATGGCATTGCAATAGTAGATATATTAGACCCCGAAGGTATATTCAAAGATCTAGACAATAAAGAAACAGTTTGGATGAGTCATGGGGATCAGGTTTTTGAAATCCCGCCAAACTTTGTTGTAACTTCTAAAACAGATACCTCTCCAATCGCCGCCTTCAGAAACACTTCTAAAAATATATATGGATTACAATGGCATCCAGAAGTAGTCCACACAAAGAATGGTAAAAAGATTTTATCGAATTTTGTTTATAATGTTTGCAATTGTTGTGGCACATGGGATCTGTCTGATTTCATCGAGGAAACGGTCAAGAAGATTAAGAGTAAGATAGGCGATGGCAAAGCGGTAATTGCTTTGAGTGGTGGCGTGGATTCTTCAGTTGCAGCCGCAATTACTGAAAAGGCAATTGGTAATAGGCTGTACGCAGTTTTTGTTGACCATGGATTATTGCGAAAAGGTGAGGCAGAAATAGTGTCAAAGGCTTTTTCAGGTCACGATATTAACTTTAAGAAAATAGATGCAAAGAAAAGATTCTTTGAAAAGTTAGGTAGTGTTTCAGATCCAGAGAAAAAAAGAATGGTGATAGGCGAGGAGTTTATACGGATATTTGAAGAAGAGGCAAAAAAGATAGGTGCCAATTTCCTTGTCCAGGGAACTATCTATCCCGATATAATTGAAAGTGGAAGATCCCAACATGCAGACACAATAAAATCACATCACAACGTTGGTGGGCTTCCGGAGTCAATTTCATTTAAAGAAATAATTGAGCCACTGAAGGACTTATACAAAGATGAAGTGAGAGAAGTAGGGCGAAAACTTGGGCTTCTAGATAAAATAATTGACCAGTACCCATTCCCAGGTCCAGGACTTGCCGTTAGGATAACAGGTCCAGTCACAGAAGAAAACATTAGGATTTGTAGAGAAGCCTCAGCAATTGTTGAGGAAGAGCTAGAAAAAGCTTCAATTGAAAATATCTGGCAGGCATTTGCAGTTACCCTAGAAGATAAAGTAGTTGGAGTTGTAGGGGATCAGAGAAAGTTTGGCAGGATAGTTGGACTTAGAATAGTGGAGTCCCAAGACGCAATGACGGCTAACTTTAAGAAACTTCCTTGGGATGTATTGGAGAACATTTCTACTAGAATAACAAATGAGATCCCTGAAGTAGTTTCAGTTGCATACTTCATAAGTCATAAGCCCCCACAGACAATAGAGCCGTGTTAGTTGATTTTTATGGTATTCCTTGATA
>CAZFRW010000060.1:0-5147 GCA_964521515.1 uncultured Thermococci archaeon
TATCTTCACGGTTTCTGATGAGATGGTTAACAGGGTTGTTTTTCATTTAAACCAGACGAAGAAGTGTCTGTTATTTGATGAACTCTGCAATAGACTAAGCAAACTCTCAAGCAATTAGATTTGGCATCAGCAAAGAAAAAACCAGACAAAGATGTTTTGGCGCCGGGGAAGGGACTCGGACACCGGAGAAAGAGCGGATAAAAGCAGAAAGTCGTTTCTTCGCAGTTAATCTTCCCTTTTTTGTGGGCTAAGGATTTGCTCCTAGCAATTTGGAAGGAGACAAAACAAGTGAGTACAAAAGTTATGAATTGCCCGCATTGTGGGCGGATATTGCCTAAAGAGTTTTGGCATGAGAACCCCCGAAAGTTAGTCAATAAGTGTCCAAGGTGTGGTAGTACTAGAACTTGGAAAGCTTCAAAAAGATATAGTGTCTTGGGTGTTATTCAGCGGTATTATTGCAATGAATGCGGCCATAGCTTTTCAGGTTCGTTGACAGGCAGTCAATGAATATCTTGTCACTGCACTTCCAAACCTCTTGACAGGCTCTAAGAGATGTCCTTTTTTCTTTATTTCTTCTACAAATACAGAACAGTTAATAGTATGAAAGTAAAATATTCTTACTGATACTTATGACAGAAGAGCTTGAAGTAACTACAATGAGCGAAAAAGGGCAAGTCGTTATCCCTCAGTCGATACGAAACGAGCTTGGGATAAAACCGAAAACCAAGTTTCTAGTCTATGGAAGAGGCGATACTGTCATAATGAAGAAACTAACGCTTCCTGACTTGAAGAAAGAATGGGAAGACATATTCAAGCTGATGGATAAGAAAGAGCTGAAGATGTCTGATAAAGAAATTCAGAAAGAAATATCAGAGGATAGAAAAGCAAACAGATGATTAGATGTTTCGAGTTGTCCTCGACACTAATGTTTTGATTAGCGCCATTATCTCTGATGGCAAGCCACGAGACCTCTTAAGGAAAGGTATCTCGAAAGAATTCCACATAGTAACCTCGGATCTGCTTCTACGAGAGCTTGGCGCTGTTCTTCGAAGGCCAAAATTCAAGACTGATGAGGATGAAATTCACAGAATAATTCTCGCTTTGATACAAGCATCAGAAGTAGTGCAGGTAACCTCGAAATTTAACATAGTTGAAGATGATCCAAAAGATGATATGATTGTCGAGACGGCTTATGATGGAAAAGCCGACTTTGTTGTGTCTGGAGATAACCATCTGTTGGCGCTGAAGAGTTTTAGGGGAATTAAGATAGTTGGAGTCAAGCAAATGCTTGTCTATCTCGAAAAAACCACGTAATAGTGTCTCTATTGACAGCTTCTTTATAAATAGCCTGTCAATGCACTTCCAGCTTACTTATAAAGAAAATGAAAATGATTGGCAGAATGACTGGAATGGTAACCAAATCCCCGGTGCTTTTGCAAAGGTGGTGGGACTCGAACACCAGAGAAGCTGGCGATATCACCATCAAACCGTTTCTTCGCAGTAGCTTTCCCTCTTTTTCTCTCTTGGAACTCTTTAAGTGCAACAAAGAATCGATTATGTTTCAGCTACTTGGTGTCCTCTCATTCTTAATGGGTATGTTTCTTTACGCTCGCGAGACAATTATCGCTGCCAAAGAACAATAACGAATTGATATTTCTGTTTCTGAAACTTAACGCATGAGGATTTACAGACAACTGATTAGTGCCTGACAAAGGACCTCACCTTAACTGAGAAACTCCGTATGGAAAGACTCTGTTAATTCGGTTCCGCTAATGGCAGCTTCTAGTAAAAGACTCATTCATAACCTAAATTTATGACTTTTAACTTAAAAAGTGGGAACTTTTCCCCTTCGAAGACTTTGTTTATTGCAACTAAGTCTTCTTCTAAATGTTTAATTGTCTCAATGGGCTTCGAGGCGTCATCACAAGCAATTACGATATTTTGTTTTTCAAAAAACAGGTCAATAATACTAAGATGGCCTTCCCAAAATTCAGTGTTTGGATGTTTCAATTTACCGTTTCTTACCAAGATATCATAAAGGGTTTTACTGATTCTTGCAGCAGATACTTCACAAGCATCCATCAGTCTAAAGATTGCACAAATTAGACGAAGTCGAACATTTTCAATTGAGCGTTCTTTGCTGAGTTTGTTAAGATTAAAATCGCTTGAGTGAGCTAATACTGTTAACTTAAGGCATCCGAGTAGATCAGCCCCTATTTTATCATGTAAAAAGCTAAAACAACTGTCCTCGGTCAACAGCCTTGCAGAGTGTTTATTGTGCTCTTTCCTTCCAACTATACAGCCTATGTCATGCACATAAGCAGAAAGTGCCAGTAAGAATAGCTCTTCTTGTGAAAAAGAAAAAGATGGAAAAACTTGAGTGAGGTTCTTTTTGAATTTTAAAATATTGGCTAATATGTTTAAAGAATGGCGAGTTCCGTGGTCAGTATAGTTAGGGATCGTTTGTGGGATAAAGTTCAATATAGGCGTAACATAAGTGCTTAATTCTAGAATTACCACTCGGTACTTTGGCTCTAGTCCGAGATTTTCTAGGTATTTTTCGATTCCGCCATCATTATTGAGCATCAACTTTTTTCCTCTTTTTACATTTTTTTCCAATAATTTTCGTAGATTTCTTTTATTGTTGTTCTGGATTCACCAGCAATATATAAGAGTCTACCTGCTCGGTTTTTATCTGTTGGTCCGTATTCTGCTTTGACTATTCCCCAATCAAACAGGGTTCTTAGGGACTTCATGACAGTCGCTTTGTTCATATAGGGTTCCAGTAGTTGTGCTAGTTTAGCAAACCAGATTTTCTCATCGGATTTATTGTATTCGTATATTTGCGCTGCTACTTTGAATTCATTTGATAGCATTGATTTTGTACCTTCCATTTTTAGTTCTCCTTCACATACTTCCACATTCCTTCTACTATTAAGTATTATATAAGACTTTTTATGGAAAAAGTTAGTGTTATTTTTTATATAAGACTTTTTATAGCTTAAGATACTTTTTAAATTTAGTTGTTTATGACTTGATTTAGAGTTTATAATAAGTGAATGGTAATAATGGCTTTATAGATTCTAAAAGCTTTAACAGAAACCAAGGAATAAGAAATATGGGGCTATTTTTTCCAGAAGTTTTCGTAGATTTCTTTTATTGTTGTTCTGGATTCACCAGCAATATATAAGAGTCTACCTGCTCGGTTTTTATCTGTTGGTCCGTATTCTGCTTTGACTATTCCCCAATCAAACAGGGTTCTTAGGGACTTCATGACAGTCGCTTGACTCATATAGGGCTGGAGTAGCTGTACTAGTTTGGAGAACCATATCTTTTGTTCAATGAGATTGTATTCGTATATTTGCGCTGCTACTTTGAATTCATTTGAGAGTAATTCACTTTTAGTTTTTTCCATTTTATTGCCTCTAGTTATATTTAATACTCAAGTTATTTTAGTATTTACACTTGTGTGTGAGTGTACTTACATTTACAATCTATCACTAACTATTTCTATATAGTATTTTGTATCGGATTTTATATCTCAGTTTATCTTATTAATATAACTATCGCTAGATATCTTTAAGTTTTAAAATTGCAAAACGTATATACACGACTGTAAAAGATCTTTAATAATTCATTGATTTAATCAAGCTGTAGTTTGAGATGAAATTTAGTGTTGGCAGATGTACCTGAAAAATATAGGGATTTCAATGTATTCTTAGAACCTTTGAAATCAATAAAGCCTGAAGTAATCATTCAGGAAATCAAGAACGATGTAGGTGCATTTGTAGAAAACAGCTTTCAAACCGAAACTAATCGATCTTTACTAATAGTTGAGAACAAGGCAAAATTACTATTTGAACCCTATCTGGATCGATTTATAGAGAAGAAATTTAGTCCTGCCTTTGTAAAAAGTGGCTACAATGTTCTTTGGATTAAAGGCGTAGTTTCAAAGAGAATAAGTATATTGGTAGATAGCATCAATACAGGCTTAGAAATAATTGAACTAGTTAATAATCTAAGTCAAAATAAGTACGAAGTAGAGAAGATATATTGTTACGTTGTTAATAGTGAGGCCTTCCAAGCCCTCAATGCTAATAAAGTTACTAGTGGGATTCCAATCGAAAGTGCCCATACCTTACAAATGCATCTTGGCGATCCTATTGATCTCGTAGAAAAGCTAAAACTCTATTACACATCCTTGCCCGATCCGATGGATTTGGAACACGCTTATGACGTATATTTCGGTAAATGCGAATTGACACCAGCCAAACTAAAAAGTGTAATTGAAAATTGTTGTAAAGTAGCTCTTAACACAAATTCTAAATTTATCGCTGATGACAAAATGGTTCTTCCTTCAAATATTGAAAGCATGCGCTTTGATATCCCTAATCCTAAAGGAATTTCCATAGAATCAAATGAAAAAATAAAAGAGATAATTGCAAATGTAAAATTTGATCATGCAAACATGAAGCTAAAGACCTTTTTGAAAAATGGGGGTCTGCAATTCTCTCTCATAGGCTGCTTTCCCGTAGCTTCTTTGCATAAAAAAAGTATAAACCCCAATGACGGTTGTAAGGTCTGTGACAAAAGTAGTTGTTACCATTCTATGATTGATTGCCAGCGGTCTTTTTCTAAAGTACTAAGGTGGAAAGTGTTTTGCCCTCTTTGTGTTCAGAATTATGTTGAGAGATCTATTTTGAATTGTGTCCGCAAATTAATAGAAATACAAACCGAAGGTAAAGCTAAATTTGTTATCCAGCCGCATGATCCAATTGATAGAAAAATATGATTTCTTAGCCGAAGTTAGAAAGTAATCATTTCAGACTGTTCATTTATTTAAAAGAAATCTTAGACATCTGATCACATATGACCTTGGGGCCTTCTGTTTTTTAGGGACCTTGCTTAGAAACAGTATCCATATTTTGTGGGTTTTTGGCCCCTTCTTTTTTTTGTTTAAGTTTTGAGTCTCTTTTATTTGTTTTGAATTAAGAACCAATAGGTAAGTAGGCATCTTTCATTGTTCTCGTAGTTTGGGTATCTTTTACTTACGAGTCTCCAGAAGATTTCGTTGTGTTTTCTTTCTATGTTGTGTGCGGTTTCGTGGTATATTATGTAGCTGATTAGGTCCTCTGGAAGATATTTGA
>CAZFRW010000061.1:0-4994 GCA_964521515.1 uncultured Thermococci archaeon
GCTCTGATGAATGGTTGCAACAAAGGGATGGCAAAGGTAAGTGACCTTTACGAATGCAAAGAGATGTTTGTTCCTGAGATACTTCTATCGGCTGACGCTATGTATGCTGCAATCGATATTTTGAAACCACATCTAAAGGTCGACGCTTCTGCCAAAAAGCCAGCAAAAGTAATAATTGGAGTTGCTCAAGGAGACATACACGATATAGGAAAAAATCTGGTAAAAATGATGCTTGAAGTTGCAGGTTTTATCCTAATTGATGTCGGAAAAGATGTTCCCGTAGATACATTCGTTAAGAAGGCTGAAGAAGAAGATGCAGATCTTGTTACAATATCTGCATTGATGACCACAAGCATGCTCTATATGGAGCCAGTAATCAAAAAACTTAAGGAAAAAAATCACAAAGCTAAAGTTGTTGTCGGTGGAGCTCCTATAAGTGCTGATTTTGCCAAAAAGATAGGTGCTGCTGGATACGGAAAAGATGCCGTTGAAGCTGTTAAAGTAGCCAAAAATTTAACTGGAGCGTGATAAAATGGATAAAATGTCCCCCGCGGAAAGATTTCATGCAGTGTTAATGGGTGAAAAACCTGATAGAGTACCGGTAAACCCTTTTATTCTAGGCTTTTCTGCTAGGGTAATGGGTATGTCTTTGGGAGATTTCTATGCAGATGGGAATAAATCTTTTGAAGCTCAATTTATGTGCATGCGACTATACGGATATGAGTCGACTCCGATGTATGGATATGCTTCTTGTGGCCCATGGGAATTCGGTGGAGAAATTGGATTTCCATATGGTGAAGGACATAGTGCCCCTTATGTTAAAAAACATCCCGTAATGGAGTTAGGGGATATAGATAAACTTGAAGTCCCAGATTCAAATAAACCAGTTGGCGGGTATGTTGAAGCCCAGAAAGTATGCGACCGCTGTGTGGAAATGGGTATGCCGGCAATATTCCAAGGTGGAAGTGTCTTCACAGCTGCTGCTGTTGTTGCCGATACCTCAAAGTTCTTAAAATGGACCAAAACTGAACCAAAAGCTGCACATGTATTACTAGATAAAGTATGCCAGATGTATATTAATCAAATAGAGTATTTTGCCAACAGATACGGCCCAGAAAAATGCGTTGTTTTTGATGGAGGCCCGGTCGAAGCAAATACAGTTATTTCACCACAGAAATTTGAAGAGTTTGCATTTCCTTATATGATGAAGGTCCATAAGAAAATAAGAGAGCTAGATATCCCTGTTACTTTAATGCACCCGTGCGCTGATCAAAATTTAAATATACCCTATTACATCAAACTGAGAGAATCTTTTAACTGGAAAGGGATTTATGCTTGGATTTTTGGTCCTGAAACTCCATTAAAAACTCAAATCGAAAAATTTGGAAGCCATGATATAATTGGAGGAAACGTAGACCCACCATCAATACAGACAAAATCCTACCAAGAAGTAGTCCAATTGTGTAAAGAAAACATTGAGGCAGGAATGGACAATCCAAGAGGATTTATCTTGTGCCCGGGATGCGAATTTCCACCGATGGCAGAGCCCATAAAACCTATGGCTTTCTTAGACGCTGCTAGACAATTTGGAGTATACAAATAAATTTAAATTTTTATTTTTTTATATTTACTTAAGTCTGGTGATTTCTATGGCAGATTTAACACTCAAAGAGCGATTAAAAAAAACTTTGAATGGTAAGAAAGTTGACAAAGCCCCTGTTTTAGCAGTTACTCAAACAGGGACAAAAGATCTAATGAATCTGACTAAGTACTACTGGCCAGATGCTAACTGGAATCCGAAAGCCTTAGCAGAGCTTGCAATAAGCGCCCATAGAGAAATAGGATTTGAAGCAGTAAGAATCCCATATTGTCTTACAGTCTTATTGGAAGCTTTAGGATGCGAAATTGAGAAGGGGGATACCACTAGACAAGCCGCAATAAGAGGCCATCCTTACAACTCTAGGAAACCTATGCCTATTGGTAGATTATCAGAAGATATTCTATCAAAAGGGAGGATACCAGTTATGCTTAAAGCCATTAAGATAATCAGAGATACCGTCGGTGAAAATGTTCCAATAATAGCAGGTGCTGAAGGGCCAGTCACAATTGCTAGCGGACTTGTAGAAGTCACGACATTGATGAGATGGTTTATCAGAGAAAAGGAAGCGTTAGGGGATTATCTTAGATTTGGAACAGATGCCATGATAGAATATGCAAATGGTTTATTTGATGCTGGTGCCGATGTTTTCGCAGTCTTGGATCCAGTAGCGTCTCCTGAATTAATTAATCCAAGAGATTTTAACGAT
Source organism: uncultured Thermococci archaeon (assembly GCA_964521515.1). Taxonomy (GTDB): domain Archaea; phylum Methanobacteriota_B; class Thermococci; order Methanofastidiosales; family Methanofastidiosaceae; genus Methanofastidiosum. The sequence continues at coordinate 2,307 of CAZFRW010000061.1, forward strand.
ATGGTAATGCCAATCTATAAAGATATTTCAAATAAACTAAATGGAGACAGTATACTACATATATGTGGGGATATAACTACAATACTTCCTTCACTTAGAGAAAGTGGTTTTTTAGGACTCAGCATCGAAGAAAAAACTGATATGAAGATGGCAAAAGATATTTTGGGAGATAAGTTAAGGCTAATTGGAAATATTTCATCTGCAAGTACCATGTTGAACGGAACTTACAATGAAGTCTATGATGAATGTATAACGGCATTAAAGAAAGGAACTGATATTCTTGCCCCTGGCTGTGGTCTTGCTCCACTGACCCCAATTAAGAACTGCATAGCAATGATTGATGCAAGAAATAATTATTTTAAAAAATAATCCTATCTTGATTAAAACAGGAGGAATCAGAAATTAAGATTACAATTTCCAACTTAAAAAAAGAAATCGAGATTTTTGATAAAAGAAATAATCTCTTAGACATCTTAAATAACTCTGGGGTTAAGATAGAAGCGATTTGTGGGGGCAAAGGCAAATGTGGAAAATGTAAGGTGGTAATCCATAACCCAGAATCTGTGAATGAAATCACATTAGAAGAAAAAAAAGTTCTTTCTGAAGAAGAAATAAAAAAAGGCGTACGATTAAGTTGCCTTGTAAATGTGATTTGTGATGTTACAGTAGAAATCCCTGATTCCTCCCTACAGAAAGAGCAGAGAATACTGTGCGATGGCATTTCAAAAGAGATTAAGTTCGATCCCTATATAACAATAAACAAAATAAAAATCCCTAAACCTATATTGGGTGGCGAAGGAAGTTTCTATGGCCTTATAAAAGGGGCATTAAACGAAGATAATTTATCAATCGATTATCTTGCCTTGAAAGGACTGCCAGAAGAAATAGATTCTGATTTTGAGGTTAATTTAATAAGATTCAAGGATGAGATTATCGGGATATCTAAAAAGAAAAAAAATATTTATGGCATTGCTGTTGACATAGGCACGACAACTGTTGTTGTTTATCTTATTGACATGGAAACTGGAAAACTAATTGATATTGAATCAATACTAAATCCCCAGATAAAATATGGGGAAGATGTAATTTCTAGAATAACATACTCAATGAAGAATGGAGTAAATATTGTTCAAAAATCAATAGTTGATGGGATAAATTTAATGATTGATAATCTCTGCAAGAGAAATAATATTTCTTTTGAATCTATTTATGAAATGACTGCTGTTGGAAATACTGCGATGCACCACATATTTCTGAACATTAATCCAAAAAGCCTTTCCTTATCGCCCTTTACCCCTGTTATTTCTAACTCGGTGGATATTAAAGCCAGGGATTTAGGGATAAAAATAAATCCATCTGGAAATATACATATTCTACCTATAGTTTCTGGATTTGTTGGCGCAGATACTGTGGGCGTCTTACTTGCAACTGAGCTTTACAAAAATGAGGATATTTCACTTGCAATAGATATAGGGACTAATGGAGAGCTTGTTTTAGGAAATAATTATAGTATGGTAAGTTGCTCATGCGCCGCAGGCCCAGCTCTTGAGGGCGGCCATCTGAAGTTTGGTATGAGGGCATCTACAGGAGCGATTGAATCGGTATTTATTGAAGATACCACCTTCAAGACTTTTTACAAAACTATTAATAATGGAAAGCCGAGGGGAATATGCGGCTCTGGGATAATAGATATAGTTTCTGAGATGCTAAAAGTTGGGTTATTAGATCCTAGTGGAAGGATAAGAGATACGGATCATGAAAGAATAAGAAAAAATCCTTCCAATGGACAAAAAGAGTATGTAATTGAATGGAAAGAGAATACTGAAATAGACAAAGATATAGTAATTACTGCATCAGACATTAGAGAGATTCAGTTAGCCAATGGGGCAATTATGACTGGCGTCAATATTCTTCTAGAAAAATTAAAAATTACAGTAGACGATGTAGAGAATCTTTATCTTGCAGGTGCTTTCGGTAATTATATTGATATTAAGAATGCAATAAGAATTGGTCTCATACCAGATATGCCGTTAAGTAAGATAAAGCCAGTTGGAAATGCTGCAGGGGAGGGGGCAAAAATATCTCTTTTGTCAAAAGAAAAAAGAATTGAGGAAAATATTATTAATAAGAAAATAGATTATATTGAGCTTGCCGCTGAAAAAAAATTCAATGAAGAATTTGTAAAATCACTGAGCTTCCCATAATTCAGAGAAATTCCTTCAAAATACATAACTAGTTATATCTAGAAATTAAATAAAATAGAATATTATTTTTTGAGCATGTTTGCTAGTACGTTTGTGTATAAGGCCAGAATAGTCTCAAAGTCTTCTTCTTTTACATTTTCAGGGACTAGTGAGTTGGCAGCGACAATTTTTAATACCAATGACTTTAACATCCCTTTTCTGATGTCTTCTATCTCAGCAGGCGTAAGATCATAGTTTACTTCTTTTGCTGCGATTCTGATACCTTCTCTATCACTCTCTGCAATCTCTTCAGGCGATGGTTCTCCCTGAATAACTACATTATCAATGTCTTCATCTTCCATTGCCTCACCTATGCAACCTATTACCAAAAAGTTTATTAATCTTTCTATTTTGACCTTTGTGTTGCCCCCGTAGTTTAGCCGGATAAAATATTGGCCTGCGGAGCCGAAGCGCCGGGTTCGAATCCCGGCGGGGGCGTGATTTT
>CAZFRW010000062.1:0-3010 GCA_964521515.1 uncultured Thermococci archaeon
AAGATTGTAGAGGTCTTACTAAATCTTTTGACAAATGCCATAAAGTTCAATGTCGAAGAAGGTAAGATATCTGTAAGAGCCAGCAGAATAGATGACCGTGTAAGGATAGAAATTGAAGATACCGGGATAGGCATCAAAAAAGAGGAGTTGGACATAATATTTGATGAGTTCAGGCAACTTGACGGCTCTGAGACTAAAGCCTATCGCGGCACAGGCCTTGGGCTTTCAATTTCAAAGCACTATGTGGAGCTTCATAATGGCCTCATCTGGGCGGAAAGTGAACCTGGGAAGGGTTCAACTTTTATATTTGAAATACCTATAAAGGCAGAGGAAGAGAAATGAGCAAAATCTTAATTGTTGATGATACAGCGGATAATGTAAAACTTATCAAAGCGATGGTAAAGTCAGTTGCAACTGAGATTGACGTTGCCGTTGATGGTGAAGAGGGTCTAAGCAAGATTACCAATAATGATTATGATATTATCCTCCTTGACATAATGCTTCCAAAGCTATCGGGCATTGATGTCCTAAAAAAGGTCAGAGAAAAAGAGATAGACACCCCCATAATTGTCATGACGGCTTACGGCTCAGAGGAGCTGGCGGTTGAAACACTTAGGGAAGGTGGAGACGACTATCTTATCAATAAGCCAATAAGAACAGAAGACCTGCTTGAAGCGATAAACAAAGCCCTTGAGAAGAAAAAGTCAAAGAACATTGAAGATGAGTTCACAAACGAGGATGCTTATTCGATGATTTCAGAGTTTGAGAACAATTTGCGAGAGTTCATTTTAGAGGCTTTAAAGAGAAATTACGGCTCTTCCTGGTGGGATAGAGGAATTCCAAACTTCATAAAATCAATCTGCTTAAAAAGGCAAAACGATGCTATAGTCAGGAAAAGAGAGGTCTACCCGCCGCTATTTTATACAGACTTCTCCCATTACCTCCCCATAATACTCTTCAAGAACAATGAAAAAGAGATAGACAACTGGAAGGACGTCTTTGAATATTATTTTGTAAGCATCGGCTGGATAAAGGGCCGATTGATTGAATTAACGGAGATTAGAAACGAGATTGTCCATCCAAAAAAGATGACTAAGAGGCAGTTTAAGAAGATGAAGCTCTACATAGATGAGATCAATGAGTATATGGACAGACCTCATGACTAAAATTTTTTATTTCATAAATCCTTCTTCTCATTTCTCTTATTCTTTCACTTGATGTGTCATATCTTTTGTCACACTTCTCGCAGATGCACACCTCTTTTTGCGGGCAGATGACGTACTCTGCCGATTCTTTTGTGAGGCCAAAATCCTCTAGCCTTTTTCTCAAAGATTCATCATTTCCTAGAAAGGCGTCCTCAAAGTTGACTATGCTTCTTTTTGATGAGGGGAGTACGTATCTATTCTTCATAAAGGCCCTCTCTTCAAGCCTCTTAAGAAGTATCTCTTCAGGCGTATTTGCTTTCCTGTAAGGCACCCCAAGCTCAGTTAATGCGATGATCCTCTCTTCGTAAGAGTCGATAGGTAAATCTTCTTTTGATGTTGATGCGATAGTCCCTTCGACTTTTTTTAATGGCAAGTTAACCTTCCCTATATTTAGATAACAGGAAAGTGCAGACCTAATGGCATAGTTTGATAGATATGTTAGTAATATGCCATTTTCTTCTAGCCTATCCACCATGAGTTTTACAAAATCCACTGTGAAGAGTTCAGGTGAGACTTCCGATTTGTACGGGTCAAAAAATATCACATCAAATTTTTCTTTCGCCTGTGAAAGGATTAATTCAGCCTCTCCGATATGGAGATTTATAGTTGGATCGTTTTCATATGCAAGATTTTTAATTAATCCCATCTCACATAACTTATGCTCAACTGAGCCTCTTATCCTTTCAAACTCTGGCAATAAAAAAGAATAGTTTTCTGGGAGAGGTATTATGAGCAAAACGGCTGATATCTCCCAGAATTTTTCCACCATATCTATACTTAATTTGGGATTAAAGTGAAGTGCGTAGAGCGCATTGTAGCCAAACCCGCTACATATGTCAAGGAGCCTTTCTCTCTCCGATATTTTTGATGGGATTGAGTACGCGTGAAACCTTTCCTTTAGCGCACCGATGTATGAGTGCATCGTGTCTTGAAACTTTAGGGAAAGAGAGCCGTCATCAGTTACTATGAACTCATCTTTTATCTCTAGAAAGAAATTTCTTCTTGAATCTATAATTTCTTTTTTTGTGAGATGCTTTTTATTTTCTGATTCAAAATAATCAGAGATTATAGAAAGATCCATTTCGCTAATCCCTCTCAAATCTAAATATACTCCTTAATGAAATCAATCCTTCGTTGGACTCTAAGATTCCGGCCCTTACTTCCCTTAAAACCCTGTGCGCAGTGAAAAACTTTTTTGACGGGTGCAGCCTGTGGACTTCTTTTAGTAGAGGGCATCCAAATCCTGGGGACTCGTATCCTGGTATCCTAGCAGAGATGTATTTCATGTCCTTCTTCTTTAAAGCTAGTAGGGAGGGGAGATTGATCCTTATCATCTGATTTTTAATCGAGATTGTTTGGGAGCCTGTTGGAAGTAAATCCCCAAAAGCGATTGCCGATATGCCACGCTTCTTTGTAGCTTCGATTATAACATCTTCCATATGCTTGTGGCACCTGCCACATGGGTGGTATCTCCCTTCAAGAGCACCTTTTACAATATCGGATATGTCCCCCTCTATGTATTCGTGTGGCACTGAAAGAGCGGTAATAACATTTTGGATTATAGAACGTGTTCTTTTCGGAACTATCATGTCTGAAGGGTAGTAAGTTAGTGCAACTACATTAAATCCCATCTCTTTTAATAGATACAAAGTCGAAGTGCTGTCGGAGCCTCCCGAATAGGATACGGCGACTGTGATATCCTTATCAATAGTCTTTCTTTTCTTTTGGATGTAATCCCTAAAAAATTCAAGGATATCCTTGTTTTGCCCTGTGGCTTTTTTTAGTAGCTTTTCTATTGTGTTTAG
>CAZFRW010000062.1:3110-4713 GCA_964521515.1 uncultured Thermococci archaeon
ATCTCCATTAAATGAAATATCAAAAGGTTTATATTAAATTATTTCCGTATAAAATCATGATAAATGACGAGATGGAGATTCATCCCGAGGCTTTTATTCACGAAAAGGCATTTGTCAACGGCAAGGTAAAGATAGGTAAAGATTCAAGCATATGGCCATTTGCTGTTCTAAGAGGGGATATCGAAAGAATTGAGATGGGTGAGGGCAGTAATGTCCAAGACAATGCTGTGGTACACACAGACGTTGGAAAGCCGGCAATTATTGGAAATAACGTTGTCATAGGACACTCTGCAGTTGTGCATGGCGCAGTTATCGGAAATAACGTCTTGATAGGAATAAATGCAACAGTCTTGAGCGGAGCTAGGATTGGTAACAACTGCATAATCGGTGCAGGGGCAGTAGTAAACGAGAACATGGAGATTCAAGACAACTCAATTGCAGTGGGGGTCCCTGCCATGGTCATCAAAAGAACTGATGAAAATGCAGTTGAGAGGATAAAGAAAAATGCCGAATCGTATATAGAGCTATCAAAGAAATACAAAAAATGATTGGATTACTATGTTCATATCATCACTATCTAAAAACATACCACACTTTATTCTGGGGCCCGCCTATAGGGTCTATGAAAAAAAGCTTGTAGGCGAGATTAAAGAAGAAAAGGTCCCAAGCCACGTAGGGCTGATTATGGACGGCAACAGAAGGTTTGCCACTTCAAAGGGGCTCCCCACATATCTTGGGCATGAGATGGGTATGAAAAAGGCTGAGGAGCTTTTGGATTGGGCCAATGAGATTGGTATAAAGGTAGTGACACTATACGCTTTTTCAACTGAGAACTTTAAACGGGATAGTGAAGAAGTTTCATACATAATGGATATGTTAGAAAAGAAGTTCAGGGAAGCAAAAACTAACAAAAAAATAATTGACAACAGGGTACGGGTAAAAGCGATAGGAAATATTTCTATGCTCCCTGAAAATGTCAGGCAGGCTATAATAGAAGGGGAGTCTGCAACGGAAGATTATGACAACATGACCCTGAACATCTGTGTCGCCTACGGCGGCAGGATGGAGATAATAGAGGCTATAAAGAGGATTCTTGATAGCTCTAATGGCGGTGGTATCGACCCAGAAGAGATAGATTCAAAGCTACTAAGTGAAAATCTCTTTACAAAAGGCCTTCCTGATCCCGATATCGTCATAAGGACAGGTGGAGAAGTAAGGCTCAGTAACTTCCTTCTCTTTCAGTCAGCCTACTCAGAATTATTTTTTCTCAATATTTACTTCCCACTTATAAGAAAAATCGATTTTTTAAGGGTTATAAGGGATTTTCAGCGAAGAAACAGGCGATTTGGAAGGTAATTGGATAAGTTTAAAAACTATAAAAGTATTTATTTTTTGTTATATTGGTAGATATTTGTCACAACTATGGGGGATAAGATGGTAGAAAGATTTAAATCAATTACAAGTGTGGGGAAAGGTTTTAGCCGTTATATGGGCTCAATATCTCGAAAGAAAAGAAAGGCTGACAGAATGATCGGTCTTTTGATTGACGGGCCCAATATCTTGAGAAAAGAGTTTGACATTAATCTAGAGGACATAAAAAAGA
>CAZFRW010000063.1:0-4560 GCA_964521515.1 uncultured Thermococci archaeon
TATTTTCCCATTATTAATTTTTCTTGCAGGTATAGGGGCAATAGTTGTAGGGGTCTTTAATGTAAATACTATTTTAATAATTCATTATTCTGGCGCATTAATGGCCTTTATTTTAGGAGCTGTTGCAATTATATATTCAACTAGGATTATCTATAAGCCTCCATTATCATATCTTTGGATAATTCTCAGTATATTGAGTCTATTAAATATAGCATTACTTTTTGTCAGCTGGCCATTAAATAATAATTGTTTTGGATTGGGTCTAGGTAGCGTTGAGCGATTGATAGTATATCCAATAATAATCTGGGCTATTACGACTGGTTCATATCTTGTAGGAACTAAGTAATATTATCCTTTCTTTTAATTTTTCTTTTCTCATAATTAGTAATACTTATAAAAAGATTATCATCAAAAAATTAACTAAAATAGGATATTTTAGACTAATAAAGGCGAGTCAATGAAATCTAATTTTATCAAAGGATTCTCAGCTACCATCCCTGTTGCAATATCTGTATGCGCTTATGGTCTTGTCTTAGGGGTTCTTGCTTATTCGAAAGGTGTGACCTTGTTCCAATTATTTTTTATGGACATTGTCACATTTGCAGGGTCGGCACAACTTTTGATGGTTGAGTTATGGGAAGACCCTTTACCCTTCTCAGAGATTTTATTCGCCGTATTTGCAATCAATTTAAGATACCTACTTATAGGGGCGTCGCTCACCCCTTTATTTAAGAAAAGCTCAATTTACGAAAAAGCTGCCCTGATGCATCTTGTGGCAGATGAGAACTGGGCAGTGACGATGTCACGGTTGAAAAAAGAAAAGATTAGCCCTTACTTCCTCTTTGGGGGTGGGGTATGTTTGCTAATTTCTTGGCTCATAAGCACTTTAGGTGGCCATTATTTTGGGTTTATAATATCAGACCCATATTCAGTAGCACTTGATTTTGTTATAATAATCATATTTACTGCACTTGCGGCAAACTTCTTTGAAGGAAAGAATAGCTTACTTCCATGGATTGTTGCGGCAATATTTTCTTATCTATCCTTTTTATTTATACCTGGAAAATGGTATATCGTCATTGGTGGAATTTCTGGAGCTTTAGTTTATTCGATTGAAAAACATTACAGGAAGGATAAAAGTGAATGATTTTGACATGGTAGCGATAATTTTGATAATTCTTGCAGGGGTTATAACCTACTCTTTGAGATTCGGTGGGCTTTTAATAGGGGATATGCTATCTAAACACAAATTTGTTGAAAATCTAATAAAGGCTTTACCAGGGACACTCCTTCTCTCATTTATTTTCCCAAGCATCATATCGGAAGGCTTTCCGGGGATTATAAGTGCACTTGTAGCAGGCATTACAGCAAAAAAGACAAACAATGTCCTCATAGCGTTGGTACTAGGTATGGCAATCATAATTTTGTTCAGAAATCTTTTATAAAAATATTGTAATACCTATCTTTTACCAAAGCCCATTAAGTTCATAAAAGCTTCAAACGGAGATTCTTTTGGAAAAATTCTAACTGTCGTTTTATTTTCACAATTTTCAAACACTATTGTTCCAGAACTCTTAGCAACATATATATTATAATTCCCATTTACCCCTACTAACTCAACACTTCCCGTAGAAAGATTTTGATTAATTGTTGCGGCTAAAGGATAAACAAAAAAACTATCGCCGACTCTTAAAGTATCTTTCTCAAGCAGTACATTGATACAATCGTCACTTAGAACTGACGTTGTCCCTAAAAATGCTAATATAAACAATAAACTGGTAGTAAAAGAAATTATTTTCTTCATAATGTACGCCTTTTGATAAAAAATAAAATATTTTTATACAATATAAATCTTTCTGATATATTAAAAGCAACATCTAATTTTGTTATTAATAAAGTATTTTTGCCTTTAGTCTAAAATAGAAAAAGTAAAATAGTTGGATTAACATTTGATATAGGCGAGATATGTTGCGTAAAGAAAAAATCAAAAGCTTGATAGAACAGGGAAAAGAAATATTGGGAATAAAAGACGGGGAATATGTAAACAAAGGTGCTTTTGCTGCTTGGAGATCAAATGTATATAATTTCCTAAATGATGAATTCTCTATAGAAGAAGCCCTTGCATTTACAAATATTTGTGAAAACAATCACCATAAAAATGTTGAAAGTGGTATCTATTTTCTAGAACATTTAGATTGTGATTAAAATAAAATATTAAAATAAAGAATAAGTGTGCAATCTCTTTTTATAAACCGACGCTCGTGACTTTGTAGGTAAATTTATACCCTTTTTCTTTCGCCTTCGATTCAAATTCTTTCCTTATGGCGCCAAAGTCAAATTTATACTCATATTTCTTTCCAAAAAGATTCGATTGTTCTTCTATCGTTCCCTCTCTAGGGCCTGATAAAGTATTGTAAGATTCCTTCTTGAAACCAAAACCTGGACTCATTTCACTGCCAGAGGATACTCCAGCCCCAGATTCCTTAAGCATTTCAGTGAATCTAACCTCTTTATTTGCATCATCGACTCGAAATTTTGCAGAATAAACTAACTTTTGTTTAGAAAGAAATGCCTTTCTTTCTGCTATCGGTATTTCAAATGCATAAATACCCTTTTTCTCGTTGAGTTGGGCAGGTATTTTCGAAACGATATTTCTAAGCTCATCAGTAATTGACATAATTTTGCCTCCTACCTAGTATGTAAAATTATAATAACTTATATATTTTTTTATTTATTTTCTTATAGTTTTGAGCCCACAATATTTTCCGACAATTATAATCTCCGCTGAACTAATGATAATCATTAATTTACATTATATGTAAGCATTATCAACCGAAAACTTTATATATAACTTGACATAATTGTTGATAACTGATAGTTGCTGGTCACAACTGTCAGAAAACATCAACACAAAAATTCGTCTCTTACCATGGATATGTATATCCAATTGGCTAAGACAAAGGAGCTTCGAAATCTTGTCATGGAGTGGCATGCGATTCCAAGGGCAGACAAAAGAGCTTCTGAATCTTGTCATTGAAATACATCTCCATTTGGAAAAAAGACGAAAGGAACTCTTGAATCTTGCCATGGAAAAAGGCATGCCAAATCCACTGACAGATGAAAAGAGTTCCAAGAATCCCCTCCACCTGAAAACGGGCCCAATGGAGGGGATTCCCAACGTTTCTAATTATATTTTATTTGTTCGAGCCAAGCGTCTTTTTGAACTTTATATTGAAAATTATTTTTGGCTAGATTTAAATAATAACAAAATAATTTTATTAAAACAGTTCAAAAGCGCCGAGGGGGAGATTTGAACTCCCGCTTCCCTAGGGGAAACCGGATCTCAAGTCCGGCGCACTAATCCTAGCTATGCGACCTCGGCTTAAAGTTTCATCAGGTTAGTTAGTTTATAAAATTTATGGGCAATTATATTTCAATCTCATATAATATTTCAAATTCCTTCTTATCGGATAATTGGTCATGATATTTAATTTCACTAATTTTTGAGATAGAATATGAATGTTCTTTTACATATTTAAGAAAAACATTATAACTTGTCTTATTTTCAGGAGATATTGAAACTTGAATTTTATTGCATTCTATTTTCCTAACAGCTTTAGTAAAAGCATCAATCAAAACTGAAGCATAATTTTTACCTCGAGAATTTTTAGACACTCCAATCTGCCAGAGGTAAACTACATTTTGATCTAATGAGCTTCTGATTCCAGAAACGAATCCAATTACCATGTCATCCTCAGCAATTAAAAAACATAGATTAGAAAAATAATTGAATAAGGTCCAGTAGGTAAAAGGTGTGTGCAACTCTAGAGGTTCACACTCGCGAACAAATCTTCTAATTTTATCAACGTCTTCTTCATTACAATTTCTGATGATCATCTAAATCTTCCTAAAAGAAAAAATATTAAAAAATACCTAAACTTGACAATCCGAAACCGAGTAGAGCCAAAATAATAACTGAAACTATCAAAAAAACTATGGCTGTCAATATTAGTGCTAAAAAAGCCTTTGTCCAAGATGTCTTGTATAAAGCCTTAACTACCCATAATGTCACGACAAAACTTATAATTAAGTCAAGAAATGCCAAAGGCCCAAGAATTACCCCTAAGACTGCGCTAAGAACTATAAGGACAACTACGCTAATAATTGCCTTCTTAAATGATGCATTTTCAATTCCTGCAAATTTAGTTCCTAGCCATAAAACTATAGGGCCTATTAACAATAATACAACTATTAGTAGTATGCCTGCAATTCCAAGTGCTATTAAATCCATCATTTCTATCACCGTAAATAGAAAAATGATATTCAATATTTAAATTTAATTATATTGATTGCAAATCTCTTAGGGCAACATCTAATCTTATAAGATAAATGTAGTTAGACTGCTTCTACTCTAAAAAGAATATAGACGTATAGGTGGCAAGAGTAAAATTCGTACAATTTTACACACTTGAATACAATAATTATTAATATTTTTTAACTAAATTTCTATCAAAGAATAGATAATTGTATTTTTTAAATACAATAAAAGATTAGGACAAT
>CAZFRW010000064.1:0-4439 GCA_964521515.1 uncultured Thermococci archaeon
TGGCGGGCGACTATATACAAAGTTAGAACCCATTTTATCAATTCCCCATATGTTTTTATAAGTGTGAATAACAGGCTTTTGCGCACCCTATAGTATTTGACGAAAGGTACAATGAATGTTATAATTACAATATAAATAGCCCAAAATGAGGCTTTAAACTCTCTGCAAATCTACAGGAGGTAGAAGGTGAACAGTCAAGCTGGTGTGTTCACGGGCGCTGTAAAGCGTTACTTTTCTACCATTGGTGATTATCCATTCCTAGCATCACTTCTTTCGTTAACTTACGGAATTGGAGAACTAATCCAATGGCAAATGATTGGACCTGACTGGCTTCGCTGGCACCTTTCTGATTTCGGATTTCCGTTGTCCATTGGGGCTGCACTGCATGGGATTTTCAGAATTCCAGCAATCATTGGTGTTCCTCTGTCTGGAATAGCAGGAATCGCCTTTGAAATGTTGCAGTTTTCTCAAGGAACTGGAGACCCGATTGATGTTGTGTGTTTGATTGCTGGAACTGTTGTGGGAATGATTATCGCCCTAAAAACAAGAAAACTCAGCCAATAGAAGCCAAAGAAACCACTGAAAGGAAGTGTACCAACACATCCCCAAGGTGGTTTTTTGTTTATTATAGTAAAATAGCAATGTATTCCCCTGCTCACAATTAAATATATGGAAATGTATAACGAAATAACAAACGCAATGTGGGCTAGTGTTCCTAAGGCTTTTTTTGAGGCTGTAGTTAGAATTTGGTGGATATTTGCAATGATAGTGGCTGTTATTGCAATAAGATTATATTTAGCGTTAAAACATGATGTAAGAACACCACTTGAGTTTGTAGGGTTAATAAAAAAGTTAGTAACTAAACAAGATAAGATTGATACAGCATTTATTCCCACTATCAGAAAACATGATTTTCCTAAAGATTTTGAATGGATTAATAACTATACATATTTTAAGTTTGGAAAATACGGAGTCTTAAGATTTAGCAAGAAAAATAGTAAGAGAAAAAATGCTTTTAGACTTTTAACAGACGCAAAGGGAGAATTTGTTAAAACCCAAGATATTGCAGAAAAACTAGGAATTGAAGCAGGAGAAGCACGGATAGTAATGAATGAACTAAGAGAAAAGATTGAAAATATCCCAAAAATAGCAAAATATATGGATATTGAAACTAACTATACTGGTGGTTACAGATTAGCGATAAATCCCCTATTACTAGAGCAAGAACCGAACGAAAACAATCTTGAAGCATAACCCCTGTTAAGCATTACGCTTTGGCTTAGTTATGCTAAGCAAACAAGCAATACAGGAGTTTAAACAACTGTATTCCAAGAAATTTAAAATAGAACTATCAGATAACGAAGCGGAAAAACTATTCTTGCAATTTCTTAATTTCTTCAAGTTAATTTATAGACCAATTCCAAAGGGGGGTAAATGTTAGACACCACCAGATGGAAAATCCCAAGTAACAAAGATATCTTGGATGCTTCAAAAAAGAAGTTTTATGAAAAACGAGAAATTCAACCAGAAGTTCAAGACGAAGAATCAAACCCATATACCGAAAAAGGAAGTTTCTACTATTCAAGACCAATAATTGAGGAAAATGGTTATCAAATATTTGTATCTGCATTTAACTGGGATAATTTGTTTGTTGAATTTTCAGCACCAAAAGTTATGTATGGAACGAATATATTTATGCTTTACCCCGACAAAATTGTTGATGTATTGCAAAAAGTAAAACATATCCTTGAACAGTTTTACGAAATAACCCTACCTGACCCTTTTTTGTGGATACTTCAAAGATTGGATATTTGTTATGCATGGAAATTGCTATCAAATTTAGAGTGTAAGTGTATTATCACTAATCTTTCCAGTTATGAATATCCCAGAAAAAAGGAGATTTTAATTGATGACGAGTCGCTAACTTATTGGGGTAATACATATAAACTTAAGTTTTATCAGAAACAGCCAGAATTTAAAGCCCACGATTTTAAAGATATTAGGAAGATAGATCCAAATTTTGCGTATAAATTACATGAATTCAGCGAGGGTATCTTTAGAACAGAAGTAACCATGCACAAAAAGAAGATTCAACAAGTATTTGGTGAAAAAGATAGCAACTATACAAGAATACGCGATAACAACATTATTGAAGGTTTACTTAAGCAATCATTATCAGAACTTGTAAAAACCACAAATTACGAATCTATGGATATGATTGAAGTTTTTAACAGATTGCAATCTGTTTACGATAAAAAGAAGGCTATAAATCTGTTTCAGTTTGCTAACACTTGGTATTGTGCTGATAAAACACAGGAAAAGCAAAATAGGATAATACTTGAAGATAATTTAACTTTAAGCACCGTTAAAAAACGCTTGGATTTACTGAGAAAAGCTGATATAGGAATAATTAACACATTAAAAGATTTTAAGTTTGATTTAAAAATACCAAGTAATCTTGCTGTAAATTCACCCGACACAGATGTTTTGGAACTACTGCAGAACTTAAGAAACACACTTTAGTATTGGAGTCGTCAAGGATAGGCGCGGTAGCGCCCTTGACGACTGTAACAACCAAAACAATCGGGTTTGAGGGAAAATGCACTAGCCATTTTCCCTCTTATAAGCAACTTTATTAAATTTATGTTTAACCGGTTATCTAATAGCGGTTAAACTAGGAAAGTTAGAAAGAAATACAGTGATATAATCACAACGAAGAAAAAAGGAAACTATGTTTAATGAAATTTTAGAAATTGAAAAAAGATACTTCTTATATATCCGTAAAAGCAGTGAGGAAGAAGATAGACAAATCCTTTCCCTAGAAGCACAAGAGGAAGAACTAAGAGAATATGCTAGAAAACTAGGATTAAAGATTGTAGGGATATTTTCAGAGGCACAAAGTGCATATAAAATAGGCAGGCCCCGTTTTAATGAAATGCTAAAAAGAATAGAAAAAGGTGAAGCAAACGGAGTGTTATGTTGGCAACCAAATAGAATAAGCAGAAACCCAAAAGATGCAGGTGATTTTTTATATTTAATGAGTATAGGCAAGGTTTTAGAGTTAAGAACGCCATACAAGATATTTTCTGGTGATTCTTCCGATGTTTTACTGCTTACTATTGAATTTGGCATGGCTAAAAAAGATAGTGATGATAAATCCCAAAATGTAAAAAGAGGAAATAGAAAGAAGTTACGAGAAGGATATATTCCAACCCAAGCATTGCAAGGCTATATCAATGCTACAGACCCTTATACAAAGGAAAAATCTATTGATAAAGACCCTGTTTCTTTTGATTTAATACAAAAAGCAATTTATTTAATTATCTACGAGGGTTATTCCCCTATGGAAGCCCTGCATATTCTTAATGATAAATGGGGATTTAAAACTAGAAAGTCTTTTAAACAAGGCGGAAAACCAATGAGTAGAACTGCGTGGTATCGCTTTTTATCTAAACCCTTTATTTATGGCTATATTCAAAGAAAAGATGGTGAATGTTGGGGTAAGCACCCTGCAATGCTAACGATTGATGAATTTAATACTTTACAAATACGGCTTGGTAAGAAAACTAGAAGCCATTATTCAAAAGATAAGGATTTTCCATATAAAAAGGCTTTAGTTTGTGGTGGTTGTGGGGGAAGTATTACAGCACATGAAAAGTGGCAAGTAATTTGTAGTAACTGTAAAACTAAATTTGCTAAAACCCAAGATAGAAACTCGTGTATTAACTGTGGAATGTTAATTGAGGAAATGGATAACCCAAAGATTTTGCACTATGTTTATCTTTCTTGTGCTAAGAAAACTAATCCTAACTGCACTGAAAAGGCTATGAGGGTTGATAATTTAGAACAAACTATTGAGGTTGAAATTAACAAATTTGAGATAGATGAGGATTTTCTAAATCTTGCTATCAAGTATATTCATGAAGTTACAGATGTTGATTTTAATGTTATTAGGAAGTCTAGCGATGGCTTAAATGTAGAACTGGAAAATTTACAGTATTCCCTAAAAGAACTACTAAAACTCAAAGTATCCCCTGAAAATAGGGATGGTAGCAGACTTTCAGAGCAGGAATATGTATCACAACGAAAAGAATTGCTTTCTAGAATTAAAGAAGTTGAGGATTTAATTGGCGATAACAATAAAAGGGTTGAAACTTCAACAGAAAATACTGAAAAGGCATTTAATTTTGCAAGATTTGCTAACTATTGGCTTAAAAATGGAGATTCAAATACAAAAACACAAATACTTCTATCACTTGGTTTGAACATAAAAATAAAGGATAAGAAACTTTGTTTTGATAAGCAAAAACACTTCTTCCTAATTGAAAAAGGATTGAATGAGATACAAGAGATAAAACAGCAGTTAGAACCCAAAGTATTGGCTGGTATAACAAGCAAAAAGGAACTTCAAGAGGCTATCAATTCCTCATGGCGGAGGG
>CAZFRW010000065.1:0-2664 GCA_964521515.1 uncultured Thermococci archaeon
AGATATTCAGCTTTTAGTTCCCCATCTGAAACAAACTGTGCAAGTTTTTCAACAATAATCGTCTGAGGTGTTATTGGGTAAGCTGCTATTACCTCTGCTCTTGAAAGTCTTGCCCCCCAAGCAGCAGCCACGTTGCCAGTCATTATCTTCTTTACCATTATTTCCCCTCCCTCTCCATTCTAATTGCAGTTTTAGGGCATTCGTGAGCGCATATCCCGCACCCCTTACAATAATCATAATTTATAATTGGAAATCCTTCTTCATCGACATCTATAGAAATATCAGGACAACATCTCCAGCAAATACTGCACTTTATACACTTGTCTTTATCCACCTCTGGTCTAAAAACTCTCCATGTTCCAGTTTTTTGACTAAGAGATGGGACATTTGATACAGGAGCCTCTGGTAAATCCTTAATTGATAATAATTTATCTAATTTTTTCATACTATCATTACATTATTGTTTTATCATAGGCCTGAGTAGCTGCCTTAACATTCTCGTTTTTTTTAGAAGGCGCACTTTCTTTTATGGCCAATATTATCGATTCAAGCATAATCTCTCCCGATATCTTGGCAAATGCACCGAGAATAGATGTATTGACAATCGGGGCCGTTTTTGACCCTAGTTTATTTTCTATTGCAATTGATGTTGCATCAACAGTTGCAGTCTTAAAAGAAAGATTGTAATATTTGGGGTCTTTATCGGAATTTATCAGGACTACTCCATCTTTATTTAGGCCCGAAGTTACATCTGTTACATCCATTAATGTTGGATCAAGGACAACAATATAATTTGGATTATAAACCTGACTTTTTATTTTAATGGGATTTTTATCTATTCTTGTAAATGAGGTAACGGGAGCACCTCTTCTTTCAACACCAAAATATGGAAAAGCTTGAACATATTTTCCTTCTCTAAAAGCAGCATCAGCTAAAATATTTGAAGCAACTACCGCGCCTTGCCCGCCTCTCCCATGAAATCTTATTTCTATCAATAAATCCCTCTAGATTATAATGATTTTGTATTTTTAAAAAGCTTTTTACTATTAAGGCCAAATATAAAGAATTGATTTTTAAAATACGATTTATCGTTTAAACTAACATCTTTTCATAATCTAAAACAACATATTTTTTTCCCTTTTGGACTATTTTATGGCCTTCTTTTTTCAAAAGCTGTTTTTGATAGTTAATCCCGCCAGGATATTTCTCATTAATTACCCCACCTGTTTTTAGAGTTCGCCAATAGGGTGTAATATCCGTCTTACCTTCCAAGGCAGCCTCATTTGCGGCATGAGCACTTACCCAGGCAAAAATACCTGTAGTCAAAGGGCACCCTATAGAAGCGCCATGTTTTTCTGCAAGTTTTTTCCTTATCTGATCAATCGTGATTAGCTTTCCTTCAGGAACCTTTTTCATTATATCATTGACTTCCATGGGCGCAGGGATGACCACAGTACCCTCGCCCCATCTTTTGGACATCTTTTCAGTTATTGGTTCGACTTTTGGTAAGCCCTTATTGTTCTCCAATTTCTCTCGCCATGACTTATTTTTTGAACTCATTTTATCCCCATAATATATTTGTTTTTATTTTAAATAATTTGTCGATTTAATTTTTAGTTTTCTTATTTCATAATAGAGCGGAGAAAAAAGCTGTTCAACAATGTAATAAACAACTGGAAAGAAGACAACTTCTGGCTCAAAAAATGATACAATGATAATTGCAAGGCTGATATTTTTAAAAAAAGAAGGGATAAAAATTGATTCTTTTTCTTCTCTCTTCAATTTTAATATATTTGAGAAAATCGTTAGGAATAAAAGTGAAATAATAATAAAAGCAATAGATAATATTATTGAAAGAAAAAGGTAATCTTTTACTAAATCAAGTCTCTCAACACTTTTAGAAACTGCTATATATATTATAATCCCCATAACAAAAAATGAAATATTAGAATTCAAATTCTTTGTAAATCTTTTCTTAACAAAAATTGAAATAAGAACAGGGACGAATATTATTAGAGCCATCTCCAAGAACATTTTTGGGGCGTCAACGTTTATCCCATCCTTTAAAAATAAGTATATGTAAGTTGGAGTTATTATGGGGGATATTAGTATAGTTGTTACTATCAAAAGTAAGGTAATCTCAACTTTCCCCCCTAATTCTTTAGACCAAACTAGGGTGGATCCTGCGGCTATAGGCACAGACCCCGTAATAAGAATCCCAACAAACAATGGAAAATTAATTAAATTCATTTTGAGAAGGGATAGCCCTACTAAAAAGAATAGTATTGGAATAAAAATATAGCATGTGGAGAGACCTAATAAGAAAGGCTTCAAAATCTCCCTGTATTTTTTATAAATTGTGAAATCTACTTTAATTGTGGATAAGAAGATTAGAATGCTTTGCAGGAGCGGCACAATTGGCGAAATCTCTTTCCCGTAAAAGGGAAAATAAATACCCAGAATTATTGAAGAAATAATGATTAATAAGGGGATCCCAAACATCAAAGATTATAAAATAGATTAATATTAAAGTTTATTGTAGTTAGAGCTTCTAATTTAGTATCGGAATTTTTTATTCATTAAATCTTTTGCGTAAAGAATTCGTTCATCCATTGTTTTTATCATATGTTCTCTCAAAAATGGTTGTAGTCTTTTTTTCATCTT
>CAZFRW010000065.1:2764-4413 GCA_964521515.1 uncultured Thermococci archaeon
ACATAAAATAAGTAGATTACAAAAAGTATAGCCATTAAAACGATTGCAGCTATCAAAATCTCGTAAATCATGAAATTAATTTATTTTACTTATATTTAAATATATTTAATATATCTCTTTTAATTCGAGATTAATCCCTTTTTCATTTATTTTTACTATCCCGTAATACCCATCTTTCAAAGATCCTGGATTCATTAACTGAGTTTTACCTATTGAATCAATAGCTCTGGATTCATGAACGTGGCCAGAAATTGCAACAAGCGGCTGCATTTTTTCTATGATACTTCTAACTGAGGTACTCCCTATGGATTTGTTATTTCCAATTTTATCTAATTTAGTCCCATATGGTGGTACATGAGTCACTAGAATCGTGTTTTGGAAAGAAAGTTTTGAAAGACCTACCATTAATTGATCTTCATCATACTCAGAAGGGGTCCCAAAAGGAGACTTATTTGAGCCTCCAAATCCCCCTATGCTATAATTTCCTATTTTAACTTCCTTTTCGTGGAGTGAAATACCTTCTGAGTCTATATATGCCTTGACTTCTCTTTTGTCACAGTTTCCAAAAACAGTATAGAATGGTATATTTGGTATAAGTTCCAATACTTCTTTTGCCTCTTTTTCTCCACCAAATGAAGTAATGTCGCCACAACAAAGCAAGAGGTCAAATTCTCGTATATTGATAGACCCAAATAATTTTTCTAAAGAACTTTTCTTTCCGTGTATGTCCGTTATTACACAAATATCCATAAAAAAGAAAACAATAATTTCTATTTAAATTTTTTGAAGGAGAAGATATAAAAAGCATACTGGCGATATGGCTGTGATATAATCTTCTCCTCAGTTTAAATGCCATCATTGTATTTTTAAATCTTACGTAAAAGTAATAATAATCAATACTCAGCGATTACTAACATCTCCATATCTTCAGTTGTTAATTTATCTTTTCTACTAAAAGCACCTAGCTTGCACCCATATATGTCGACTTTTTTAAATCCTAGAGATTTTAATAACCATGTTATCTCAGAAGGAACATAATATCTTTCATCACACTTAATCTTCTTTTTATTACCGTTATCATCTGTTACTTCTAGTACCGATTTCTCTCTAAAGGTCATTAGATCAAATGTGTTTTTCTGAATTTTATCATCGACAGAATTGGAATTGATAAAATCTTTAACTGAATGAAATAGTGGAAAAAGACCATTCAAAGTAGTAAGGATTAATTTTCCTTTACTCTTTAATGAATTAGCAGCACTTTGAAGAATCATAAAGTTCATTTCATCAGTTTCCATAAGGGGGAAGCCACCTTCACAGATTATAAGAGCAAGGTCAAATTCTTTTTCAAATTTTAATGCCCTTGCATCTGCTCTAATAAAATCAACTTTAACTTTAGCTTTCTTGGCCTTTTCTATTGCCATTTCTAACATGCATTCAGATAGATCAATTCCAGTTACCGTATATCCCCTTTTGGCAAGTTCTATAGCGTGTCTTCCCGTACCACAACCGATATCTAATATTTTTACAGATTTTTTCATTTTAATTTCTTTTTCAATGAAGTCTATCTCACCTATGGTGCCTTTAGTAAATTCCTCTGTTTCATAAGTTTCAGCATAATTTTGAAATAATTCTTCGTACCATTTTGCCAT
>CAZFRW010000066.1:0-4308 GCA_964521515.1 uncultured Thermococci archaeon
AAGGCGGCGGTCTCGAAAACCGCTGGTGCTCGCCACCACAAGGGTTCAAATCCCTTCCTCGGCGCTTTTATTTATTTTTCTAAGAAATTTTATATGGTATATTCTTAAAATATTTTAGAATAGAGATAATTTATCGATAATATTAATTGAAGATATTTATTAATATTCATTATAATTTATTTTGTCGGTATTAGTTCCTTCGTATAATATAATCCTAACCTTTTCTTCAGTTATCAATCCTTGCTTGACTATCTCACTAAGTAATGGTTTAATTCTATCGATACTCTCCTTTGAATCAACAACTTCAACTACGATTGGTAGATCAGTTGAAAGTCTTAGTATATTGGTAGTGCGGAATTTACTTGTTTTCCCAAATCCTTCTATACCTCTCACTACAGTGGCCCCTGAAAAACCTTCTTTTCTAAATAATTCAACAAGGTATCGATACAATGGTTTTCCTTCATATCTATCAGATTCACCAATAAAAATCCTAAGAAGTGTTGCTTCTGATTCTTTTTTCATTTGCCCCCTCCCAATATTATAATTAAAATCTTACCCAAATATACGGCAACCATAGTTAAAAATATAGTGCCTGCGATATTGAATGATAAGCGTAGAAAATCCTTAGATTCGAGTAACCTAAACGACTCGTAACTAAAAGTTGACATAGTTGTAAAAGCTCCGAGTAATCCAATTGTTAAGAATATCCTTGTTTCTTCCGATAAAGCTCCTTTGTACTCAGAAGCAAAAAGTATTATGCTTAAAATAAAGCTACCTATAACGTTTACTCCCATTGTACCGATAGGAAATGTTGTTGCTCCGTTTTGTATCCAGCCACTTACTAGGTACCTTAATACCGCCCCAATGAAACCGCCTAAACCTATTAACAGTAGCAGATGCATTTCATGTCACTTGACGCTGAAACTTATATCTAATTTATAAAATTATTGTTTTTATACATATGAACATGCTAATTGGGAATAAGTTTTAAAAGTAGAATACTTAAGCAATTATATGAAGAAACTAATTATACTTTTTCTATTTTTTCTCATAATACTATTTGCAGGATGTACAACTACTACAGATTTTGATAGAGAATCAGTTATAAAAATAACAGACCCAATCATAGATAATACTATGGAAGGATTAAATGAAAATAATTATGAAAAATTTACACAATATTATACTGATTCGTACAAAAAATCTTTTCCTGAAAGTGCTTTTTTGAAATTTACAGATGGTTTCTATGAAAGTCCAGGAAAATGTATCTCTTGGGAACTATACAATATCAAACAAATTAACAATGGTTTTTTGATACATTATAAAGGTGTCTTTGAAAAGAGAGATAGTGTTGCCATAACAGTAACTTATGAGATATCTAATGGAGAGTATAAAATCAAGAAATTAAGGTTCTATTAATCAATTCATTCTTTTTTAATACTCTAACAATAAGTAATCTTTTAAATGAACATTGATTTAATATAAACATGGAAAACGATAATTTAGATGAAATTGATATTAAAATATTGAACGCTTTACAAGATAACTCAGAAATCAGCTTTGAATCTTTGGGTAAAGACCTAGGCGTTTCAAAATCAACTATTCATTATAGAGTAATGAATTTAAAAGAAAAAGGCATTATAAAGAAGTTTGCTGCTATAGTGGATCCTGAAAAAGTAGGTATGGGAATTCTTGCCGTATCTTTAATAAGAGCTCACTACAACCCTGGATATGTTGAATATATAGGCGATAAACTCAAAAATATCCAAGGTGTATGGGGGGTTTATTTCTTAATAGGTGAACATGATTTTGTTGTTTTGATAAGAGCAAAAGATAAAGAAGACCTTAATAGAATTGTTGAGACATTTATCTCAATGAAAGAGATTGAAAGATCAAACACTCATGTTATTATAAAAAAGATAAAAGAAGATATCCGAGTAGATATATAATATTTAAAAAATAATATATAAAAAAGTTTAATCTTCTTCTGGCCAGAATCTTTCTGTGATGATCTTATCTTCAGTATAGAAATTTACAATTGCTTTACTCTGTGCCTTTATATCTGCAAACTGAGAGTTCTTCATTCCACCGAATGGTAAGAATGCTACAGGCGCGGGTATACCTATGTTAACTCCTATCATCCCAGCTTCTGTTTCCAACTTGAATTTTCTAGCCCAGTATCCGTTTTGTGTGTAAATTGATGCACCGTTACCGTATTGGTGTCTGTTGATTATGCCTATCGCTTCGTCAAGATTCTTAGCCTTCATTATGCATACTACTGGCCCAAAGATTTCTGTCTTATGAATCTCCATGCCTTCCTTCACATCTGCAAAGACTGTTGGTCCAATAAAAAATCCTTTTTCATAACCGGGCACTTTAACTCCTCTTCCATCTAGAAGAAGTTTTGCGCCTTCCTTAATTCCAACATCAATCATTTTGTAAATGAAGTCGTGTGCCTTCTTAGATATAACTGGTCCCATTACTAATGGCTCTTCAGCATATTTTGGATCTAATGGGTTTGCTAGAATAACATCCTTTGCCGCATTAACGAATTTGTTACAAATAGTATTGTACATTTCGTCTCCGACACCAACAAGTACTGAAGAAGCCATACATCTCTGGCCTGCACAGCCAAAGCAAGAAGTAAGCATATTTCTAACGACTTCGTCTACTTTTGCATCTGGCATTGCTACAAGATGATTTTTAGCGCTCCCCATTGCTTGGAATCTCTTATTGTTTCTTGCACATTTTTCAGCTACAGTTCTACATACATTTGTAGACCCTACAAGAGAGAATCCCTTTACATGTGGGTGATCAATGAATGCGTCAGCAACTACTCTGTCACCGTTAACAAGATTAAATACCCCTGGTGGTAGTCCAATCTTATCAATGTATTCGGTAATTTTTACCATTGTTCCTGGAACTTGCTTTGATGGTTTAACTACTATTGTGTTTCCAGTTGCAATTGCATAAGGTATAAACCAAAATGGAACCATTGCAGGGAAGTTAAATGGTGCTACCATTGTAAAAACGCCCATAGGCAATCTTAAAACTTCACCGTCTATTCCAAAAGAACTGTCTACTAATTTATCCCCTTGTTGGAGCATTGGCATTGAGCAAGCAACTTCTATATTCTCAAAAGACCGTTTCATCTCTGCCCTTGCATCAGGTAAAGACTTTCCCATTTCTTCTACTAATATTCTAGATATTTCCTCTTCGTTATCCATGAATATTTTTCTTAGATCATATAGTGGCTTAGCCCTCCTAGGCCCAGGAGTTTTGCTCCATGATTTGAAAGCTTTGTGGGCAGCTTCAATAGCCTTATCTGCCTCAGCTTTTGTTGATAGGGGAGCTTTTGCAATTATCTCTCCATTACTTGGGTTAACAATATTAACGTACCCAGTATTCTCGGGTTCAATCCATTTCCCGTTTACATAGTTTTTGTAAACTTTTACATCCATTTAACTGCCTCCATGTTTTTAAGATAGTATTTGGAACTAATCTAAATATTTATATTTGATTTTGACTTATATTCAATGCTTTTATAAAACTTTCGATAAGAGTTAAACACTACATCGAAAGAATTAATCCAAATTAGACATTTTGAATATATATTTAAAACTTTTGGTTTTTGAGTATCTATGTAGTAAAACTTATATTATCAGTTTAATTCCAATCTAGAGTGATTACCGAAGAGTATCTAAAAAATAAAATAAATGCGCCTTTGAAAAACAAGGAAAAACTTATTGCTTTGAGAAAAGCATTCAAAACAACAAGAGATAGACAAAATGAAAATAAAGTTTTATTCCCAGACTTAGATCAGAGAAAAGAAAGATTAAAAAAAACTAGAGACTTTTCAATTGGAAATAAAGAGCTTCTTTGCCAAGCTATAAAAAATTTTGAAAAAAATGGTTTCAAAGTGTTCTACGCTAAAACTAAGAAAGATGCAATTGATTTTATACTCAAAGAGATAGGTGATCAAAAACTAGTAGTAAAGTCTAAATCAAATGTCACAAAAGAGATATGCCTTCATGAACATTTAGAAGAAAAAGGTATTGAAGTTATTGAAACAGATCTTGGGGATTACATAATTCAACTTTCTACAGAGAAACCCGCACATCCTACAGGACCGGCGTGCCATCTTTCAAGATACGATATTGCAAAAATATTCTCAGAGGCCTTTGGAGAAGAACTAGAACCCGACCCCCTTATTCTAACTAAAATAGGTAAGGAAAAAATCAGAAATTATATAGAAAAATCAAAGATAGGTATAACTGGTGCAAATGCTATATGTGCTGAAGAAGGCGC
>CAZFRW010000067.1:0-2611 GCA_964521515.1 uncultured Thermococci archaeon
GGTATAAAAAAGAATTAAAAAATTAAAGATTATTTAAGCGATTTGAGATCCCCAACCGCTCATGTTCCTATATGCTTCTGATTTAGCAAGTTCCTTTCCAGCTAGGACGTCATCTATCCTGAGTATCATTACTACTGCTTCGGCCGCACTTTTTATTGCCTGCTCCTTTAATTTTAAGGGCTCAACTACGCCTGCTTTTAGCATATCTTCTACTTTTCCATTTTTGACATTTATTCCCATTGATTTTTCATTGTCTTTATTATGGGCAGCCCTTAAATTTACTAGCATATCTATCATGTCAAGACCAGAATTCTCTGCAATTGCTTTAGGTATTCCTTCTAAAGCTTCAGCAAAAGCTTTTACTGCAAGCTGTTCTCTCCCTTTAACAGAATTTGAGAATCCAGACAATCTTTTAGCAATCTCCATCTCAGAAGCACCAGCTCCGGTGCAAATAACTCCTTCTTTAACAACGGTAATTAATACGCCTATCGCATCATCTAAGGCTCTTTCGACAGTTTCAACAAATTGTTTTGTTCCACCCCTTATTAGTATACTTGCAGCTTTTGGATCAACGCAGCCTTCAATAAAAGTCATATATTCATCGCTGACTTTTCTTTCTTCTACTAGTTCCGCTTTTCCCAAATCACTTGGTTCGAGGTCAAGAGCCATATTAACTATTTTAGCACCTGTGGCTTTTGATATTTTTTTCATCTCTTTTTCACTTACACTCTTTAAGCCATACACGTCTGCTTTAGAAAGATAGGATAATGCAGCATCATCTATACCTTTTTGACATATTACTACATTTGCGCCAGCATTAGTAATTCTGTCAACCATTCTTTTTAGCATAAAATCTTCTTGATCTATAAATCTCTGTACGTTTTCAGGCGAAGTTATTCTTATTTTTGCATCTATGCCTGTTTTTTTAACTTGGATTGGACTTGTAAGCAAGGCTATTTTTGCATTTTTTATTTTTTGAGGCATTGAGTCATAGGCTCTATTTTCATCTACAAGTAACCCTTTTACTATAGCGGAATCTTCTAAGCCCCCTCCTTCTTTTACCGTTATCTTAATATCATTTTTAGAAATAGAATTTACTCCGTCTTTAGTATTAGTTACTATTTTTACTGCATCTACTGCTATTTTGGCTAGCTTTTCAATAGATTTTTCAGCAGCTTTTCCTGTCATTGATGTTTTTGCAATCTCTAGAAGGACCTTCTCATTATCAATTGATATCTTGTCCCCTATATCCTTTAAGATGCTAAGTGCTTTTTCTGAAGCAATATTATAACCAGATATTATTGATGTTACATGAACATCTTGATCAAGTAAAGATTCTGCTTTTTTTAGTAGTTCTCCTGCCAACACAACTGCTGTTGTAGTCCCATCTCCTATTTCTTGGTCTTGAGTTCTTGCTACTTCAACAATCATTTTAGCAGCAGGGTGTGATATATCAATTTTATTTAGAATAGTCGCACCGTCATTAGTTATCATTACGTCTCCAGAATACTCCACGAGCATCTTGTCCATTCCTCTAGGGCCTAAAGTAGTTTTTATTATTTCAGCAACAATTCTGCCGGCCATAATATTCATTCGAAGGGCATCTTTTCCCTTAAATCTTTGAGATCCTTCAGGTTGGATCCCCATAGGTTGTTTCATATTTGTCATATTCTCACCTTTTATTTTTAAGTGAATAATTTAATTGTTCTAAATAACGCACTATCCAAATAAAAATATTAGTATTTGTTTTAAGTAGCTAAAAACTATTTAAAAAATTAACGGCGTATTTGTTCTTTGATTTTACAATTTGGATTGTTATATTTATTTATTTCAATATTAGAAGGTATTTCGTCCAACTAATTATATAATCTTATATGCTATAATATAAAATATGGCTCAATTTGGGAATAAATTTGGAATATCTTTTTAAAAGGATTCATTAACTCAGGTTTAGTGATATGATGAAAAAAACATCAATTTTCTTATTTACTTTATTGTTAATTGGTGTTCTCAATATTAATTTTGCTTATTCATGGGATGACTGTCCATTTGGAGAAACAAATTCTAGTTGCGTTTATCCTGGTGATTGTGGAAAATATGTAGATACTAATAATAACAGAATCTGTGATAGGTCAGAACCCGCACCTAGTACTGTACAAAATCAATCTACCGTGCTACCAACAGAGATAAATCTCCTAGAGATCAAAGGCAGTGTAATCAAAACAATGACAATTGAAGAGATTGCAAAAGCTTATTCTGTTGATACTAGAGAGCTCATGGACATTTTAAGAATAAATGTTTCCCCTAAAACAAAAATAGAGGATTTACGGCAATATGGTATAACTAATAGCATGGTAAAAGAAAAGGCCGAAGGATTATTTATAGAATCCAATAAAAAAATATATGGTGATAGTACTATAATAAAATCGGGCCATACCAATGGTGAATTGGAGTCAAAAAATGATATCGAGAAAATATTGGAAGAAGACCTATTAGTTACCTTGGGTTTAATGATTTTAGGTGTACTCTACTTTTTTAAATTAAAAAGAAAAGAAATAAGATATTTTACATTGGCCATATCTCTGATATATCTTGGATTTATCCGTGGTGG
>CAZFRW010000067.1:2711-4264 GCA_964521515.1 uncultured Thermococci archaeon
AGGAATCCATTTTTCCAAAAAATAGATCCTTTTTCTTACTTATTTACATTTAATTTTACTTTATACGGAATAATTTCCATAGCCATAGTTTCTGGAGCATCAATACTAATCTCAAGACCATTTTGTAGATATATTTGCCCATACGGGGCCGTTTTAGGTATATTTTCTAGATTCTCAATATATAAAATAAAAACAAAGAACGGCTGTAAGAGCTGCACACTTTGCGATAAAGTTTGTGAAACAGACGCAATTACAAATGGGATTGTCGATCAATCTGAATGCATCAGATGTAAAAAATGCATCGATTCCTGTAAATTTGGCATTCTTAAATAAAAATTTACTTATTATCTTCTTCGAATATGGCATATTTAATTTTATTTTTATGCTAAATATGCACTAATTCTTTTAATTTAATTTAAGGAAAAAGTTTATATATTAAAACTTTAATTATAAATTGATTTAAAATTGCGAAATTCTCAAAGGTGGATTAAATGGACATCAATGTAAAAATGAAATATACAAGCACCATTATGAATGCTTGGCTTTACGGAGTCGAAAATACTGCAAACATATTCTTTGATAAACCAAAGCTTTTTTACAGGAGATGGGGGACTATAGCTATTAGGCCTTTCATAGAATCTTGGAATGATCTTGGTATGGAATTCCAAAAAGGGCTTAGCCCATACAACACTGCAAAAATGTTTGTCGATGCTTTAGTTAAAGCAGAATTTTTCAATAGTGCCGATTTTGAAATGGCCGGTGATGATAATAATTTTACTTTTAAAGCAATTAATTGTCCTTACAAATCTCACTGTTCACGATTAATAGGTGAGGGAAAAGAAATAGCTTGCCTTAGAGCTATAACTTTACTTGGGGCACTAGAATTCAACAAAGAAGGCGAATCTCTGAAGTATATGTATAAATTTGAATTTAACAAAGAAAGTCCCTGTTTAGTAGCTTTTGAAAAATTTAAAGATTAACAAAGGTGATATAATGGCCAGTCGAATAGAAATATTAACTGAAATGTTAAAGGATCTTGGTGGAGCATCCCCTGATATAGAAGCTTCTGCCATAGTTTCAACAGATGGATTAGTAATAGCGAGTGCCCTACCTAAAGACGTCGAAGAAGACCGTGTTGCTGCCATGTCTGCAGCTATGCTTTCTTTGGGCGAAAGAACTTCTAAAGAGCTCATGAAAGGAAGTCTTGAAGAAGTTTTTGTCAAGGGACAAAATGGATATATCCTTCTTATGGGTGCAGGTGAAGAAGCTGTACTAACTGCATTAGCTAGAAAAGATGCAAAATTGGGGTTAGTTTTCCTAGATATGAAAAGAGCTTCACAGGAAATATCAAAAGTAATCTGAGGAGATAAAAAAATTCGTACTAGGATCATCCGTTACATAAGGTAATCCTGAGTCTATTAACTCTAAGGAAAATGCTCAATTAACTTTTTATAAATTGTATTTATCTCTTTTAGTTTTTCTTCAGCCTTTTTTATGGTCGCATCACTTTTATTTAGATTCTTGTCCGGATGCAGAAGATCTACCCAATACCT
>CAZFRW010000068.1:0-4222 GCA_964521515.1 uncultured Thermococci archaeon
TTTTTTAGATCCTCGATTGTTTCGGCGTTTTTGAGTTCAACTTCTTTTAGTTTTCTTACCTCTTCGTTGAACTTTCTTTCATAAAATTTGAACTCTTCATGAACTTTTGGCATAACGTATAAAACAACTAGCTCATGCTCTTGAGATTTACAAAAAAGTTGTGCCCCATACGCCAAAGCGCTGTCTGAATAGAAGGAGCCGTCGGTACACATCAATATTTTCATATTATCACCTTATTGGCATATAGGGTATTAAGAATACCAATATTATATTTGCTATCAGTGTTGATATTCCACCTACCACAAGCCCAATCCATAGCCACTTCATGAATCTCATGCTATACTTCTTTCTCTTTTCTAAGATACCTAAAGCGACTATATTTGCTGTGCTCCCTATCATTGTGATGTTACCTCCGTAACAACCACCGAATAGAAGAGCCCACCATAATGGAAAAGTATTAATTCCTAGATTATTAAAACTTTCTACTACAGGGATTAGTGCAGCAACTAAAACTACATTGTCGAGAAGGCTTGAACCAAGGGAAGATATCCAGAGCATAAGTGTTGTAAGAACTGGGAGACTGCCTGCAATGCCTGCAAAGCTATTTGCAACTATATCTGTTACACCTGTATATTTCAATGTGCCCGCTTTTGCGAACAGCATCATGAAGAATATAAGGGTCCACCAATCAACATCTTTTTCAATGTACTCTCTAGCTTTTGTTCTTTTCCATAACATGACCATACTTGCACCTATTAACGATGCTGCCAAGAGAAGCGTGTTGTGTGGAAGGTCAAATACTGACTCAAGCCTTTTGTGCATAGCTATAAGTGCTATTGTGGATAAAAATATTGCAACGCCTATCTTAAACTCTGTCTTGTCTGGTACAAACTCCCATTCGTCCTGAAAAGCTAATTTTTCTGTTGTTCTCATTTTTAATCTTATTTTTGACTTAAACAATGCTACATCCTTTCTATACCAGAACAAAACTATTAGGATAGTTGCAATCAAAGATACTACTGCTACTGGAAAAGCCCATATAATAAAATCTTCAAATGATAATTTGCCCCTCATCGCTATTAAGATCCCGATGGGGTTTCCTAAAACTGTTCCAGAACTACCTATGTTAGTTGCCATAACACAGGAGATAACATATGGGACAGGATTGACATCAAAATAATCTGTTATTTCTAATAAGACTGCAGTTACAAAGATAATTGAAGTCACTTCATCAATGGCCATTGCAAGGACGGCAGATAGCAAACAAAACACAACTAAAAGAAGGTGGGGCTCAAATTTAGTCAGTTTGACGATTTTGATCATCAACCACCTAAAAAATCCAACGTCTTTTAACATTCCAACAAGCGTCATCATCCCAACAAGAAACAGTATTACTTCAAGTGACGCAAACTCAATCAGGTGCTCAATATCCAACGTCCGTGTTAATAGCAAAATCGAAATACCAAGAAAAGCTATTGCAACTCTAAAACTCCAAAAGAGGAGAGTCCCAATCACAGTTGCCGCCAATATTGAAGTTGCTATAACCTGATTCTGCGAAAACCCTATACGATCAAGGAGGACAGCGATACCGATAGTAAATCCAATGAGTATTAACACATCTCTTCTAAAGTTTAAATTTCCGCTACCTTCGTATTCTTCAGCCATATAGTGACACCACTAGGATAGGGCATTTTATTATGATTAGGATTTAAGCTTATCTGAATGCCTGTTTAAATATATTTATATATTATAAATGAAAAAAATATATGTGATCTGATGAGAGAAGACATCCTAGTTAAGCATTTGAAAAATCTTATTTATGAAAACAACAAAATAAAAGATGCTTTTATTATGGGTGTAGACGGTCTTTTGATAACTGTTCTAGATAAAAAAGAATATAATCAGGACATAGCTGGGATAATGGCTGGCGTAATTGAAGCTGCGAAGAGGGTAGAAGATAAGCTACCTGTGGCTTTATCAGTTAGGACCATGAATGGAAAGATTATAGCAGTTCCTCTGTCAGAAAATTTTTTCATAATTGTAATGGGGGACAGTGATCTGAATTCAAATATTGTATTGGAATTGGTCAATAAAAATAAACTGAATATCCTTGGCATGATTGAAAACAGAGAGTTTAGTGACCTCTTCTCGTTTAGGCCTGTTGAAGTTGAAGGCCTAGACATTTAACAGGATTATACAATAATAATTTGTCAGATTTTACTTATTTTAATCACTTTCTGAACATATAAGTCACTAAGATAAGCTATTAATGGCTATTTGATACTTTATATAATAAATATAAATCTTATTTTAAGACATAATATAATAAAATATTGCCTTATTAGGCCTAATTTAGCCATAAATATAACCATACTAATAAATACTGAATTTTATATCTAATTTCTATCTATATACTAAACATATGTTTATTATATATAAAAAATATTGGAGGTTTAACATGTCTTTGGAAATAAATCTATTAGATACAGCATGGGTGCTTATAGCCAGCTTTTTGGTATTTCTAATGCACCTTGGATTTACAACAATTGAAGCAGGATTTACAAGGTCTAAGAATACTGTCAGTATAATTACAAAGAATATATTTACAGTTGCTATGGGGGTTATAGTCTTCATGGTGATAGGATTCACATTGGCTTTCTCAGGAGGTGGGAAGTATATTGGGGATTTATCCTACTTCATGATCAATGGATTGAACTCTGACTTATGGCCAGGTCTTGCAATCCCTGCAATTGCTTTCTTTTTCTTTCAGGCAATGTTCGCAGCAACATCTGCAACAATATTGAGCGGTGCTATTGCAGAGAGGATGAAGTTCAGCGCATATATTATTATTTCTGTTATTCTTGTTGCGCTGATTTACCCAGTCATAGCACATTGGATTTGGGGCGGAGGTTGGCTAGCGTCTATGGGGTTCCAGGATTTTGCAGGCTCTACTGTAGTGCACAGTGTAGGGGGATGGACTTCTTTAGCAACAGTCTTAATTCTTGGCCCAAGATTTGGAAAATTTGACAAGGACGGAAATCCGCAGGCAATTGCAGGACACAACATAGGGCTCGCATCAATTGGATGTATGCTACTCTGGTTTGGATGGTTTGGTTTCAATGCA
Source organism: uncultured Thermococci archaeon (assembly GCA_964521515.1). Taxonomy (GTDB): domain Archaea; phylum Methanobacteriota_B; class Thermococci; order Methanofastidiosales; family Methanofastidiosaceae; genus Methanofastidiosum. The sequence goes on from CAZFRW010000068.1 coordinate 3,125, forward strand.
GGGAGTGGTCTTGCCTTCGATAGCAAAGTTCCATTAATCGCCTTAACTACATACTTAGCTGGTGCAGGCGGAGGCCTCGCTGCTCTAGCTGTTACATGGATTAAGGGAGGAAAACCTGATGGGGGTATGTTGTTAAACGGTATATTAGCTGGACTTGTGGCTATCACAGCTGGTTGTGCTGTAGTATCACCTGCATGGTCTTTAGTTATAGGAATACTTGGAGGAGTAATTGTAGTATACGCAGTTGAATTCTTTGAATCTAAGTTAAAAATTGATGACCCTGTTGGCGCTATCTCAGTTCACGGATGTTGCGGCTTATTCGGAACTATTTGTGTTGGCTTATTCTCAAGCTCAAACGGACTAGTAACAACAGGATCCGCTTCTCAACTGATTGTTCAATTGATTGGAGCTGGTGCAACATTTGGGCTTGTGTTTGTTTCAGCACTAGTAATTGCAAAAGCGCTAGACATAACTATGGGGCTTAGAGTTCCAGCAGAGGTAGAAATAAAAGGATTGGATCCCACAGAGTTTGGGGCAGATGCCTACCCTGACTTTTTAAAGATGTGAGGTGCTATAAATGAAAAAAATTGAAGCGATAATAAGGCCTGAGAAACTTCAAGATGTGAAGACTGCGCTTGATAAGCTTGGATGTATTGGTATGACCATCACAGAAGTTAAAGGAAGAGGAAAACAGGGCGGCATCACACAACAATGGAGGGGACGGCAATACCATATTGACCTTCTGCCTAAGATAAAGATAGAACTGGTCGTGAAAACAAAGCATGTCGACAAAGTTGTTGATACTATAATTGAGAGTGCTAGGACAGGCAATTCAGGCGATGGAAAAATATTCGTGACAAACGTGGATAAGGTCTATCGCGTAAGAACAGGAGAAGTTGATGAAGACGCAATTTAATTATTAAATTTTTATTTTATTTTTAAATTCAACAGTAACCTTTAAATTTAGTTTATTTCTGATAAATCCATGAAAGAAATTAAATGGCAGGTCAAATGGGCTGTTGCTCTTATTTTGATTTCCGCTTTAGTTTATGTTTTTCATTTCATTATCTTTAGAGATGTACACCACATATTCCTATA
>CAZFRW010000069.1:0-4174 GCA_964521515.1 uncultured Thermococci archaeon
TTGTCTTTAATACTGTAGATAATATTCCTACCTTTTTTCTCAGATTTCAATATGCCTGCGTCGACTAATATTTTAAGATGTCTTGAGATAGTTGTCTGATCTTTTTCAATTTCAGATGTAAAATCACATGCACAGTATTCTTGATTTAAAAGGCATTTTACAATTCTAAGGCGCGTATCGTCACCAAGCGCTTTGAATACCTCTACCTGAGATCCCATAATATATATGTATATATGCGCATATATAAATATTTCTGTTATTATAAGAATTCTTTTAAATTAACCCGATACTATCAGAACAGAGGAAATGAAAAGAATAGGTATTGTTGCTTGTGAAATCTTTGAAGAAGAATTATTAAAGTTACTATCTGAATATGATAATATCGGTAGGATTATACTTGTGCACAATGATTCTTCAAAAGAGTTCCGAAGAATGCTTGAATCTAAATACAACTATGAAAAAATAGCTATTGCCAGAGAATTGTGCTCAACAAAATTTCTAAAAAGACAAGCTCCCCTAGAAGTAGTTGTGAATATTCTGCCTTTTGCGCTCCACCTTTATGCAGAAGATATCAAAAGAGAAGTAGTAAGGGCCTCAAAAGAAATTGAAAAGCATGTTGACTATATTTTATTGCTATATGGGCTGTGTGGAAACGCCTTAGGCTCTATTAGTGAGTTATTAATTAATAGCAAAATAAAGGTTCCTTTTGAAATTTTAAATAATGAAAAAGGGGAGATAATGGATGACTGTATATGCGCTCTTATTGGATCAAGTGAAGATTATCTTAAGGAGTTAGAAAAGACTACAAATATTTTTTTTATGACGCCTGGTTGGGCAAAACATTGGCCAAGACTTTTGGAAGAAAAGACAAGGAATGTTGATTCAAAAAGAATGGCTGAGTTATCTAAGATGAATGTTAAAGAAAAGTTTAGAATGACTCTTGGTAGCTCTGACTACAAAAGAGTAGTGGGGATAGAGCTTGATTTTATTGATAGTTCTAATTTTAGGGCCAGATGTAAGGAGTTTGCGTCGCATTTTAATAGTGAAGTTGTAATAAGAGAAGGAAATATTAATACGTTAAGGAATTCATTTGAAAAGGCTTTGAAAGAAATAGAAAAATAAAATTAAGATATTATCCGCTTGCACATCTACTACAAAATCCAGAACCCGCTGCAGAGTTAATAGGTGTAAGGCCCATTGAGTCGTAGTCTAATACAAACAAATTTGATATTAAAGTACGGACAGGCCCATGGCCATCGTTTGTTCTAAACCAGTATTCAATTTCCCATCCTCTTGCCTTTGGAGCTACTTTAAATAAATCTTCCTCCGAGAATGGCAGTACATAAACAATACCGTCTTTTGAATTATTATCTTTGATGTCTTGCTTTTCCATTATTCGTCTAGAGCCATTAATATAAATGAACATATAGGCAGGAATATCTCCATCTGCATCTGTGTAAGTGACTTGAAATTTGTATGTAAAGGTACTACCTTCAAAAGTGTATAGGAGAACCCCTCCTTCCAGAGTTGGGGGGGTATTTTGAGCTGCTGATGCTGGCATGATAAATATCGAAATAGAGAATATAATTGCCACTAATATTCCAAATATCTTTCTAATATTTTTACCTCCAATAAGATTATTAACTTATTTATATTAGTTATAAAAGTCTTTTTATTATAGAATAAAGAATTCATAAGTAACTATTGTAGTATTTCTATATAAGAAATATATAATAGATTCCAACTGCTATAAAGATTAATGCAACTGCTTTCCTCATCCACTTCTCAAAGGTCTGTACTTTTTTCATGACATCACCAATCTTTGAAACGCTAAATACTAATATTAGTGAGAATATAATAACAGGCAATCCTGTTGCAATTGCAAATACTGAGGGTATGATGATTGGATCACTATTCTGAATCGCTAAAGGTATAAGCATACCAAAGTAGAAGACACCGCTTATTGGACAGAAAGCTAGGGCAAAAAGCATGCCCAATAATAGACTGCCAATTAATCCTTTTTCAGATAAATATTCCTTAAGTTTGGCTATTCTTTCACTGCTTTTTCCAAAACTTATATGAAATATGTTAAGCATTAAGATACCAAAAATTAACATAAGTGGTCCTAATAGTAGTTTTCCATATTTTTGAAGTGCTATAGATATCGAAAAGGTACTAATGCCAACCCAAACTATTATTGCCGCTATGCCGATGTATACTATCATTCGGCCAATGGTATAAATTATTCCTACAAGCAGTGTGTGCTTTCTATTTCCAATTTTTTTAGAGGTATATGCTATGGCGGTTATGTTAGTCGCAAGTGGACAAGGACTAATTGCAGTCATTATCCCTATGAAAAAAGCGGCTATTAATGGAATATTGCTTCGACCTAATGACTCTAATAAAGGCATAAAAGAAATTGTGTCCTTGATACTATATAATACATAAACAGCACCTACTAGAAGAAGAAATAATGGGATAAAAATTAGAATTTTATTTGAATATTTTTTATTTGGTGAAATCTCATTAGTAGATTCTTTGAGGTTATCAGTTGAATATGAATTTATTATCTCTTTTTTTCTAGATTCAAATTCATCTTTAGAAATACTGTGGCAAAGGTATAATTTTGTCAGCTGTTGTATTTTAAGATCCAATTCTCTATCGTTCTTAGATTGATCCATTTTATCACCAAATAAAAAAGAGAAATTATATTTTTGTGAGATCCCCTTTTAAACGCATGTCAACTAGTTGTTTCATATAGCTCATGAAATTGTCCTTATTTTCAATTCTGTACCAGACGCCAAAGTTTTCTTCAATATAAAGATGGCCTTGGTCATCATAGACGCCAATACATAATGCTGATCCTGGCGGCCTGTAGAGTAAGACAAGTTCCTGATTTTCAGGTAGTTCGTAATTAACATGTCTAAAGGTGATTCTTCCGTTGCTTAATTCATTTGAATAATATTTGTTAATAGTTTCTTCTGCATATTCCCCCAAAGTTTTACAACTGTAACATTGGACTTTAGGATGGAAGTGAAGGATCTCTATTTTCAGAACATTGACTTTGTCGGGGACTGTAGTATTAGTTTCTTGATTAGTATTTGTTTCAGTTGTAGTTTGTTGCGTTTGCTGTTGATTTGCACTGTTACTAACACATGCAGGAAAAAGAATTAGAACACTAATTAATAATATAATATATAAAAATTTTTTCATTATATATACCCCCATAAGAGGACATCATATATAAACATATAAGTAGTTATTTATAATATATTTATAAACATTTTGGTTATAAATGGGCCACTGCCCCTTGGTAGATCAAGTGCTAAGATTCATATTTTATTAAATTATTATTGGGTAGCTATTTTTCTTTGAATCCAATTTGCTGAAAAACTTTATATATCAATATATAAATAATCACACATGCCTTTAGATGAAAAAAGAAATATTTTACTCCTTAAAGCTATGGGAGAAAGTACACGATATAAGATTCTCAGCATACTTGTTTCTGGAGAACGATGCGCCTGTGAAATTCCTGAATTAATTAAAAGATCCCAGCCTAACACCTCTATGCACCTCTCGAAATTACAAGATTGGGGGATTATCCAATCAAGAAGGGACGGAAAAAAAATATTATATTCAATAAAGGACCCAAGAGTTAAAAAAATTCTAGATATTGTAAATAAGGGGGATTGATTATATAAAAATTAAAATTTTAGGAAGCGGTTGTGCAACATGCAAAAATCTATATGAAAAAATAAAGAGATTGGCTACTGAGGGAAAGATTAATGCGACTGTTGAATATAGTTCTGATATTAATGATCTTATTAATGAAGGAGTTATGGGCAGTCCTGCTATCTTAATTGACGGAAAAGTTGTAAAAGTAGGGAATCCCTCAGAAGATGAACTTAATAAAATTCTTGGAATTAAATAATTGGAGGAATATATATGAGAATGTTAGAAGAATTCTTCCCTGAATTTACAAAAATATTAGACGATATGGACGAACTATACAAAGACAAAAGAACAATAGATGAGAAGACATACCAATTTATCTGTTTTGCATTGTCTATAAAAGCTAGATCAAAACCATGTGTTCTGAAGCATTTCAAAGGTGCACTTGAAGCTGGTGCTACAGTAAAGGAACTTAGCTACATTTTTGCATTAGTAATGA
>CAZFRW010000070.1:0-4001 GCA_964521515.1 uncultured Thermococci archaeon
GAATATCTTTTATTCATTCTGTCTTTAATAACACATTCACCAATTCCTTCTATATAAATCAAGGTGTCTAGTGGCAAATCTCTGGAGGCACAAATAGTTATTCCCTGACTTTTTAATATTGGTTTTAATTCGCAAAGATTGTTATTACCAGCGCCAATACAAGGAGTGTCATCTGTTTCTGCTTCTGATAAGGTATAAGCCGTGAAAACAGTCTTATCGGATACATAAATAACTTCAAAATGGCTCTCTGTTGTAATTATTTCTTCGTTGTGTGTATTTACACCTTTTGGCATTAAAATCATCACACAGGCGAAAACAAGAAAAACAAAGGCAATAAATACGGTGGTTTTAGAACGATGGTTGAGCATATTTTTTAATCTCTTAATAAGCTCGGCAAGGGTTCCGACATTGCCGAGCCTATAAGGTATTAAAACGGTATTTCCTTTACATCTATCTCGTCAATATCGTCAATATCATCAAGATATTCACTATCCTTTAAATCATTTTTATGATAACCAATATAACCATTATTTTCTTCTTTTCTTGATTGTTCTGGCGACCAATCGTTATACTTTGGATAAGGTTTTCCGTCTCTACCATCTAAAATATCAATATTACACCAACCTTTGGCATTGGTATGGTTTTTAAGCCAATCAATAAAATCTTCAGTTTTGAAAGATAGGTTAGCCCTAACGAAACTTGGTGCGTTCTCTCTTCTGCTTGTAAATAATCCTTTTACTAATTCCATATTTTTGTTATTTAATTATTCAAATTTAATTTTTAATTCTGTAGCCAATTTGTCGGTTTCTTCAACTAGCTCATTGTATTTTGTATTCTTTATTCTTTTATTATAAGGCATCTTTGAAAATGTGTCAATAATATCAAGATTGTTGTTTATTTTTTCCATTAAACATAGTTCTTTTTTACCGACATATTTTTTTAACATATACCTTTACCTGATATTATATAATAAAGTAATTTTTAATATTAAAAAACCTTAATTTCTCCTATGTTCATTATGCTGTGACCATTTTTAATATCTTCAATATTTATTTTAATCTTATAATTTATTGTTAGCGTGTCTCCATTAAGAAGTCCTTGAATAATACTATTATTTATTCCCTGTATTTTTATGTTGGTATAAAATTTAATTCTATCTTTTAATACTTGTGCCTCGTATCTGTTTATTGATATCTTTTTAGTTTTATCATTTATTTTCATATATAGTTTGTTTTTAGATGTTAAAATTTACTGGTTATTATATAATTCTGTGAACAAAATCTCTAGTTTGCTTATAATTTTGTCAAAATTATTTGCTTCTAAAACTTCACCTGTTTTCTGAAAGACGAAAGACTTATAGTCATCATCATTTATGCCTAGACTTTTACAAAGTCTTACTATTTTCTCCTTTTTAATGATAATTTGTTTATCATCTTTTACTTTGGTTTGTTCTGGTTGTTGTTTTTGTGAATTATCTTGACTGTCAATGTCTAGATTATTGTCTTTGATTTGAAACACTTTCATTTTAATGTATCTTTCTGAGTAGGTATCTGTCCCGCCCATTTGTTGGGTTTCATTAGTTGCGGTTATTGAGCCGTGCTTGGTTCTCATCTCAAAAGATAGTTTTTCTTCACTGTCTAAATCAATAAAGTCTAGGGTTTGAAACAAACCAAACTCATCAGCCTTTAAATTACATAACACAATCGTGTTAGTTTCTTTACAAGCCCTATCAACTAGAGCTTCAACTTGCTCTGGGGTATAGTAGTCAAACTTAGAATAATCATTTCTACCAGCCTTTTTAAGGTCAGAAGATTTAATAATATCTCTAGCTTGTTTTAATTTTTCTAAAACATTTTTCATATTTATTTAGCCATAAGGCTGTTAGTTAATTAAAGTGAACAATTTTTCTTTTGACATATTAAATTAAGTTATTGTTTTTTTATTATTTTACTAGTTCAAGTGAACAGCATTCTTTTTGTGGGGGGATTATTTAGTAAGTTTTTCAAATATTTCAGTAGCAATTTTATTCTTTACTATTTCTTTTTTAGATAAGTGGTCGTTATGATTACAATATTCATTTCCTTCTTTACATTTTTTACAACCAGATAACTGATAACTAGAACGTGGTAAAAACCAACCAGAACCATAGATAAGTTTCCACATTTTTTGATAAAGTTTAAGTGTGTATTTTAGTTCTGGAGTTTCTTCAACTTCATCAGTTCCTAAAGCTCCTTCTCTGCCACCACAATTTAAACAAAGGTATTCCTTATAGGCAAAGGCAAATGTCCAAATAAGAGGTTTACCGCAATTTTTACAAACTGATATTTTATTCATATTCATTTAATTAGTTTATAGATTAACTTGCCGACTGGTTATGGTTGGCAGATACGATGCATAATTAAAAATCCTTTATAGTTTTGCTTAGATATCATACAACCTTCTGGTGCTAGAGATTTTAACTTAAATAATCCGAATGTAAATATATAACCATTATTTCTAACGTAATCCTTTCTAATATTTAGTCTAAAATACCATTTACCTAAAGTTGGTCCTTTATATTTCATATAATTCTAATGTATTTTATTGCCATATAAATATCCTTAATTATTAAATCTCTTATAACACTTTAATTATTTGCTAAGTTAACGTTTCTTTCTTTAGCTTCTTCTTTTGTAATAAACTTTCTTTCAGCAAAATAACCATCATTTAATCTAATTATATTTCCATTAGCAACCATCGCTATTTCTTTTAAGTATTTACTTTTATCAAAGTCAAACATTATAGCTTCACTAATCTCATCTTCTTTACACTCCCTATAAAAATAGATTACTTCTACTAACTCATTCATACAATTTAAATTTAATTTACCAATAGTGAAAGAAAGATGTGGCTGGGATTTGAACCCAACACAGGGTTTTGTGGTGTTCTCCAAGCAGTGTTTCTTGGATTAAACGGACAATTCACCCTAGTTTCCGCTTTCCCTCTCCCGAGCTAACCAATACTCCACACATCTCTCTCTCACTATTAGCCACCACTTATAGTGATGACTGTTTATTAATTACATTACTATTATAGCACACTGATTTTATTTGTCAAGTAGTTTATCAACAATGTCGTCTATATTGATTATTAGCTTATTTATTATGTCCTGATAGAACTTTTCATTGTCTTCTACTCCTAATTCCTCTCCTTTATAAAAGATAGCCCCTCTTAATTTTTTACTAGCAGACTTTGGCTCTCCTTTAATAGTTTTACCTTCGTCTATAATAGTTGTAATATCAACATTTTCTAAATTATAAGTATAAACAAAATTTTCATCTTCGTTTGTTTCTTTTTATTTGTGGGTTAAAAATTTATCTAAGATATTTTTTACTTTAAAATAGTGATTATTTAGTGCTAGATATAAAATATATTTATATTGCTTTAAAGTCATCTCTCTAAGTTTACTATATCCCTTATTTTCTGGTTTGTCAAAGTCTAAATCATAAATGTCAAAATGCTCGTTTTTTTTAAGCCAATCTATTAAAAATGATAATTGACAAAGTGATATTTTTTCCATATAATTATCTTTATTTATATTATGTCTTATTTAGACAAATAATGGTCGTATAATAGATGAATAGTAAATTCAAATTTCATATTTTAAGACGATTATTTTCTCTAAATTATCAACCAATTCATCTTGCTTCTTAATCATTTTGTCTAACAGTTGATTTAATTCGGACAAATTTTGATTAAATTCTTTTAGACTTTCTATTAAAGTTTCCATAATGTTTTTAGTTAATTAGTTATTTTTCTTATCTCCTGTCTTAAGTATAGTCCTATTCTTAGATTGTGTCAATAGTTTTTATAATGTAGTAAAATACCTATATTTATTGACTAAAAGTTTACTGTCAAAAAGTTATCCACAGGCAATATTCTATATTTTAAACATATTTTAAGTTTTCAATAAAACTATCAAAACTGTAATCTTTAAAGAAATAAAAATATCTAAACTTTCC
>CAZFRW010000071.1:0-3857 GCA_964521515.1 uncultured Thermococci archaeon
ATATTTGAAGAAAAAGGATACAATGTTACTGTTGTTTCCCATAATAAAGGAACGGCTTGGAGTAAATTTGGAAAAATTATTGAAGTATTTGGTATTGATGAGATTAATATAGAGGAATATGATGCCTTTCTGTTAGTCGGTGGTCCAGGAAGCTTTAATCTTACTGACGATAAGAAACTTCATGACTACTTAAAGAAAGCCGAGAAAAATTTACGCCTATTAGGGGGGATATGTTATGCCCCAAACATCATGGCAAGATCGGGAGTACTTAAAGGAAAGAGGGCGACCGTCTGGGGAGGGCCTGACATTTTTGATAAAGAAGGCGTGATTTTTGAAGATAAGGATGTTGTAAAGGACGGAAAAATAATAACAGCTAACGGTCCGGATGCAGCACTTAAATGGGCTAAGGAAATTGTCGATTATATTGGATGTGAATTTGGAAAATAAATTAAAATTTTTCACAGAATTTCAAGGCTTTTGGAATCCTTTCAAGAAGGTCAGAGCTTCTAAAGTTAATTCCCATTTCCTCTGCTGTTATGTCTCCAGCGATTCCGTTTAGAAATGTCCCTGCACATGCCGCTTCTGGAATCGTGCCTTTAGAAGAAAAAGCAGTTATCAGACCTGCGAGGATATCTCCTGTGCCACCGGTAGTCATCCCAGCGTTTCCGGTAAAGTTTTTTATGACTTTTTTACCGTCTGCAATCAGGTCAACTTCGCCTTTAGCAACTATTGTGATTTTATATTTTTCAGAGTTCATCAAAATATTATCTTCAGTCAATGGCTCATCAAAAACATTCCGATATTCGAAGTGATGAGGCGTTATGCATACATCATTATTCTTTAAGATATCAAGATTTCCTTTTATTGCAAAGAGCCCATCAGCATCAATTATGATTTTTTTACATGAAACGCTTCTTAGAAACTCTACTATTGTTTCTATAGTTTCTTTTTCTCTACCTATCCCAACACCCAAGAGTATTGAGTCGACCTTTTCAGAAAGATTTTTTAGTTGTTCAACATCTTCTAAAACAAAATGATTTTCTTCAGTCGGGAAAACTATTAAGTTGGGAGAATATGATTTTATTATTTTAGAGCACTTTTTTGGCGATGCTACATATACAAGGTCGGACAGGTATGATGCTGCAAGCGATGCGTAGATTGGAGCCCCATGATACTCTTTTGATCCACCTATAATCAATACTTTTCCGTTGTCCCCTTTGCGAGAGTCAAAAGCTCTAACATTTAGTTTTTTGACATATCCGGGACCAGTTAAGTTATTGAACTCTTTAGGTATTCCGATATCAACAACAGTAGTTGCACCTTCCTTGGGGGTATGTAATGATATTACAACATTCGACATAAAGTAGGGAGATGCAACATCAATAGAAACTTTGACACCGTTAATCTCATTTATCTTGTTGATCACATCAGAATAAGGATGCTTGAGTGTCCCTTTTGCACCGACACCAAATATTGCATCTACATATATTTCAAAGTTGGACCTTATCTTTTCTATATCGCATGAATCTTTTATAAGTATCTTCTCAACATCTATATGTTTCAATAAATTCCATTTTGAAGCTGCCGCGCCCTCTTTGATATTTTGTGGATCCCCTATTAGGTATACTGTGACTCTGTTCTCTTTGGATAGGTATCTAGCACAAACGAATCCATCTCCCCCATTGTTTCCTGGGCCACAAAAAACAGCTATTTTATTTCTTGTTCCAAATCTCTTTTCTATTTCTGATGCTACTCCTCTCCCAGCATTTTCCATAAGGATTTGTGTATCAAGGCCATAATAATTACAGTTTGAATCAATAATATACGTGTCCATATTAATCACAAAGTTAATTGTGACTTTGAATAGATAAGTTTTTGCCTGTTAGGAAATTTTATAAGTAATTTGAACAAGAATTTCCTATGGTCAAGGTACTAGGATGCGAGAAATGTGGGTATAGAGAGTATCTCCTAGAAGAAACAAAAGATTATGATAGGTGCCCTTCTTGTAAATCGCTAGTTATTGGCCAAGAACTAAATGAACTTCCAGAACTATTGCAATCGATGATAAAGGTCGCAGATGAAAACTTTTCTTATGGAAACATTAAAACTGACAATTATTCTGCTTTATTTGAGGTGAGGGAACTTTTCAAAAAACCAGAAGAGATAATTACCTCCTTTGAAAAAATCAATTTTTATCCATTTATAAGAAAAGAAAAAGGAAAGCTTTATGTCATGCTTAGATCTTCTCCACCGAAAAAAGATTTCTCATATAAAAAGAATCTGATTTTATTTTTCATGACAATTATTTCAACAACAATTGCCGGCTATTTCATGTCAGTGCCACATGTTGAGTATGGATTTATGACAAATCCTTGGATTGGGGCGGTAGCATTTTCTTTTTCGATAATGATAATATTAGGAACGCATGAGATGGGCCACTACTTAGTCGCAAGAAGAAATGGTGTTGATGCGACACTTCCTTATTTCATACCTGCGCCCTTCATTCTTGGTACAATGGGGGCTGTCATAAACATAAGATCCTTTATCCCAAGTAAGAACAGCGCTATTGAATTAGGTCTTTCAGGCCCACTTGCAGGGATGCTTGTAGCTATACCGATAACTATAGTTGGGGTTTTGATGTCACCTGTTGTCCCTATAACACTCTTTGGCGAGAGCTCAATGTTTTTGGGTGAGCCACTTATATTCAAGTTTATTGCTGAATCACTTGTAACTGTAACTGAAGGCAATTCTCTTTACTTACATCCAGTTGCATTTGCAGGCTGGGCTGGGATATTTGTAACTATGCTTAACTTAATACCTATGGGGCAGCTTGACGGAGGACACATTGCAAGAGCCGTTTTAGGCCCTATTAATCATAGATATCTGTCATTTGTTGTTGCAGTTTCATTGTTTGGTGTGGGCATATTTACTTGGGCTGGCTGGAGTCTTTGGGGGGTAATTGGATTATATCTAGCATACAGGGGGCATCCTGGCTCAATGGATGAGATAACGCCCATTGGGGGAAAACATTGGCTCATGGTTGCCATTGCTATAGTACTGTTTGTTATATCAACAATGATTGTCCCAATAAAACTAGGATGATTTTTATACAGATATTGATTCAATTGATAAAAAAGATTTAAATATGTATAATTATCTCATGAGGCATGCTTAATAACATCCGTAAAAATAAATCATTTGTATCAATTGTCACCCTTATTGGTAGAATCTTTAGATTCCTGCCCCCAAATCTCATAACAGCCTTAAGTTTAGTTGTTGTCTTCTTTTCAGGATATTATTATTATCTTGGACTGCCTTACATTGGCGCAATTATCCTTGTTATTTCAGGTTTTCTTGATCTAGTTGACGGCTCTGTTGCAAAGTATACTAAAAGGACGACTGACTTGGGCGGCTTTTTAGACTCCACATTTGATAGGATAGGGGATGGGATAATACTTCTTGGCATTGGACTATCCCATAATCTCATGCTTTGCTTTGTAATTATGATTGGTGCTTATCTCATTAGCTATATGCGTGCCAAGGGAGAGGCTCTTGGGGTAAAAGTCATGGGCATGGGCATTGGTGAGAGGGCAGAAAGGATACTAATAATCTTTGTGTTTTCCTTCATCAATTTAGATATAGGGCTTTATGTGCTTTTGATTGTTGTATACATAACTGTCTTTACAAGATTTTATTATATTTCAAAAGATCTTAGAACTAAGAGTTAGAAAGGTTTTTATATTGCCAAAATAATCTTTCCAATACGCGGGGGTTGCCGAGCATGGCTAAAGGCGATAGACTCAAGATCTATTCCCGCAGGGGTCCAGGGGTTCAAATCCCTTCCCCCGCACTTTTTT
>CAZFRW010000072.1:0-3778 GCA_964521515.1 uncultured Thermococci archaeon
TTGAGGGGGCGATAGATTGAAGTTTGGAAGAGATACCTCTAACGATCCAAAGGTCAAGTGCCCGAGCTGCAACTCGAATGTCTCTGAAGTTCCAAAAAGCGACAGATTCTTCTGCCCGTTCTGCGGGGAGAGTTTGAAGAGAAAATCTGTAGTTTTGAGCGCAAACGGGAACAAGATTAGGATACCGGTAAATCCGATATCGCCTTCCGGCAGGGAAGATTTTAGGTCATTTTTTCCCGAATCAGTCCTGTCCTACATATCGAGGAGGCACTTTAAGTTCACAGAACAGAAGGAAGAAGTCTGTATTGAGGATATCGGAAGCGCCAACGGGACCTTGTTAAACGGAAAAGAGATCAGAGGCGGCGGCGCATTTGTCATAAAGAAAGGCGATGCTATCGACCTCGGCGGAAGGTTAAGGGTTACTGTTGAGGGGATTGAGTTTGAATCGATCTGATATGAAGGTCATTTTAACTTTTTTTGTAATTTTTTTCTTATCAACTTCTATGCTTTTGGGGGTTTCTTTAGAGGATATCAAATATGAAAGTTACGAGGAAGAGATTATATCCTCAAACAATTTCATTTCATCTGCTGAAAATAACATCCGGGACGGTAGGCTAAACGATGCCACAGGGGATCTTGGCAATATCCCCAAGATAGTTTTAGAGATTAACGAGATGTGGTACAAGGACTACTACACCCAACAGATAAAGGATATTTCTAGCTATTATAAAGAGTCGAATAGCTCGATTATCACTGAGCTAGACAATGCTAGAAATAGAAATCTTGGAGAGATGATAGCCATACTGGATGGCATCCTATTAAAAAAAGAGGAGATGAATAAGTTAGATGGATTCCAGGACAGGATATCCAATTTGCGGGACAACATCAGCTCCTCTTATTATGAGTACGGTATAATATTAAAGGTACAGGAGGATTACAGGAAACTATCCGCTCTCACGGATAAATTAAAATCCATAGAGTCTAAAATAACTCCCTCCAGCATAGAAAATTCTGGTGACGTCAGTAACATCGCAAAAGAGTATACAGCCGTCCAAGCGGACCCAGACTACCTGTCTGTTTTCCAAGGGGGATCCAGTTGGGTGGAAGACAGGGCTTCCTTTTTCAATGATTTTTATACCGCCTCGCTAGCTTTCAATAGTTTAGATCCTTCCAAATCGGATAACTATGATGCGATTTTGCTTGATTTACAGCAGCTAAAAAATAAGGTCCCTGATCTAAAATTTGAACAGAGCACTGAAGCGTTTGTATCTGCGTCAATTGAAAATAAAATTTCATATGTCACTCAACTAGAAAACAACAAAAATAAGCTAAAGTACACCTACATACTCCTTTTGGCGATATCCTCGATAATTGCGATATTCGCCCTTGCTTACATATTATTTTTATCAAACAAGAAAAAACAAAAGCCCCACAAGAACGCCGCATCGAAGTTCTTGGAAGGGAGGACGCTTTTAATCTTTGAATCAAAAAGATATGGATCCCCGGCGCACCCGAAGGACATAGAGGTCTACGCTGATTCAGATGTCGGCTTAAAAAGAGAATTAAATGAGGATTCCATCGGGGTCACATTCAATAGGGACGGCTCAAAGGGTCTCTTTGTCCTTGCAGATGGAATGGGCGGGCACAACGCGGGGGAAGTTGCGAGCAAGCTTGCGATTGAAACTGTCCTCGAAGAGGGGAAGAGGGATTTATTAGCTTACCAGAAGCTTACCGGTAATGACATAAAGGACATCTTACGGAACATCGTCTACACCGCACATGAAGAGATACTCAACATGTCAAAGTGTAATCCCTCGATGTCTGACATGGGGACAACGCTTGAAATTGTGTTCTTGAACAGGGACCATGTTTATTTTGCGCATGTTGGCGACTCCAGGATTTACATGACATACCTTGACGATAGCCTTGAAGAGAGCATTTCCAGGGTGACAACAGACCACTCTGAACTTGGGCTGTATATGGAAAGTAATGGCGTCTCGGAGGCGGAGGCTAGGAAGAAGGTGCCATCAAATGTGATAACTCAAGCCGTTGGTATCACATCCAACCCCCTATGCCCGGACGTCGGTGATTTTCAAATCGGCAAGAACAACTGGATTTTGATATGCTCCGATGGTCTTACAGATATGGTGCAGGACGATTCCTACATAGGCAAGATACTCATCCACAAGAAACTCGATGCCAAAGGAAAGGTAAACGAACTGATCCGCGCTGCCAAGGATATGGGCGGCAAGGACAATATCTCCCTAATCCTTTTCAGAAGAAGGTGATTTCTAAAGATGTTAAAAGGCGGGGAGGAGTTACGGGGCGTTACCGGCGCTACTTACAAGGTCATAAGAAAGCTAAAAGAGGGCGGCATGGGCGTAGTATGGCTCGCCAGGAGCTCTAACGGACTTAATGTCATATTAAAACTACCCAAACTTGACGGAGAAAACGACGATATAAAAATTGAGAAGATACTGATTGAAAATGATTTTTTATCAAATCTAAGGCATCCGAATATAGTTGAATACCTTGATACGATTAACTATGTCTTTTATGAAAAAAGGTTCCCCATAGTAGTTTTACGGTATATTGAAGGGCGGAGATTAAAGGAGATATACTGGGGGTATCCGGCTTCAGAAGATGAAGCGATGCTCGTTATCGTCCCCATCTTAAATGCGATAAGCTACCTACATTCACTGAACATCATACACAGGGACATCAAGCCAGAGAATATCCTGATGGATAAAGACAAGCCAGTACTAATCGACTTTGGGGCGGCAAAAAGCGGGTACAAGGAGGCTGAGCTTGTCATAGGCACACCCGGTTGGGCTGCACCAGAGCAGCTTAACGGGAGCGCGCCGTCCCCGCAAAGCGACATCTACTCCATCGGCGCTTTGATATTCTATGTGATGACCGGTAAGGAGCCGAAGGCGTACCTATCAAATGATGGGAGGCTCTCGGTAGACCCGATCACAGTAAACAGCAAGATGGGAAAAAAGGTCTCCGATGTGATCAAGAAATGTCTTGATATAAACCCCTCTTACAGATTTTTAACGGTAACAGATGTTAAGGATTACCTTATCAGCGGGAAGAGCATAGAGGGCGACTATTCTGGCGTACCCAGGATAATTATATGCGGTCAGGCGGTGCCTTTGGTAGAGAACAGGTACACCATCGCAAGGGACAGAACACAAGGGGGCACGGGGCTTTCCACCATTGAGATAATGGAGCCGGGACCGGTCTTTTACATATCAAGGGGACCACCGTCGTCAGGGTATCTGCAGCTAGAGATACTGGGCTACGAGTGGTTTGCGGTCGATGTGAACACAGGAAACGGCATATTTATCTTTAAGAGTAACCGGTGGGTGCAGCTTGAAAAAAATATCCCGAAAAGGCTAGAAGATGGCGACCAGATATGCTTTGGTTACAATGCCACCCAAGGACCGTATATGCCCTTCATATATAAAAAATATTAAAAAATAAATTTATAGCGCTTTGAACTCTATCTTCATGGATTTTCCCACTGTGATGACGTCCGAGTGCTTTAAAACGACCTTGTCCCCTTTTCTGATGTCAACGCCGTTGACCTTTGTGCCGTTGCTGCTTTCAAGATCCTCTAGGTAGTATCTTACCTGCTCTGTCTGCTCGTTTAGTGCCATAGTTATCCTGAAGTGTCCGCCGCTAGTTTTTCTGGAAATTGACTGTGCCTCTTGTGGGGTAACAAACCTCTCAAAGTCCTCCCTGCCAAAAATCCTTCGTATCTCGTTTACCACCC
>CAZFRW010000073.1:0-3732 GCA_964521515.1 uncultured Thermococci archaeon
GATTTCTTTCCACTATTTTCTACACAGAAATCCAAGATCTTTCTGAATGCAACTATCGCATCATCGTACTTATCCTGATTTAAATAAGAAGAACCTTTTTCAAAGTAAGATTTTTTTAAACTTTCCTTGATATTTTTAATTTCTTCTGGTTTAATGCTAGAAATACTTAAAGATTTTTCCAATGCTATCTTGAAATAAGAAATCGCCTCGTCATAGGAAGAATTCTGCAAGTAATCAAGAGCTTTTTTCTCGAATAGCCATACCACTTCTTCTTTTGAACTAACGTCTAACTCTTTCTTCAGTTCATGAATCTTGTCATTAATCTCATTTGTTTTCTTATAATTTCCCTTTTCCAAATATTTTTCATAAAGGGTGGTATATTCAGAAATAAGCACATTTCTTATGAACTTCACTTTTTCGGGATCCTTGGCCTCTTGTTTCTCCTTAGTAAGTTGCTCTTCCCAAAAGGAAATAGGGACCTTTTTTTTCTTTACCACTCCTTAGCCTCCAAATTTAAAGTTGCAATGATTGCTGTTTAATATAAACAAGATTAATAAATCATGTTTTAAATCTTATTGAAATAATTTTTTTCTTATTTGTTATGAACTAATATTATTAAATTTCAAATAAATCTTAATATTAGGCTATACAAATAATAACCATAGTCCAATTAGCATTATTGCAACACCTAATAGTCTTTCTTTTATATTCTCTTTTAGTATTCTGCCTGCCAAAATAACAGTGATTATTATACCAGTCATAGAGGCAGGCTCAGCAATACTAACTTCTATCCCTGTAAAAGCAATTAATAAAAATAAGTAGGAGTAAGCATTCAATCCTCCACTTAAAGTAGCAATTTTTCTTTTTTCTTTAAATAAGTTAATCGTAGTTGATAAATTTCTTTTGACCATAATATATGCAAGTAAGAAAAGTGATATACCTACATTAAGGTAAAAAGCATAGAGTATAGGAGTTGTAATTTTTATCGCATTCCCATCAATTGTTCTTCCTATAGCTATTAAAAGCGAAGCAAGTATCATATACTGGCAGGATTTATCTAAAAGAATCGCTTTAAATGATTCTATAAAATTACTTTTTCTATTTAGAAAAGAAACTCCATAAAACAAGAATACTAATCCAATTATTTTGAAAAGTGATAATTTTTCATCTAGGAAGGTCACAGCCAATATTAAGAGGAAGAATACATTGAAATTATATAACGGACTCACCAACGAGGCTTCTCCTTCTGATAAGGATTTCACATACAACCAAAATGCAATCGAATAAACAAAACTACTCAATATGACATAAAATAAGATTGAAGTATTAATTACAATATCTACAAAAAAAAGCGCAGGAATCAAGAATATTGTCCCCAAACCAAAAAATAAAAAGGTTCCACTAATACTATCTGATTTTTCTCCAAGTTTTTTTACTAAAATTCTTTCCCACCCTAATAGGATAATTCTACCAGTTAAAGCGAGGTAGGGTATTAGCATGAGATTTGGTATGACAAAGAGTATATAAGTCTTTAATGAATTATGCGCAAAATTTATATATCTCTTAAGTTAGAATTAATTCATGTTTGAAGATTATTTGATGGAATTAGAGCTTCGGGGGCAATCTAAAAATACTATAAGAAATTATGGTTACACCCTATCCAATTTTTTTGACTTCACAAATAAAACTCCCGAAAATGTGACAGAATCAGATATCAAACGTTATATGATCAATCTAAAAAATGAAAAAAATGCAACTAATAGAACTATCCACAGGCATCTTAATGCATTACGTTCCTATTTTAGATACCAAAATCTTGATATTGCAGATAAAGTAATGCTTCCAAAATTGTCTAAACCTTTGCCCAAATTTTTAACAAAAGAGGAAATTAAACTCCTCTTAGAAGAACCTAAAAAATTACGTGACAAATGCTTGATTAGATTGTTATATTCTACTGGTTTAAGGGTATCAGAATTAGTTAAACTTAATAAAAATGATATAAAAACTGAATCGATCCATGTTGTATCGGGTAAAGGATCTAAAGACAGGATTGTTTTTGTCGATTCTAAAACTAGAGAGATGCTAGGTGGGTATATAGAAGAGAGAAACGATACAAATGAAGCTCTTTTTTTAAGTAGCCATGGAGAAAGAATCTCCGCAAGAACTATCCAATGGTTGATAAAGAAATACTCTGAGCATGCAGGAATTGAAAAAAAGGTCACGCCCCATGTGTTGAGGCATTCATTCGCAACTCATATGCTCGAGGGGGACGCAGACATTGTAGTTATAAAGGAATTACTTGGTCATTCTAATTTATCCACTACGCAGATATACACCCATATCACAGATGAAAGAAGAAAGAAAGTATATGACAAAGCTCACCCTCTATCCAATGAATAAATTTAAAAATAGGTATAAGAGTCATTAAATTGGTGTTTTAATGAGAATAATTCTTCTAGGTCCGCCAGGTTGCGGTAAAGGGACTCAGGCTGAGATCATTTCTAAGAATTTTGATATACCCCATATATCTACGGGGGATATACTTAGAGATAATGTCAAAAGAGGAACAGAAATAGGTTTGAATGCAAAAAAATATATGGATTCTGGGCGTCTTGTTCCGGATGAAATTATCATTCAAATGATTAAAGATCGATTTTTAGAAGATGATTCTAGAAAAGGATTTTTACTTGATGGGTTCCCTAGAACTATTGCTCAGGCAGAGGCCTTAGATGATTTGCTTTACCAAATGAATATTGCCTTGGATTACGTAGTTAATATTGATGTTAAAGATGAGGACATAATCAATAGGATATCCAAAAGATTGTCATGTCCAAAATGTGGAGAAGTCTATAATTTACTTTACAAGAAACCCAAGAAAGATATGAAATGCGACTCTTGTGGCGGAAAGCTCCACCAAAGAGATGATGATAAAGAAGAAGTCATAAAGAATAGGCTCGATGTTTACAGAAAACAAACTGCACCTTTGATATCCTATTACGAAGATAAAATAAAAAATGTCGACGGTAGTAAAAATATAATCGAAGTCTCAAAAGATATCCTAAAGCTCTTAAAATCTTAATTTATTTTATTCTATTAATCTGGTTCGATGTATTTGTCCAAAGTTGCAGTGTTCAATCTTAATTCTATGTTGTTTCCCGAAGATTTAAGATGTTTTTTTGGCATGTTTTTGTAGAACAGTTTATGATTTTCTCTTTCTTTTATATATTGGGAATCATAATACACTTCCCAAATTTTTGCTATGTTAACTTCATTATCCGATTCAATCAAAGATTTTACTTCTTTTATTATTTCATTTAGACTTCTTGAATCTTCATATCTTTTGTGGGAATTATTTGCATAGTACGATACCCACACTTTATGTTCATTGCCTAGAATAACAATATGCTTTTGAAATCTTTTGGCAAATATATCTGTAACTAACCTTCCTATTTTATGTTCCGGCTTCATGTAACCAAAAAGTATCTTATCATTAATCGAATTGAACCTAATAAACCCCCGCATTCTGTGTATTTCTGATCTTACTTCCCCAACTTTTCTTCTTATTTTTAATATTTCAGATTCTGCAGACGTATTCATTTCGTGCCAAGATATTTCCTTCGACTTTTCTAAAAGAATTGGAGAAATATTTTTATTCATTAAAAGATATTCTGAAACACTCATTGATTCTGGCATTCAATCCACCTATCAAGTCTAGAGTATTCTCCCCCATTG
>CAZFRW010000074.1:0-3681 GCA_964521515.1 uncultured Thermococci archaeon
ATTCTTTTATTTAGGCAACTCTTAAATATAGCCTTAGAATATATTTTCTTAATGGATAGGTTATTTTATTTCAAGGTAGCAGTATCTATAATAATAGTATTACTGGGAATATACCTAGTCTATCCAGTCATTCCCGGATTAATAGGTGGATTTGTATTTTCATACGCATTCTTTCCAGTCTATAATAAAATATTTACCAGAACAAAAAGAAACAACCTGTCTGCGGCATTCACAACTCTTTTTATATCTGCCCCTATCCTAGCTGCATTCATCTATGCATTCTACAAGGCGCTCTCTGAGCTTGATGTCATAATTGAAATATTAAAAACTCATTCATATATTTCAATTCTAAAAATATTTGGGATTAATATAACTGAATCGCCATTATATGAGTCTATCCTTCAAACATTTCCCCAGATAGTGAATATTACAGTACTGTTCTCAAAGACAATGAGTCAAATACCTTTGACCTTACTAAACCTGGTAATTCTAATATTGTCCCTTTATTACTTCCTAAGTGAAAGGGAACCCATTGAAGAATTTATAAGTAAAATAATGCCCCCCCACTACCATAAAGACCTAAGCGAAATACTTGGACCTACAAAGAAGGTAATCGACGGATTGATCTACGGAAACATCATGAACGCAATGGTATCTGGGTTACTTTCGATTATTGGTTTTACCATTTTGGGTGTTCCTTATTCGTTTCTATTGGGGCTTTTAGTTGGCTTCGCATCCCTACTTCCAATTATAGGTCCTTGGGCAGTTTTTGTTCCATTGGGTATTTACTACATAAATTTAGGAAATTATTTTAGGGGATTTGGACTTTTAATCTATGGTGTGTTATTATTAGAGATTTTATACAATCGTTACATATACCCCAAATTTAGTGATAAAGAATCAGAGCTACATCCCTTTATAGTTCTAATAGGGTTCTTTGGGGGATTATATATGCTTGGTCCAATTGGGCTTCTCTATGGACCCATTATCATTGGCTTGATTAAAGGCGTCGCTGAAACTATTATTAAAGAAGCAACATCGAAAAAAAGATTCTTTAGATTATAGATTAATGATGTCTACCTTCTGAATATGTACCTAGCAGGGCTTCTGCCAAGACCGATCTCAAATCTGCAAGTTTTACACACTTTTCCAATTGTCGTGGATCTCCCAAAAAGGTCTTTAGAGAGTACGTCTTGGAGTTCTTTTTCACAGAATGGGCATGTTTTTATCTCTCTTCCCTTCCTAGAATAGATTTGAACCCTTACCCCGTACTTTTTGGCAACTCTTCTTATCCTCTCTGCCGTAATCTGGACCTCTTCTTTATCGGACAACTTTATTTTTACCTTTTCAAAGAGCTCCTGTTGAGAGTGGATTACTGTTTCCTCTCTCAAAACTTTCTTAATGGCATCAAGAATTTCTGGGTCTTTAGCCCGCATACTGTATATTAGAAATTTAAAATATAAATGATTATCCCTAAAAATTAACGTTTATTTTTCATGAAATCTTCAAGCCGGGAAAATGCCTCATCCATTATATCAACTGGAGGGAGAAAAACAGATCTGAAGTGACTCTTTCCATAAACTGGGCAAAATCCGCTACCATGCACCAATAGAACCTTCTTCATTTTCAAAAACTCATATACGAACTCCTTGTCGTCCTTCCACCTGTTTTCTAACTCAATCTTTGGAAAGATGTAGAGCCCGCCCATAGGTTTTGTCGTCGTTATCCCGGGGATCTCATTTAGCCTCTTGTAAGCGAATTCACTTCTCTCTTTTAACTTTGAGACCATATCCAGTACGTACTTCTCGCTGCTCTTGTATGCTTCAATAGCTCCCACCTGGCATATAGAGTTTGCAGTTATCCTCGCCCTAAGCTCCTTCATTATCCCTTCCTTTATGTCAAACAAGGTGTCCCAGTTGTAGAATGCCATATAACCCACCCTCCAACCAGGGGCGAGATAAATCTTTGAAATACCGTTGAATGTAATTATTGGCACCTCATCGGTCATTGAAGCTGGGCTTACAAAAGAACCGTCAAATGTTATCCGGTCATATATCTCATCAGATATAATAAAGATATCATGCTCTATCGCAATATCAAGTATCTCTTTAAGATTTCTTTTTGGATAAGTGGCACCTGTGGGATTGTTAGGGTTTATCAGGACTATGCATTTTGTCCTATCCGTTATCTTTGACTTTAAATCCTGGACATCAATGTTCCAGTTGTCCGCTTCTATTGTTCTGTAGGGTACAGGCACGGCACCAAAATAAGTTGCATAAGCTGTGTATGTGGGATAACCTGGTCCAGGAACTAAAACTTCGTCCCCTGGCTCTAGCGTTGCACCAAAGACAAGCTGGACGCCTTCAGTAACGCCGGATGTCACAACAACGTCTTCTAGGTATATCTTTCCACTGTTCTTTGATTCCCTTTCTGCAATCACTCTTCTAAGCTCTGTATTGCCAAGTGAATCCTCATAACCATTAAAATTATTTCTAGCCGCGTTGGCGATGGCGTCTACCATGGGCTCTGGGGTTCTAAAGTCAAACTTCAGAGGGTCCCCTATATTTAATTTTAAGATTTTATCTCCTTTAGATTCTAGTTTTCTTGCATATTCAACTACATCTCGAATTGCATAACTAATCGTTGACGATCTTTCTGAAACGTTCAATACCATCACCTTCTATCGGCTATTGAAGTTTCATATATCCCTATTTAAGTTTAACTATTATATTAGGATATAATACTAAAAATCAAAACAAATTATAAAAATTGTTCTATTATATTAATTATATTAAACTAATTTATATTCATTTATCCATAAGCGAATAAATAAAGATAGTATAGTCCGATAATGACAAGCATTATCCCGCTTATCCTATCCAGGGATTTTGAATACCTCTTAACAAACTCTTCGACCCTCTTTAAGCCAAAAACTGAAGAGATTACGATGAGCGGCGCTCCAACTAAAAACGAGTAGAGCAAAAGAGAAAGAATTACTATTAGGATGTTCTTTTCCAAAGAAACAATCGATATTAGTGATATCAAAAGCGGTGCTGCCCTTGCTATTGTTATTATCCCATAAGAAATCCCGTATGTGAAGGGTGTTGATCCATAAAAACTTCTCTCCTTTTTCACAGATAATATGTAGCTTATTTTTATTATCCTTAAGAGGATTAACCCTATCGCTATCGAAATTACCGCGCCCAGAAGAAATCCCAATTTATTATCTGAACTAAATATCGTAGAAAATCCAAAATTTCCAAGTAAGCCAAGCGGTACAAACACCGCTGAAACACCGAGAGAAAACAGAATTGCGTTTAATGGTGCCCGATCTCCCAAAACCTTTGGAAAAATAGGGATAATAAAAAAGAGATTCAACGGGCAAAGCCCTGCTGTAATCCCAAGGACAAAAGACGAAATTAATGATTCAAACATTAACTAGATGAACCCCATCTCTTTTTCTTTTTCTCTGACATTTAATCTAGTTTTTATGACTGTGTCTGGGTTTAAGCTTATTGAGTCTATGCCGCTTTCAACTAGGAAGGATGCAAACTCCGGGAAGTCTGACGGCGCTTGACCGCATATACCGATCTTTTTGTGTTTTGATTTGACAACTTCTATAGCTTTTTTAATCAACCTTTTGACCGCGATGTTCCTTTCATCGTATATGCTTGAAACAAG
>CAZFRW010000075.1:0-3671 GCA_964521515.1 uncultured Thermococci archaeon
AGCTCGCAACTCGGGTTCGAATCCCGGCGACCGCACTTCTTTTTATTACCAATGCGTATTGATATTAGGCCATTTTTACCATATTTTAATTAATAGAATAGATTTTCTAAAATAAAGTCTAATTATAATCTATTTGGCCTTAAAATTAAGGCCAAATTCTAAAATAGGGATATTTTTAATAAAATTATCATTTGAAATGCAACTATGCCGAGATAAGGATAATCAATGGCTCAAAAATATTTTATCCATGTTTTCAATAGATGCTAATTTTAGGGCCAAGATCCTAATAATCACTAAGGCTTTCTGTAAGGTGGCCTGATATTATGCTATTTTCTTATTGGGAAAAGAGTGGTATAGTTAAGCATGAAGGCATAATTCACGACGTCTACTTTGATGATAAAGACCTCGAAAGCTATCTAGAGTATACCAGTAATTATCCAGTTTCGCATACTTGTTTAGACTACCCCATGATAACTAATGAGGATAGAGAAAAAAAGTTTCTTGAAGATCTTAGGGCATGCGCAAAGGACAAGCGTTTTCAGTATCTTGACCTAGATAATGCCGTACTTGTGTATGAGAATCTAGAGGCCCTAAATTTAGGGCCAAAAACACCGATTGAAAGATTGTTCTTCCTTAAAGGGTTTCACTTAGCTATGTTGGAAAGCTTCGATATAGCTTCAAACTGGCAGCAGCCAACTTCTATCGAACTGGTCACATTATACTGGGGAACAAATGAGCTTTCAAGAGTAGAGATTATTCTCTTTGAACTAATCTACGAAAAAATATTCACGCCAGTACTAAAGAGTGTGCACAAAGAAGGAAATACATGGCGTCATGTCCATAGGACAATTTCGAAAGAAAAGGCCATTAATTTTTTGTGTAAGAATTCTCCAATAATTTATAGAAATCAGAAGGTTCCAGATACTATCCTGACACTTTCACTTAGGTTAAACTATCCTCTAATTGATGAACTGGCCCAAAAAATATATCTCAAGGAAGTCTTATTCTTAGAGGATGCTCCTAACTTTTACGGAGACGATCTAAAGGTTTATGGCCCTTATAAAAAAGGAGATATTGGAAAGATACCAAAAAGAACATATGAGATTCTAATTGAAAATGCAGTTGTAAAAGATGCAGCTTGTGGCCCAAAGACACTGATGGATTGGGCTTTGACCTATTATGACGCAGGATTAAACATTCTACCCCTCGTACCCCGTGATAAATTTCCAATGATCAAATGGGGGAAGTATGAGAAAGAGAGGGCAAAAAGAGAGGACGTCATTTCTTGGTGGACAAAACAGCCTGAAGCAAATATTGGGATTATAACTGGAGAAATAAATAACTTAGTAGTAGTCGATGTAGATAAAGAACAGGGTAAAAAATCTTTAGAAATACTTTACAACAAGGAAATGCCATTGACGGTCGTAACAAAGTCAATAAGAGGAAAACACTACTATTTTAAAAACACAGACAAATGGGGCAGTCATATTGGGATCTATCCTGATATCGACATAAGAGGGGAAGGGGGACTTATAGTAGCACCTCCAAGCATACACCCTAGTGGAAAAGAGTATAGGTGGATTAATCCCATACTTGAAACAGAAATAGTTGAAATGCCTACCGAGCTAGTTGAAGCCTTCAAGGAAAAGATTAGAAGTAAGCCCAACATATTTGAAGGTAAGATAAAACAAGGGGAGAGAAATAAGGCCTTAACATCAATATCTGGAACTCTGAGAAACATCGGTCTTGATCCAGAGCACATCCGAGCCACACTCCTTGCGATAAATCAAGTTAGAATGCAAGAGCCGTTGCCAGAAAAAGAGGTATCAAAAATAACTACAGATTTTCAAAAGAGTTTTTTCACTTTGAGTGATATGGGAAATGCAGAGCGTATGGTCAAGTACTATGGCGAGACTATAAGGTATTGCAGTTCTCTTGGAAGATGGTATATATGGAACGGGGATAGATGGGAAG
Organism: uncultured Thermococci archaeon; assembly: GCA_964521515.1. Taxonomy (GTDB): domain Archaea; phylum Methanobacteriota_B; class Thermococci; order Methanofastidiosales; family Methanofastidiosaceae; genus Methanofastidiosum. The sequence goes on from CAZFRW010000075.1 coordinate 1,975, forward strand.
AGGACTCGGTAAAAAAGATTAAGCTCATAGCTATGGAAGTTGCAAGATTTATTTTTTCAGAGGCTTCTATGGAGCCATATCTAGAAAATCAGAGAAAGCTATCCAACTGGGCGTTAACTTCTCAGATGGAGCCAAGATTAAATGCAATGGTAAATGCTGCAATGGCTATGGTGCCTATAACTCCAGATGATCTTGATAAAGATCTATTTCTTTTGAATGTTCGAAATGGGACAATAGATCTAAAGACAATGGAGTTTGATGAAGCCCATTCTAAAGATAGCTATATCACAAAGATTGTCGATGTAGTTTATGATTCCGAGGCAAAATGCCCTTTATGGGAGAATTTCCTTCATGAGATCTTCGAAGGTGATATGGAACTAATTTCTTATATCCAGGAGCTCGTTGGATACAGCCTCACAGGAGATACAAGTGAGCAGATACTTCTCTTTCTTTATGGTGGGGGCCAAAACGGGAAATCTACTTTTATGAATGTTCTAAAAGCCTTACTTGGGGACTATGCAAAGCAGACTGACTTTTCAACTTTCACTGTTAGGAAGAACGATTCTGGCCCTAGAAATGATCTAGCAAGACTCAAAGGAGCTAGGCTTGTAAGCACGATAGAGATCGAGGAGGGAAAGCAGCTTGCAGAAAGCCTTGTTAAACAGGTAACTGGTGAGGATACAATTAAGGCCAGATTTTTATATTCAGAGGAGTTTGAGTTTCTGCCAAACTTCAAGATCTGGCTAGTTGCCAATAATAAGCCGATAATCAAGGGCGGTGATTTTGCAATATGGAGAAGGATAAGACTAATACCGTTTAATGTGAAAATCCCAGAAGAGAAGAAGGACAAAGAGCTTGGTAAAAAACTAAAGGAGGAGCTCCCAGGCATTTTGAACTGGGCGCTTGAAGGGTGCAGAAGATGGCAATCTGAAGGGCTAAAAACTCCAAAATCAGTTGAACTCGCAACAAAAGAATATGAAGAAGAGATGGATCCAATCAAGGAGTTTTTAGAGGATATCTGCACGACAGAGACTCTAGGCAAAACAAAGACCGGAGAGCTTTACCAGACCTATGAAGAGTACTGCAATTTTGTAAAAATCAATCCAATTCCAAACAGGGTATTTGGAAGAAGACTCGCCCAGATAGGAATCAAAAGGTCAAGAGATCACAACGGCAGATATTATGAAGGGATTGAGATTGATAATGATAAACTTGAAAGGATGAGAAATAGCTTTAGGCCAAATTTATATTAATCTAAAAATGTGACATTTGTGACATCGATGACACTAGTTTCAGGAAACTTTTTTTATTCGCCCTATTAAAGGAACTTTTATTATTTTTAATATTTTGATGTCACGTTTGACACGGAATAAAATAATATAGCATAATTGGCCTTAAAAATAAGGTTAAATTCTCAGAGTATTGGACCTGACTAATAACCAGAGCAGGCAAAAAAAGAAAAGTATCTAATTCTGTAGTTTTTAATCCTGATTAAAAAATTTATATAAAGAAAACAAATATAAACAAAACAAATTATTAGAAGCTTATAACTTATACATAATTATAAAAATAATAATAGAATTTGAATAAAGGTGTTTATCTGCCTAGGAATATACCTATAACGGAAACTAAAGTTTTATGGGGGAAAAGTGGAAATAGATGTGCAATGTGTAGAATAGGTCTTACCATGCAAAGTA
>CAZFRW010000076.1:0-1653 GCA_964521515.1 uncultured Thermococci archaeon
AACCGCTGTCGCGGGGACCAAAACCCCGCAGGATTGACCACTACCCTACCCGGCTGGTAATAATAGGAAATCTGATTTCTGATTTAAAACTTTCGGTAACTTTATAAATCACAAAAATCACTTTGCCCATATGGGAAATGAAAAAACAGACTACGAATCGCTTCTAAAACGGGCAGGAGAGCTATTGCCCAAAAATGTCTTTGAAACAAGCAGATTTGAAATTCCCAGAGCAGACTCATTTATAATGGGGAACAGGACAATAGTTAAGAATTTCAGGGAAATATCCCAAGTTCTAAACAGGGATGTTGACCCATTATTAAAGTATGTCCTAAGAGAACTTGCCACAGCAGGAAATATGAGTGGCCAGGAAGCTATATTCCAAGGAAAATTCTCTTCTACAGTCATAACTGAAAAAATTGAGAAGTACGCCAAAGAGTCTGTAATATGCACTGAATGCAACAGACCGGATACCAGAATTATTAGAGAAGACAGGGTTACCTTCCTACAATGTGAAGCTTGCGGGGCACGCTACCCCATAAAACACGCATAATAGCTCTTTTTTCTACTAGATTTAGTGTAATTTTCAATTATTTCCGATAAATATAAATAGTATTATATATAATATAGATTAATTTTAATGGTGGTAACTATGGAAAGAAGAAATCATTTTGTCGTTTTAGGTATTATTCTTCTAATTGTTGCTGGAGGATTATTTTATTACACAACTATACCATTTCAAAGAACGATTACTACTCAAGAATACGTAACATTGGAAAATGTGGTGATTAAAGAAAGGATAGTCCCCCAAGAAAAACTGGTCAAGAAGACTAGAGATGTTATAGTTTATACTAACTCAACTATCGCAGATTCTGTTAAATATTTTGAGAGAGATGAGTACATAACACTAGGAGAGCCTTATCTTAAACCAAATGATCGTATAAGGTATATAATAACTACAGATCCAGATAAGAGGAATATTGAACGTTGGTTTGAGTTTAAAATTATTGATAGCCAAAATTATGAACTTTGGCTAAATCAACAGTCTTACATTGCATTTTATGATGCACCTAGCGGAACAATTGAGCTAAATGGTGCCTGGACAGCCCCAGCGGATTCAGGCATTAAACCATACAAGGTAATTCTTTCAAACAGGCTTTTTGCATATGCAAAAGAGATTACGTATAAGGTAATCAAACAGGAATCCTCCGTTACCAGGCAGGAATACCTTGAAACAGTAATTGAAAATATAGTCGAAACATATGAAGAGAGGGTGCCTTACCAAGAGCTACAAACTGTTACAAAACAGGAAACATACTGGCATGACGAATATAGGCCTATTGCATATATCCTAGGGGCTTTTGGGATTATAGGCATACTCGTTGGATTACTGACTCATGCACAGAAAGAAAGAATCAAAAGAATCCCTGGAATTAGGCATATAACTAGGACAACAACAGGACCAGAAATTCTTCCTAAATGCCCACTTTGCGGATCAAGAGTTGTTCCAACGCACATTGTTGAGAACAAGAAAAAGATTTACAAGTGTACATATTGCAATCATCTTTTAGAGCTAGACTAAAATAATTATTTTTATTTTTTTAGATTATTGCAGAGGAATTTATTTTTTGGCCGGGCTTTATTACAACATTGTCT
>CAZFRW010000076.1:1753-3600 GCA_964521515.1 uncultured Thermococci archaeon
TTTGAAATCCTTGAATCTTTTGATAGATAATGTTTCACACTTTCTAAAAAGAACATATTTGCATCTATTAAGTCCCAAGGCCTTCCGATGTCCAACCATTTCCCGCCCAGAGACATCCACCTGACTTTTTTACCGTCGTCCATCATCATCTTTAAAGAGTCGGTGAGCTCATATTCTGCCCTTGGTGAAATTTTAGTTTTATTTATGTAGGAAAACGCTTCTTTTTTAAAACAGTATATCCCGGTATTTATCAGATTTGAGGGCGGATTGTCTGATTTTTCAAAAATACCTACCACTTCATCCTTATTTACCAAAACACTTCCAAAAAACTCAGGTGTGTCGCTCTCTATTAAAGCCATTATAGAAATCGAATCAGAAGATTTAAACTTTGAAATCATGGACACGATAAAATCCTCTTTGAACAGAATGTCGCCATAGACGCATAGAAAGTCGGAATTTACATATTGTGAGGCTATCATCAGCGCATGGCCAGTTCCAAGGCGCTCTTTCTGCTCTATAAAATTGATATCAACGCCAAAATTACTATTTTTTATATACTCTTCGATAATCTCAGATTTGTGACCCACTATTATGGAAATCCTATCTATGCCTGATGATTTGAATACTCTTATTATATTCCCAAGTATTGTAGTGTCCCCTAGCGGTAACATCGGCTTTGGAATTTCATCTGTTAAGGGGGAAAGCCTCACCCCTTTACCTGCGGCAAGTATCACAGCTTCGATAAAATCACCATATGCAAAAACTATTTATATGGACTTAAATAATTATCTTTAATGTATAATTTAGATGAAGGGAAAAAACTTGTATTATTCGCAAGGAGAAATATTGAATCCTACATCAACACAAGGAAAAATATAGAAATACAAGATGTCCCTGAATCATTTAAAGTTAATTCTGGTGTCTTTGTGACACTTCATACCTATCCAAAATATAGTTTGAGGGGGTGCATAGGATATCCAGAACCTGTGCTTCCATTGATAGACGCCCTTCTTGATGCTTCAGTTTCTTCGGCTACAAGAGACCCCCGGTTTCCAAAGGTTAGACTTGATGAACTTAAGAACCTAGTGATTGAGGTCACAGTCCTAACACCGCCGGAATTAGTCGAGGTCCAGAATACAGATCAGTACCCGTCAAAAGTTGAAGTTGGCAGGGACGGGCTTATAGTTGAGTCTGGATTTAGAAAAGGTTTACTTCTTCCACAGGTCCCTGTTGAAGAGAAGTGGGACAGCGAAGATTTTCTCTGCCACACTTGCATAAAGGCTGGCCTCCCATTAGATTGCTGGATGGATAAAAATACAAAAGTTTACAGATTTCAGGGCCAGATATTTTCCGAAACAAAACCAAAAGGAGAAGTAATAGAAAAAAGCTTCATGGAGTAATGATATGGAAATCGATCCATTTATACGTGCGGGGACATCAATCTTTGAGGACATAGGCGCAGATGCTGTTCTAGTTGAAGTTGATTCGATAAAAGAGGGGGAGAAACTCCAGGAATTTATCTCTTCTAGAGAGATAAATCTATTCGGGGTATCTTCAAGTGAAAAGATAAAGAAAAAGTTCGATAATATTATATTTGTACCAGGCATACTAGAAAAGATTACGTCAAGGCTAGAATTTGCCATTTCCGCTGCCCTCATGCAGGATTTACTAAAAAATGAAGACAAGATTGTCTATATAGGAAAGCTTGACAGCGACAATTACAATTTTATTACTACACGAAAAACAGATCAGATAAATGCCAAAGGCATATACGAGTTGTTTTTCTCCCTAAAGAATGTTAAAACTGATGTTATATCCTCTGTTCTTTCTATAGCGGTCCAATTGGG
>CAZFRW010000077.1:0-3525 GCA_964521515.1 uncultured Thermococci archaeon
CTATCACCCTCTTTTTCAATATATTTATATAATAAAAGCCCCCTAAACTATTGGGATAAAATGTTTAGAAAGTTATTTGGATCAATTCTAATTATTGTTATGATATCTGCCTTTGCCGGGTGCAGCTCTCCCGATAAAGAGCAGACAGCAAAGGATGTGTTAGAGGACTGGAGAAGTGAGGACTTTTCGAAAGAACTGGAACCAGGGATTGAGAAAAAAATACCCCAGTCGACCGGAGAAACACTATCTGGCTCAATAGCGTGCCCTATGACTATAACTGACTACCGTCAAAGAATTGATGGTAATAGGGTTTATATCGAAGGCAATGTATACAATTATGGTGACGAAAGCTACAAGAACCCAAGAATAGATTGCGTAAAATTATATATCTTCTTCTTCAATAAGGAAGGGGACATCATAGGGGAAGAGTCTTACAATTTGGGGGTCGGGGAGCTTAGATACGGAGAAAAGTTTCCCTTCAGTGTGAACGCAACTATGATATCGGGTACAGAAAGGTATGTTGTCAAAGTAAGGTGTTGCAATAGATGAAAACTGGTGTGGGGCAAACTCTTGCCATATCCTTTGGATTCTGTAATGAAAATAAGAAACTCTTCATCCCGACTCTTTTATCAATGTATATAGTTTACTTTCTTTCAGTTTTTTTGAACAATTTCTTTTACCATGATATTGAAAATATGCTGGATACCCAATATCTTACAATAGGCGAAAAATCAACTTTTATCTACGATATACCTTCATTCTTGCCGCCACAATTTTCTGAAATTTTTCTCGTTCTTTTCAAAGGGGACGTCTTAGCACCTTTCACCTCATTTTTAATGGGAATGATCTATATCTTTGGTGTGGCTGTTCTTTTCTTTTTAGTTGAAGCGATGTATCAAGGTAAAAAAATAAATTATAGTATTTTTTTGAGGTCATTTCCAAAAATAGTAATTTCAAGCATATTGACAGTCTTTTTGATTGTTCTTGGTATAATGGCTTATGTGGTGCCAGGCATATTTTTGGTCTATCTACTCTTTTATGTTGTACCTGAGTCAACTTCTAGCGCAGATTCATTATTCAAAAACATAAAAAATGGGATTTTACTAGTATTGAAAAATCCCGATTACACATTGGGTCTTCTTGCGGTAATAACAGCCACCATTTTTTCGCTAAACTATATCTTAATCCATTTAAACGACCTTGGAGTGTTTGGCGAGGGGAGTATATTTCTTGATCTGTTCTTTATACTGATAAGGGGCATTCTGTACACATGGGCTTTGATATCTAATGTGATCGCATACCTTAGGCTAGAGAGCTAACAATCTTTTCAACTTCCTTTTCAATCTCTTTTATTGTGCTTTCATAGTCGTCTGTCAAAGAGCCGCCCCCTTGGGAAAAGTTCTCTCTTCCGCCACCTCTGCCGCCAAATCGGGCCAAGATGGAGTTTAGTAGAGCCCTCATATCGTAGCTTAAATCCTCTGACCTGCCGCAGATGACAAATACCCCATCATCAATTAAAAAGAGAACTAAAAGTGTCTTCTGCTGCGCTATCATCTCCCCAGCCTTTTTAATCAATAACTTTCTATCAACGCCTTTCAAGGTCTCAAAGTATAGCTTTACGCCTGAGATATTTTTGGGGGAGATTGATTCGAAGCTCTTATGAGAAAATTCACTTAGGCTCTGCCGATATTTTTCATTGTCCTTTAAAAGATTAGAAATAGTCCTCTCAACATTTTCAGGCGCAGATTGAAGTATCTCCATCGAAGCCAAAGCAATCTTTGATAGCTTTGAAGCTTCTTCCTTTGCTTTTTCAGCGACCTCAAACTCTAATCTGTAAGAGCCCTCTTTAGTCTTATTTACTTTAGTTAAAAGAAAGTAGTCAATCTCTCTAGTAGAGCCTACATGGTCCCCGGAGCATGCGGCAAAATCGTAATCTTCAACCTCAACAATCCTAACTTCTTCTGTCTGTATCCTATCAAGCTTTATCCTGATATCTGGGAATTTTTTAATCACATCTTCCTTCATTGAATTGTGGACAATTACTTTCCTATTTTCTAAAATGATGCTGTTTGTGAGTTCTTCCACTTGAAGAAGTTTTTCCCAGCTAAGCTCACCGGAATATTTTATATAAAGCGCATTCTTTTCTTCCTTTATGGAAATCTTATCCAGAGAGACTTCCGGGATGACTTTAGAAAGTGATCGAAAAAATATATGTTCTCCTGTGTGTGCCCTTTTATCCTTCATGGAAAAGAATAAGTGCAACTAAATAAAACCTTTGCGCTATCAAACCTTTGAAAAAACTAATTTGAGGAAGCCTTTCCCTTCCTTTAGAAGCTCTTTCCCAGACTCAGTTATTATGTAGTATTTCCTGTTTGGCCTTCCATTTTCCGAGTCTTCCCATTCAGAGGTCACATAACCCCCCTTTTCAAGGTTGTATAGCACTATATAGCTTGTTATCCTGGCGGGGGCAAAGGAAAAATTCTTCTCTATTTCAGTTTTGACTTCGTATGCGTACATAGATTTGTTTGACAAGAGGCTTAGGATGTATATCCATAGGACTTCAGTGGTAAGCTTTTTTTTGAGTCTTTCGAGAGGCATTTATGCACCTTTAATATTTTATCACCATAAACTATTTAAATCTTTATAATATTTTTAGAATATCATGTTATATTCTGGGAGGTACCTATATGGGCGAAATTAGGGTTGCAATTGCGGGAGTTGGCAATTGTGCTTCATCACTTGTTCAAGGAATTGAATATTATAGAAATAATGGCACAAAACAGATAATTGGTTTGATGAACGAGAATTTAGGGGGCTACCGGCCTCAAGATTTAAAGTTCGTCGTTGCATTTGATATCGATAAAAGAAAGGTGGGTAAGGACATCGCTGAGGCTATTTTCCAAAGTCCAAACTGCACGAAAACGATTTACAAAAATGTCCCAAAATTCGGGGCAACGGTAATGATGGGCCCAGTTCTAGATGGATTTGCATCACACATGGTGGACTATTCCGAGGACAGAAGATTTGTAGTTTCAGATGAGAAGCCTTGCGACGTCGTATCTGAGCTTAAAAAACACAAGGTAGACGTCTTGATAAACTACATGCCAGTTGGCTCAGAAAAAGCAACAAAGTTTTATGCCCAAGCTGCACTCGATGCAGGGGTGGCGTTTGTAAACTGCATGCCTGTATTCATAGCTTCAAATGAAGAGTGGGCAAAAAAATTCGAAGACAAGGGTCTGCCAATAGTTGGAGACGATATTAAGTCTCAGCTAGGGGCCACAATCGTCCACAGAGTCCTTACAAAACTTTTCCAGGATAGAGGGGTCATCGTTGATAGGACTTATCAGCTAAACACCGGGGGAAACACCGACTTTCTTAACATGCTTGAGAAAGACAGATTAAAATCAAAAAAGATTTCTAAAACAGAAGCGGTCCAGTCCCAGCTTGACGTCCCATTAGACGCAGAAAATATCCACATCGGACCATCAGATTACGTCCCATGGCTAAATGACAACAAGCTCTGCT
>CAZFRW010000078.1:0-3472 GCA_964521515.1 uncultured Thermococci archaeon
GATTCTCATCGGGACTATGGGGAGGCATTGATGGCTAGTCCTTTAGCCGTATTACCATAACCTTAGTCCTTAGAGATCTCTCCACCATGCTTTTGATATGCACTTATCGCATGTAGAGGTTCTTTCATTCCAACAATCATCACAACAAATATCTCCACATACTAAACATGTATGCGTGTGCGTCGTATGGCCACATTTTCTACATTCTTTCTCTTCAGAAACATAAATCCATTTACCAACTGAACTCATTTTTACCACTCCTAATGTCCAACTCTTAATTAACTATGGACTTTACATAACTATAAGAATTTGTAAAAAAATATGTAAAACATGTAAAATCTATGGGGATAAAAGCTCTCTTCCTTTATTTGTCAATTCAACAATCTTGTTTCTACCTTTAATCGAAACTGAAATATAGTTTGATGAAGTCAGGTAGCTGATTCTTTTACCCATTGTAGGTCTTGTTATGTTAATTTCCCGCCCTATATCTGAAAAAGTAGGTTTAACTCCAATTAGATTCTTGTTATAGACAAATCTTAGAATTTCTAACATATTCTCTGGAAGTTTTTCTTTATCTATGGGCGAGATAGATGTTGTTTCCTTTTCTATGAGTTTTATTTCAATACTGCTAAATACCTCAGGATCAGCTGAAATGATTATTGTAATGCCTCTAAGATATGCTATCTCTCTTAAATGGTGTACAAAAGATAAAAATTTAGTAAATCCATTCTTATACACGAGATAGTCTATCCTATCAATCAAAACAAAACTCTTTCTTGGAATACCCTCTAGATAATTTTCAATTTCTGTAAAGTCTGGTGAAATAGAGCTTCTTTTATCTTTTTCTGAAATCCAAAGATAATTATATTTTCCTTTAATATGTTTTGAATATTCCGATTCCAAGGACCGTGTTAAGATATACCCCGAATAGCCCACTTTTAGCAGATCATTAAAAGCTTCAATTGAGAATAGGCTTTTTGTTTCTTTTACAAGGTAAACTTTTCCAGTTTCAAGATTAAACTTCATCAATTGGCGCTTCATCTTTTCTTCTGTAATTTTTCTTTCTGTTATGTCCCTTACAATACTCAAGACTACATTTTTTTTCTTAAGTTTGATAATTTTGCTGCAGATTTCAACAGAGATGGGGTGACCATCCTTTGCTATAATTTCTGTTTCAAAACAGTAATAATTTATTTTTTTCAGTTCCTCAAACATATCATTTAGCATCTCAACGTATTCGGGGGGGTGAATATCTTTGGGGGCCATATTTAGAAGTTCTGTTTTATTATATCCTAAAAGGTCAGATGCAATATGATTTGTTTCAATAAAATTTCCGTCAAGTTCATGTATCAATATAGCATCGCTAGCATTGTTGAAAAGGGTCCTAAACTTTTCCTCACTTTCTTTTAATGCTTGTTCTGAATATTTTCTTTCTATTATATGCCCCAATTTTTCTACTATAGCCAGGATTAGTTTCCTCTCTGCCGTAAGAAAAGGCCCTTCTTCAAGTTCTGGTCTTTCTTCAAGGTAAAAAACTTCAAGTTTTCCAATATTTTTATTATAATAGTTTATTGGAGCATCCAATTTCCACTTAGTCTCAGAAAAATTCATTGTTTTAAACTCTTGGCCATCCAGCTTGATTCTAGCGCAGGCTATTTCTGGATACTTCCATCCTAGAGGTATTTTTTCTACAATTTTTTGGAATAATTCTTCAAGGGCGATATCTGGCATTTCATTTGCTTTAGAGATATCATATAAGCAGTTAAGTTCCTTTACGCGCTCTTTTAGATTATCAACGAGGCTATCTTTTTCTTCTTCAAGTTCTTCTAATCTATTTTTTATTTTTTCAAGCTCGCCTATCTTTGAGCGTTGTGTCCTAAGCTCTTCGGTAAGCTCATTTATGGGTCTGTCTTCGTCTCTTGTCAATTAATCACTCAAGTATTTTAATGGCTGAAATTAATTCTTAAATTGGTAGTTTTGTATTAAATATGCCAACTACTTTAAAAGCATTTATATCAATAAAAAAAATTAAACTTAATACAAACATCTTTAGATAATAATTATAATACCTAGAAATAATTTCTTGTTAGTATATCTAATTTATTCGCATATGGGGGCTTATAAATAGAAAATCACTATTATTTTGATAAGAATGATCCTAAAGATATGGAGGAAGTCGTTAACACTGCAATAAAATACATTAAAGAAGGCACAGAATTTCAATTTATAGAATTTAAATTAAAGGGGAAAAATAAAGTCATTACTTATTTTGAGATTACAGCGATTGAAGATTAAGTTATTCTAGGAGTAATAGGCAGAAACTTGTAAAACACATGCCTTCATTGGTGACTACTTTTAGATCATATCCGGCATTTTTAGCAGTCTGATACACATCAATGCCCACACCTTCCATAGAAGGTCTTGCTATACGTCTGTAAACACATTTTCTCTTGTCAAAAAGAGTTGGAGTTTGAATTAGGTCTGCTGTGCATTCGTCACAAAGCTTGCATGTTCCAGCTCCATAGGCAAATGCTTTGTATAATCCACTAAGAAAAGCTTCTCTTTCAAGCTCAGCCATTAGTTGCTGAATGCCCCGCCATTCCATCCGGTCTTTGATATCACCAAATTTTATTATTAATGCATTTTTGTATTCCTTTAATCTTTTTCTTGTTTCATCCGGGGGCTGAACATATGGGGGGCATGTGTATTTCTTTCCATACTGTGTACATCCAAATTCACATTTTTGCCTTACCCAATCATTTACTGAAATATCTTCAATCGGAATAACTTTTGCAGAAGCCGCACCTTTACTAATAGCCATTTCAATTAATTTATTGTATATCTCTTTCAATTTATCCCCGTAATAAAGATAAAATTCATGTTTATATAACTTATTAAATTTAATGAACACCAGTAAATATAAAAACATATTTTACAATTTTAAATTGGTGATTATATGGAAATGCCACAAAATGTTATAGATTTGATTCAAAAGCAACATCTAGCTTTTGTTTCAACGTCAACTACAAATGGGATTCCAAATGTGTCCCCAAAGGGAAGTATATCTGTTATTGATAGGAGTAGATTAGTCTTTGCAGAAATTGCCTCACCCCATACAGTATCAAATCTTAAGAGTAATCCAAATGTATCTTTGTATGTCCTCGACAGAGAAAATAACAAGGGTGTCCAGATAAAGGGGAAGGCGTCTCTTATGAATTCAGGACCCGTATTTGAAAATATATCCAAAGTATTAAAGGAGAAGATGCCACAACTTCCACCGGCAAATTATGCCGTCTTAATAGATGTCACTGAAATATTCCCTTATAAAATGTAATTTAATTTTTTTATTTTATTTAATTTGTTATTATTCTAAATTCTGATCAACCTATTAATTTAATTCTTAGTATATCAAATGTAATTATAATTATTTCAGTATTTGCATATTATTGTTCCATCAGACATTAAATGACAC
>CAZFRW010000079.1:0-3471 GCA_964521515.1 uncultured Thermococci archaeon
CACATTGCAACAAATAAGGTGGCAAACTCGGTGCAATCGCCTTTTCTGTTGTAGAATGCATACCTTGCACCTAACTCTTCTTCCTGTAATTCATAAGTAATGTTTTTTACTACCCAGCCGTATATACGGTCAGCTTTTTTGTAAGGGTTAGTCTGATTTCCTACGATATTCTTTGCTGTGGCAACAATTTGGGGATCATCCGACTCAACTTTTTGACTTGGCTTTGTATATTCTTTATATATTTCTGAAGCAACATCATAGGCTTCTACTTTAGAAGGATCGATTGGAGTAGTAAAAGGATTTGCGGTAAAGGATATCATTTGAGTTATTGTTATTGTAGAATTTTTAGGTATAGAATCACCTAAATTCCAGTAACATATTCTTGTACACGCCTCTGGAGCTAGGGTAATTTTATCCGGTTCTGGGTCTATGCTGATAATAGATACGTTTTGTTGAGTATCACAATTTACTGGTAAGGCAACCCAGAGTCGCGCCTCGTTTACTTCAGCGTCAATATTTGTAATCTTTGTTGTTATAATTGCATTATAAGACTCCGGAAGTTGATGCTCTAGTGGGCTGTTCGGATTGTTGAACAGTCCAATATAATAAGAAATAGCAAGGAGAAGCATGACCCCAAGGAAAATTGAAGCTATTGCTTTGATTCTCTTTTTATTGGCCTCATCTATTTCAGTTTTCTTGTTATAATCTTCTGTACCTTTATCTTCTCCAAGATTTGAGTTATCGTTAGTAGTATATGTAGCGAGAGATTTCCCACACCTAGAACAATAAAATAGCCCTTTACTATTTTCATGACCACAAGAAGGACAAGTTATCATTTCTTGTTCTAACGGATATGTGCCACAGTTTGGGCAATAATTTAAAGATGTCTCATATCCACACATAGGGCATTTCATTTGGGCACCAGATATTCAGATAATATTTTAATTTATAAATATGGTAGAGAAATCCAGAAAAGAATAATAAAAAATTTATAAGATTTTTTCCATCCAAACAATATCAAAATACTTCTCAAATTTTTTACCGACTTGTATAAATCTTCCACATTCTACAAATCCATTTTTTACGTGAAAATTAATACTTCCTTCATTTAATGACGAGATACTTGCTAGTATCTTAGATATGTTCAATTTTTTAGCTTCGGATTCTATATACTCTAAAGTCTTTTTTCCAATCCCCTGACCAGTTGCTTCTTCTTTAATAAAATAAGATATTTCAGCAGTTTCTCTAAATACTGAAAAAGGACTATAAGAATGTATAAATCCAAATCCTATTACTTCATTTTTATCAGATTTTATTACTACAGCAGGGTAGCCTTTTGTAATAATAAGAAACATGTCGTAAAATTCATAAGGAAGTTTAGTATCAGGATATGCCGCAAATCCATTTTCAATATAATAGTTAAAAATATCTATTACGTCCTTTCTATGCTTTTCACCCATAGCCTCTAATTGTATTTCCATTACCTCACTAAAAATAATATTTAGGGGGTTTTTTATAGATTTCTATTATACCGCATAAAGGATTTAAGGGCAAAGAGTATATGGCCTTTCTTTTCTCATTTTATATTATGCCCAAATTAATATTTATTAAAACTAACAATTTTTCTAAAAATATCTGAAAAATATATAATAGCAAGAAATTATATAAATGAAAGGTAGAGAGTAATAGATAAGTGCTAGGATGACAAATGAGATTAAAAAAGAGTTCTATGAAGTAATCCGTTCAGTTGGCCCAGTATCAATAGTGGTACTCCTCTTTTTGATTTTTATCTCAAAATCAGAAATACCAACTTTTATATTAGGATCTATAATGGTAATAAGTGGAATTACCCTGTTTCTTCTTGGAATTAACATAGGATTCTTACCTTTTGGTGAAGCTATTGGGTCAGAGTTACCCATAAGGGGCTCTTTAAGCTTTTTGTTAATAATGAGTTTTATAATAGGGGTTATCACTACAATAGCAGAACCAGGAGTAAGAGTACTTGTTAATCAGGTAGAATATGCATCTGAGGGCAGCATTCCAGAAATTATTTTGTTTCTTTCAATAAGCGTCGGAATTGGTATTTTTTTATCATTGGCAGTGTTGAGGATTATCTATGGGATAAGCTTTTCATATCTATTTATAGCAGGATATATTTTTATAATTACTTTGTCCTTCTTTACTCCTCCTTCATTTGTAGCTATAGCTTTTGATGCAGGTGGAGTTACAACTGGTCCAGTTACTGTGCCCATAATTTTATCTTTAGGAATAGGAATTAGTTCCGTTTTGGGAGGAAAATCAGCACTATCCGATGGATTTGGGCTTATCGGCCTTTCTTCAATGGGGCCTGTTATCAGCATAATGATGTTGGGGGTATTATACGCTTGATAGGATTTATTGAAAATCTTAAAAGAATCATAATTGAAGTAATTCTTGTATTATTACCCCTATCGACATTATTTTTAATATTTCAAAAATATTTACTTAAATTACCAAGGCAATATACAAAAAATCTTCTTAAGGGTATCTTTCTGACTTTTGTGGGCATGATTCTTTTTTTCAAAGGCATAGATATTGCTTTTCTCCCCGCAGGAAATAGTATAGGGGTATATTTTGGCAATCTTCAATCTAACTGGTTGTTGATACCTTTAGGATTTTTAATGGGATTTTTAGTTACTTATGCAGACCCGGGAGTAATAATAATTTGTAATCAAATTGAAAAAGCCTCTAACGGTTTTCTAGGAAGTAGTATGGTGAAAAATATTTTATCATCTAGTGTAGCTTTTTTTGTATCTCTTGCTATGGCCAAACTTGTTTATGGTGTAGCCCTAATTACAATAATTTTGATAGGGTACAGTATTGTTATTTTACTAACATTAGTTTCAGATAAACAGTACATAGCTATTGCCTTTGATTCAGGAGGTGTGGTGACTGGACCTATGGCAGTTACTTTTTTGATGGCTATGTCTTTGGGTGCGGCTTCTGCTATGGAAGGAAGGAATCCATTAATTGATGGATTTGGCCTTATCTCCCTAATCGCATTGGCCCCAATAATACCCTTAATGGTCTTTGGGCTAATTATTCGTTATAAAGGAGGTTTAAAAAATGAGTGAGGAAAATAAAGGATGCGATCTGATAGTGACTATAGTAAAAAAAGGATTCTCAGAACAGATAATCCAAGCTTCAATTGAAGCGGGTGCAAAGGGCGGAACTGTTGTCTTTGGTAGAGGTACTGGAATTCACGAACAGCAGAAGATTTTTGGGATACCAATAGAACCAGAAAAAGAAATAATATTAACTGTGGTGAGTAAAACACAAACTGACGATATCTTAAAAGCAATAAGAGAATCAGGTGAATTGGATAAGCCTGGTATGGGGATTGGATTTGTCATATCCTTAGATAAAGTAATTGGGATGTGTCATTTAATGTCTGATGGAACAATAATATGCAAATACTGAAATAATTATAAT
>CAZFRW010000080.1:0-3436 GCA_964521515.1 uncultured Thermococci archaeon
TTTTCAATCATATAAGATATGCATTCACGCAATATTGTATGAAAAAGATCGTCGACTGTATCGTCTCTTTTCCACAGGTCATCAATGATAGTTAAATCCTCGGTTTGATAGGCTTTGATTACATCGTCTAACATTTCTAAAACAATATCCCCCATGACAATGACACTTTTTAGTCTAGGGAATTCTTTATTGAAGGATATCTCCCTTATATCCTTTGATATGTCCTTAGAATATATACCAATCCTTGTTAGATACGTATTCATTTTCAAGGTAGATATTATGGCCCTTAGATCTTTAGCAACTGGTTGATATAAAACTATCAATCTTTGTGCATCGTCTTCAATTTTGTAGTCAAATTCCCTAATATCTCTTCTTTGACTGATTACTTTTTCTGCGATAGTAATATCTGAAGTTTTAAGAGCATCAAGTGACTCTCTCAACATTTCTTTGGAGAGATGTGACATCTCGACTACATCAGATTTAAGCTGCATTAATTCTTCAACAAATCTTTCTCTCATTTTTTTCAACCTACCCAAATCTTCCCATTATATATTTTTCAGTCAATTCATTCTTAGGATTTTCAAATATCTGTTGTGTTTCTCCAAATTCTACAAGTTCACCCAAATACATTAAACCTGTAAAATCACTTATTCTTGCAGCCTGCTGCATATTATGTGTAACAATCACGACGGTATAGTCTTTCTTTAATTCATCAATTAAATCCTCTATTTTTGTTGTTGCGATTGGATCTAAAGCAGAACACGGCTCGTCCATTAAAATTATGTCTGGCTGTATGGCTAAAGCTCTTGCAATACAAAGCCTCTGTTGTTGTCCTCCGGATAACCCCATCGCGGACTCATTTAGTCTTTCACTTACTTCGTCCCATATGGCTGCGTCTTTTAGACTTTTTTCAACAATATTATCGAGATCATCCTTATTTTTAATACCATGAATCCTTGGACCATATGCAATATTATCATATATTGAACGGGGGAAAGGATTTGGTTTCTGGAAGACCATCCCAATTTTACTTCTCAAAGCAACGGGATCAACTTTTGAATCAAGTATATTGATTCCTTTCCAAATTATTTCACCCTCCATTCTGCAACCTATAATTTCCTCGTTCATACGATTAAGAGCCCTTAGCAAGGTACTTTTCCCACAGCCACTAGGCCCAATGAAAGATGTTACTTTGTTTTTTGGGATGCTCAAAGAAACTTTATTGACTGCAAGTATATCAGAATAATAAACATTTAAATTTGAGATTACCAATGCTCCGTTATCCATTTTTTCTTTAGATTCCATTTATTATCACCAAACAATTTATTATCATTTCCTACCAATCCCTATTCGCTTGTGAACGCTGACGTATAATTATAGCAAAAAGATTCAACGTAAATAAAATTATCAATAATATTATTATAGTACTGGCGGCAAGATTTTGGAACTCAACTTTAGGATGTCTAGTCCAGAAAAATATTGTAACTGGCAAGGCCAAGAAACCGTCAAAGATACTATCTGGAGCAGTTTTGGCAAAAACTGATGCTATGAATAAGATGGGGGCCGTTTCACCTATTGCCCTAGATAGCGCTAGTATTGTACCTGTTAGTGTTCCAGGTAATGCATAGGGTATTACATGATGCCTAACTGTCTGCCATTTAGTAGCGCCAAGCCCTCTAGCCGCCTCCCTAAATGATTTTGGGATCCCCTTTAAGGCCTCTTCTGTTGTAACTATAATAATTGGCATAATCATTAAGGACAGAGTCAAACTGCCTGACAAAACACTAGTTCCAAACCCAAATATACGAACAAACACAGTTAATCCAACTAAGCCAAATACAATTGATGGAACTCCAGCCAAATTTTGTATTAATCTTCTTAAGACTCTTGTATATGCATTGTCTTTTGCAAATTCAGTTAAATAAACCGCCGCCCCGACACTTACAGGCAAAGAGAAAATCATAGACAATCCAATAAGATAAATTGATCCAATAATAACAGGATATATACCGGCTATTCTAGGATTTGAACTTGGGTAGGATGTTAAGAAATTAATATTAATCCCGGACATTCCTTGTTCTAAGATAGAGAACATTAAAAATCCTAAGAAAATTATTGCAACTGCCAAACAAGACGCAACTAGTACTACGCCTAATTTGCCCTTTTTATGCCTAAATCCCAATGTATTTTCAGATTGGATTTTTTTAACTTCAAGGTTATTTTTCAGAGTAGAAGTTAGTTTTGTATTTGATTTATTAAAGGCTTTTTTTATATTTAATTTTTTATTTTTGTTTGAAGCTGTTCCACCAGCATTTTGAATTCTTATAACAACAAGGCCTGCTAGATAATTAATTATATATGTTATTGCAAATAAAACAAGACCCACTGCAAATGCAGCACTAATGGCCAAACCAGGGGGTATGTCCCCAGTTGCTACTTGCGCGATATAAGCAGTCATAGTTTGGACTTGACTTAAAGGATTTAATGTGAGTCTTGCCACATTTCCTGCAGCAAGTGCCACGACCATTGTTTCACCAAGCGCCCTCGCTAAACCAAGTAGTATTGAAGCAATTATACCGCTTGAGGCCGCTGGCATCACAACTTTTATTGCTGTTTCCCATTTAGTCGCACCCATTGCAAGACTTCCTTCTTTCAATTCCCTAGGAACGGCTCGCATAGAGTCATCTGAAACACTAACAATTATTGGAAGGATCATTATCGCCATCACGATAATTGCGCTTCCGGCGTTAAAATAACTCGCTCCAAAATACTCCCTTAAAATTGGACTTATTGTTATAAGAGCAAAAAAACCATATACTATAGAAGGGATACCTGCCAAAAGTTCAATAATAGGTTTAGCCATTGAACTAATTTTTTTATTTGCAAACTGAGTAAGGTATAATGCAGCGCCTACGCCAAGAGGCGTTGCAATTAAAATAGAACCGCCAGCAATTAAAACTGTGCCAGAGAGTAAAGGGAGTATGCCGAAACTTGGATCTGTCCCACTTGGTGTCCATTTAGTTCCTGTAAAAAATTGTAATATACTCACTTTTGGGCTTAAAAAAAATTCAATAGAGCCATCCACCAATGTATAGAGAATAGCTAGACTTACTATTATTGCAAGACTTGCCGCAATGAAGATTAGTCTAACTATCAACCCTTCTTTTAAATCAACCTTTTTGCGAAAGGGATTATCTCCATTGAGATATGCTCTATTGACTTTACCTAACATTTAAGAACACTCTTAGTTTAATTTTGAAAGTTGTGCGGGGAGTATTGTTGGGTCAACTAAGGATACCTTAACGTATCCGACTTCTGGGACTATTGTTTGTCCTTCTTCACTTAGGATATATTTTAAGTAAGCATTTATAGCTTTTCCCTTGTCAGATGAATTGTTTGGAATTCCGTTTGTGTATATGTGTAAAGGTCTTGCCAT
>CAZFRW010000081.1:0-3404 GCA_964521515.1 uncultured Thermococci archaeon
ACACATTCTGGTTCCCCTTCACATAAATTACATTTGATTGGGAGTTTGTAATCTTTATGCCAGTAAATACCATCATACGGGCAGGCTTTAACACATAATCTACAACCGATACACTTATCCTCTATGAGAACAACTCTTTGTAGATCCTCATCAATTACAAGGGCTTCAGTTGGACAAGCTTCGACACACGGAGCATCATCACATTGTAAGCATACATTGTATTTTGGAGCGACGTAGTCTTCCGTCTTAATCCTAATTCTAGATTTTTTTGGATTGAATGCATCATACCACTTAGATGAACAAAAAAGTTCACATAAATTACATCCTGCGCACTTCGTTTTATCAAAAACTATATGTTTCATTTAATTTACCCTCCTAGGATTGTTTATGTTAATATTTATTCATATAAAAGATTTTCGGAATTAGCGATATGTTTATATAAATATAACGAAAAATATATTTATTTATATTTTTTTCCTGTTTTTAGGCAATCTTTGCAAATTTGGCCTTCTTGCACACAAGAGATACATACTGTTCTTCCGCAAAGTCTGCATATATAAGGATAAACTAACGGCTTCCCGCAAACCATACATATCATAACTTCTTAGGTGTAAACTTCAGAACCGCTTGAAGTGACAATCAAGCTATGTTCGGCCTGAGACACCAATCCTCCTTCACTATCTAATAAAACATTATAAGGATAGATGGCATTAGCCCTAATAAGATTTCTCAAAGAGAAGTTAATTTTAAGACCAATGTAATTTTTTTCTAACCATCTTTCTGCAAATGGTAAAGTTTTATAATTTTGTTTTATAACATTCAATAATTTCTTTGAGGTAGGATCTCTTAAAGGCCTGTCTTGAAGATATTTGAAAATATAAACTTCTTCAGATGATTTAAGTTTGCCCGTTTTGGTAGATGCAAAAGGCTCTATGGCTAAAGTATCTCCTTCCTTAAGTTTTGTTCCAACATTACTGTTGTAATTAGGTATTGTAATTCCAGAATGAAGTATATAGGGTCTAAGCCCGTGACCACATAAATCTTTTATTGGATTAAAATTAAAATCTTTAATTGTATCTTCTATGACTTTCCCAATATAATTAGTCTTTACTCCAGGCTCTATGGTAGCTATTGCATTTTTTAGGGCCTCTTGTGTTGCTTTTATGAGTTCATCATCAGTCTCATCAACCTTAACTGTATATGCTGAGTCAGCGATACATCCCTCAATATGACATCCTATATCGACTTTTACATAATCACCGTTTTTAAGAACAAGATCTGTATTGAGACTTGGTGTATAGTGTGCGGCAACATTATTAATAGAAATATTACAAGGAAACGCTGGAAATCCACCCATTTCAATAATTTTGTTTTCTATAAATTCCACTAAATCGACTAATTTATATCCACTGACGATTAGTTTTCTTGATTCCTCTTTAACAATTTTAAGTATCTCTCCAGATTTTCTGTAGCTTTCTAAGTAATTTTCAACATCTTGCATAGTATTACAATAGAATATTGATTTAAATTATTAATTATAGGGATACCCCTTTACTTCCATTGGAAAATAAATTTTTATAATTCTTTTTGTACCATAATATAAATTTTTATAAAATCCCATTAAACTATATTTTTTTAACTATATAAATTTTTCCTTTACATGAAATCATTTGAACAATAAAAATCAGATACAATCAATATGATCATATATTTGAGCTAAAACATGTAATTTAAAATAAAGCTTAATTAACCTCTGTTTTATTATAGCAATATAGATTGTTCCTCTTTTAATTTGATTTTGTTGATTAAAATGAATCTCCAGTGGAAACAGAGGGGTGGGAGAAATATATAAAAAGGATAGCTTAACATAGAATATTAGAGTGATATAATTGAGTGACAACGACGGAGCAACACCTTTGAAGTACGACGAAAACACAAGAGCCAAAAAATTCTCTGAAGTTTCTGACAAAGACGAGCTTCAATATACTATTGCTTCAACTGTAGAAGATTTTATTTCAAATAAACAGTCTTCATTAGATGATTTATTTGATGAACTTCTTTTATCAAATTCTATTTTTAAAAACAAAGAAGTTTTACGCCATTCATATACACCCGAAATATTACCACACAGAAAAAATGAAATTGAAAAACTTGCTGCAATTTTGGTATCTGCGCTTAAAGGTGAGACACCTTCAAATATATTCGTTTATGGTAAGACCGGAACAGGTAAAACTGTAGTCGTAAAATATGTTGGAAACGGGCTTGTAAAGAAAGTTGGTGGTAAGGCTTTTTTGAAAACGTCACCAACAATAGATTGTAACACGGGACTCCCAAAACCAGATCTTTGTTCGAATAACAAGATGGACATGCCCATTACTTTTATTTATATCAATTGCGAAGTTGTCGATACACAGTATAGGCTTTTATCAAAATTATCTGAATATTTTGGTCAGTCAGTTCCTCTCACAGGTTGGCCCACAGATAAAATTTATGATGTTTTTTCACAGAGCCTTGATAGTGAAAAGAAGTTAGTTATTATTATTCTTGATGAAGTTGATCAACTCCTCAAAAAGGGAGGAGACGATGTTCTATATAATCTAACGAGAATTAACGGGGATTTGGAAAATGCTAGGGTTAGTATAATAGGCATTTCAAATGATTTAAAATTCATTGAGTTTTTAGACCCTAGGGTAAAGAGCTCACTTGGTGAAGAAGAAATTATATTCCCACCATACGATGCCCCTCAACTTATGGATATTTTAGAAGACAGATCAAAAATATCTTTTAATGATTCAGTAATAACTCCTGGCGTAATTCCTCTTTGTGCCGCTTTCGCTGCCCAAGAACATGGAGATGCTCGAAGAGCTCTTGACCTGTT
Organism: uncultured Thermococci archaeon; assembly: GCA_964521515.1. Classification (GTDB taxonomy): domain Archaea; phylum Methanobacteriota_B; class Thermococci; order Methanofastidiosales; family Methanofastidiosaceae; genus Methanofastidiosum. Next base: position 2,879 of record CAZFRW010000081.1, read on the forward strand.
AAGGACCGCCGGTGAAATTGCTGAAAGGCAGAATGCTAAAAAAGTTACTGAGCCTCATGTCAGAGTCGCAAAAGATAGAATAGAGCAGGACAGAATATCTGAAGTAATAAAAACACTTCCAACTCAATCGAAACTTATACTTTATTCCGTTTACCTTCTTGAAAAATACATGCCTGGAGAAATTATTACAGGAGATGTATTCAACATATACAAAGATTTAAGCAAAATCTTAAAACTCGACGTTCTTACCCAAAGAAGAGTATCTGATTTAATATCTGAACTGGATATGCTTGGAATACTAAATGCTAAAGTTGTAAGCAAGGGAAGGTATGGGAGGACAAGAGAAATATCTTTAGGTGTCCCGCCTACTCAGATAAAATCGCTTCTGGAAAATGATTTTAAAATAAAGAAAGTATCTAGCTATGTTCCACCAATTCAACATAGACTTATATAAAATAGAGTATAAAAAAGAAAAACTAAATTATTTGATATTAACTTTCAACGCTTTTTCTTTTTCTTCTGCTTT
>CAZFRW010000082.1:0-3375 GCA_964521515.1 uncultured Thermococci archaeon
GTTTTAGAAACTTCTTCCACATACATCTTAGCAGCGTCAAATCCTTCAAGATCATATTTAAACTCTGCCCCAAGATCTTTCCATTTAGATATAAAAGGTTTAATAGAAATAATAATCCATTGTCTATAAAATGCTTCAGGTTTACCAAAAAAACTATTTGCTGTTTTTTCTATGCCATAAACCCATGCATTCATAACGGCCAATACTGCTTCTGTTTTTTTTTCTTGGTCTTTACATACTTCAGACAATTAAAATCACCTACTAATCTGCATAAAGGATGAATAGTCATTTATAAATCTTTTCTAATAATAATTTAAAAGAAATAAGAAAATTAATAGCAAAGTTTTAAAATAAAAAATTATAATGAATGTATAGTTGATTCTATGATTGGAAGAAACACACATATGGTCCAGTGCAGGATGGGTGGAGGCATGGGCCTTGGCGGTGGGCTTGCCCAAAGAGGTACTTTTGCAGATGCAGGAAGAGACATTATAGCTATAGCCATGAGCCCTGGAAGGCGACATATTACAAAACCTATATGTGAGATAACTTATGCTATGAGAGAAGCAGGTATAAAGACTAGCGTTATGGTATTAAATGCTGGAAATGGTGTACCCCCAGAAGCCCCGGCTTCAGGCGTAAGTGTTCTATTTGGAATTGAAGAAAAAGAAGTTGAAATATTAAATGAATTCAAACTCGCAATAATACATCTTGGAAATATTAGGACACACGTCATCTATAAAGCCAAATTCATTTTAGATCTTGCACCAATTGATGCGATAATTGCGTGCCAAGCCCCTGTTACTTTCGAAGATTTTGAAAAAATAGGTGTAAGAACAATTAATAACGATAATGGAACTACAAAGGGTAAGATAGTAGATATAATCAGTGGAATAATAAGGGGTCAGAGTTGCCCTCAAGAAAAACTTGATGAAATTATCTCTAAAGTAAAAAGAAATGCACACCATGATAGCAATAGTATTTGATAAATCTGGAACACTTGTTGATACTAAAAGGGTATCAAAGGATTTGGAAAAAAATGAATTTATTTATTACAAATCCTGTATAGAGTTAATTGAAGATAATCCAAATCTTTTTCTTGTAACTATAACTACAGACCCAAGATATACCTTTTTACAGGAAGATTACAAAAAAACTCTTGGGCGCTCAATTAAAGATCTAAACATAGGATTTGAAGTAGTTTTTAAAGGGACAAACGCCGTAATAGATAAAGAGAAAATTCTCAAGTGGGCAGAAAAAATAACTATTGGAGAAGTAAATGAAACTCTAAAAAAACTAAAAAAAGAATTTGATGTTTGTACATTAGTTGGATGTGGAGTTGTTGCAGATTCTAAAAAAGAAAAAATAATCTATTTGGTAGCTTCTTCTGGAAAAATAAAAGAAGGTGTTTTTGAATTATTTGATTTCTTGCAATCAGAAGGTATGGATATTTACCTTGCTACAGGAGACAATCCCTGTTCTGTTTACCCTCTAGCGAAAAGACTAGGGATATTAGATAATTTCGTTTTTCCTCAAGCAGATCCAGAAGGTAAGAGAAAACTTATATCAAATCTAAAAAAGACTTATGAACAAGTAATAATGGTTGGCGATGACATTAATGATAAGGGTGCTTTCGAAGAAGCAGATTTAAGTTTCTTAATATTAGAAAGTGAAGCTAAAAGAAAAAATGATTTAAAAACAATAGTTGATTACACTATTAGTGAGCCTTTAGAAATAAAAAATATATTAAAAACATTTAAGATTTAGAAATACATATCCAGAGTTTTTTGTTTTAGAGTATTTTCTAGTGAGAATTCAATTCTCTCAATTCCTTTCTCTACCCTAAGTTCTGAAAACTCGTATCTGTCGCATAGAATCTTTAATATTTTATCTTTTTCTGGCTTTTGAAAAGAGATGTTATAACTATCAGAAACATCTGGATTTAAGAAGAGATTGATTATCTGATCAAATTCACCATATTCACCAAATTTTCCTTCTTTTACAATTTCTATAGCTTTTTTTGGTCCAATTCCTTTTATCCCTCCTGGATTATAGTCTGTTCCAATGAGTATGGCAACTTGGATTAACTGTTCTCTTGAAAGATTGAGCGAATTTAATACATTTTCATTATTTATAATCTCAGGTACAACATCGACAAATAACTCTTTACCTGGGATCTTCCTTTTCCCAGATATAGTTAGATTTCTTACTAAAGAGGGTGCTCCAAAAAGTATTGAATCATAATCTTGTGATGCGGAAAAATCAGCATCACCTTTCAAGACAATATATGCGGCCTGAGATTCGCCCTCTGAAGGCGCTTCGACATAAGGGACCCCCATGGATTCTAAAAGTTCTTTAGAACTGTTCACCATTTCTCCTTTCAAAGAAGATGTCATTTGAGAATATTTTTTAGCCTCTTTAAAATCGCCTCTGACCTTGGCATCAATATACTTTTCTCTTGCTTCTTCTTTAGCCTCTCTTCTTTTTTCAATTGTTTGGAATTTTAATTCAGGTGGCTTACCATCAAAAACATATATTGGCCTAAGTCCTTGTTCAACAAAATTAACAGTTCTATAAAAAAGGCCCGACAAATGAGATGTTACTTGCCCTTTTGAATTCATCAAGGGAGTTCCATCTCTCTGCCTTATTATAGCCAAAAATTGGTAAAGTGCATTATAAGCGTCAATTGCTACACTTTTACCGTTTAAATCTGAAATATCAATTTTTTGTTTGGGAACTATTTCACCCAGGTTTACGCCCATAAGGCTAATCCCTTACAACAGTTATTGGAATTACTCCCTTCTTCATTTCTTCTTGTGCAATCCTAATAGGATCAAGAATAGTAGTTTCAATTAATATAGGTGCCCCTAAGGATATCTGAAGGGCTCTAGCCCCAATAATTCTTACTTTTTCGTATTTTGTATAATTCAACGACTCCACCATTGATGAATGAATGTAAAGGGATTATAAATTTTATTGTTATAAATAAAATTGGAGCAGATTTTTGCAAGAAAAAGTTTATTTACCTACCGTATTCTCCCCTTTTTTTATCTTATCGATAGTGTCATTGAATAGTTTAATGAATTTTTCTCTATCCTCGGCATTATAGGTTTGCATTATACTAATGTGTATAGTGAGAATTTTCTCCAATACTTTAATGTGTTCATCGGCAGTTTTTATTGATTCGATTAAATCCCTTGTTTTTCGAAGAAGTACATGCTGCGCATATGATAGCTTTGTTGCTACAAAGTATACCTTTGCCATACCTATTCGTCTGTAATCAACTAGCCCTATAGCCCTCATTATTTCAAGGTATTTTACAGCGGTGGCCCTAGACATATTAAGATTATCGGCAATCTCTGAAGGAGTGGCGCC
>CAZFRW010000083.1:0-3359 GCA_964521515.1 uncultured Thermococci archaeon
TTGGGGGAAAAAATTTGGAAGAAAAAGAAATTTTTGAAAAATTAAAAAATGCCGTTGTTGAAGGGAAAGACAAAGAAATCAAAGAGCTTTCTCAGCTGGCAATTGATAAAGGCATTGATGCATACACAGCTTTGGTAGAGGGGTGTGCTAAGGGTATGGACGTAGTAAGTGACAAATATGAAAAAAAGGAAATGTTTGTACCTGAAATCTTGTTATCTGCAAGAGCAATGTACGCTGCTCTTGATATATTAATGCCACATCTAAAGGCCGAAGAGTCAAAGAATACCGGAAAGGTAATAATAGGGGTAGTAGAAGGAGACATACACGACATTGGAAAGAACATCGTTACACTTCTTTTGAAGGTAGGTGGATTTGAAGTTGTAGATCTTGGTAAAAACGTGCCGCTGAAAAATTTTGTTGAACAGGTAAAAGAAATAAAGCCCAATATAGTTGCAATGTCAGCTCTTATGACAACATCCATGATGGGGATGCCTGAAGTTATTGGCATGATGAAGGATGCAGGCGTTCGTGATCAGATAAAAATACTTATTGGAGGCGCACCAATTAGTCAGAAGTATGCTGATCAAATTGGTGCAGATGGATATGCGCCTAATGGTCCATCTGCAATAAAAGCAGCTGAGAAACTTATGGAGGGATAATGTGGAAGTTTCTAAAAGATGGCTTGCATTCATTCGTGGAGAAAAAACTGACAGAGTCCCGGTAATTCCATTGATATTAGGGCATTGTGCTAAAGTAATGGGGATGCCCAATCTTGGGGATATGTATACTAAACCTGCTTTTAATGTCAATGCACAAATTATTTCAAGAGAGCTTTATGGCTATGATCAACCGCCTGCATTTATTGATCCTGGATATGGGAGTGCAGCTTGGGGGGGAAAAATTATGCACCCCTATAACCCAAAAATGGGCGCGCCTATTGTCATAGATACTCCTGCCAAAACCCCAGAGGATATAGAAAAGTTAGAGATACCGGACCCAAGGAAAGCCCCTTGGACAAAAGAATTTAGAGAAATGGTAAGATTAGCAGTTGAAAAAAAACAAATGCCTTTAGTTCCTATATCAGGAGGCTGGATAACTAGTACTGCTCCTCGACTTGTTCCGCTTGAAAAATTCATGATTTGGTTGGTAGAGGAACCTAAAATTGCTAAAAAAGCCATGGAACTAACAGCTGAATATTCCTTTAGAGTTGCAGAGTCATTCATTGAAGATTTTGGTGCCGATACATGGATACCTTGGAGTGGATGCCCTACAGATTCTAATGTATTGATAAGTGCAAAGATGTTCGAGGAGTTTCCTTTACCCATCGTAAGTAAGCTTCATAAAAAACTACTTGATTTGGGAACACCTTCTATATGGATACATTGGTGTTCTGACCATAATCAAAATATCAATGCGGGACATGTCGAAAAGATACCAATGGGCGAAAATGGTATAATACACTTTGGACCTGAAGTTAGTATGAAAGATGTTGTTGAGCGTTTTGGAAAGAAATACAATATAATAGGGAATATCAATCCACCGCTTATGATGACCACTTCATATGACGAATGGCTAGCAATATGCAAGGAGAATATAGAGATAGGCATGCAAGCCGAAAAAGGATATGCCCTTGGGGTTGGATGTGAGCTTCCACCACCGGCCCCTCCATCTCATGTTTTCGGCCTAGTAAAAGCTGCAGAACTCTACGGAAAATATTAATTTTTTTATTTTATTATTTAAGTGATGATATGGCAAAAATGACTGAAAAGGATAGATTTATCTCTATACTTAACCGGGAAGAAGTTGATAGAGTATCTGTCGCATGCCCGCTACAAACTGGAACTTTGGGGATGATGGAAAAAATCAATGTTTTTTGGCCAGCAGCACATTATAATTCAGAGATGATGGCTGAACTCTCATATGCAGCCCATAGATTAGCAGGAATTGAGAGCGTTAGGGTCCCATTCTGTTTAACGGTCGAGGCAGAAATTTTAGGATGTAAGATTGGAGAAGGAGGGCAGAAAGCTCAACCTTCTGTTTTAGAGCCGGCGTTAACTACAATTGATGACTATATATCCCTGAAACTTCCCGATCCTACCAAGGAGGGGAGGATGCCCATAGTGGCTAAATCACTTAGAATATTAAAGGATAAAGTTGGGGATACTGTTCCTATAATAGCAGGCGTAGTATCGCCCTTCACTCTGGCTGGGCATCTAAGAGGAATAGATAATTTTTTACTTGATTTTTTTGATAGTCCCGAAAATGTAGTTAATTTACTTAATTTTAGTTCTGAAGTATGCATATTATATTCACAGTATCTAGAAGACAACGGTGCAGACTGTATCGCCTTAATTGAACCATCTGCTACTTGTGAGGTAATTGGTCCAAAACATTTTGAAGAGTTTGCAAGCCCCTATATAAAAAAGGTAGTAAAAAGTTTAGATATTCCAACAGTTTTACATATCTGTGGGAATACAGTTCCAATACTTTCCTTTATGGGAGATACAGGCGTTAATGGAATCAGTATAGACCATATAGTGGATATATCAGAGGCTAAGGACAAAATAAGAAAAGCAGCTTTAATCGGAAATATAAATCCCGTAGATCCATTACTTTTCGGCCCAACTGATGAGATAATAAAACAATCCTCAAAATGTGTCGAAAAAGGTATTGATATCTTGGCACCTGGATGCGGATTAAGTCCTGCTACACCTATAGAAAATATAAAGGCAATGACATCTTTTGTAAAAAAATTATAATTAATAATATTCTTAAAAATCTTATAACTAAAACTAATTAAGATTATAAATTAATAATTGAATATTCTTTTGATGTCAATCAAAGAGGATATCGAAAATACCTTAGATATATTAAATAGATTAAAGGAGGAAGAAGCGGTAATAATTGTTGAAGGGCAAAAAGATATTGAGTCACTTGTAAATCTTGGAATTAAGAATAGGATTATCGCCGCTTCTCGGCATAATATTTTTGATGTCATTGATGACATCTATGAAAAAGAAGTTATAGTACTAACTGATTTTGATAAGAAAGGAACGTATCTTTTCAAACTATATGTGAAAGAGCTCCAATCTTCAGGTAAAAAGGTAATTACAATTTATTACAAAGAACTAAAGAAATATCTAAAGAAGTACATTACTCAAATTGAGCAGATTTATCCATTTCTTGAAAACAGAGATGTACTTGATGATAATGAAGACTTAAATTGGTAATAAAAAGAAGTGAAAATCTTATTTCAGAGTATTCCACAGTTGTTTTATCTCCTTAGAAAAAAAGTATTAGAATATTTTATTTATTACAAGAATATGAATTACTTTATTTCTGAATTTATTTTACTGCCT
>CAZFRW010000084.1:0-3315 GCA_964521515.1 uncultured Thermococci archaeon
AATTAAATTAACTCACTTGATTTCCCTTTCAATCTTTTCTTATTGCAAATACCCTCGCAAATACAAAAATAAAAATATGCCCTTAGTCAATCGTATTATATCGTGTAGTCCAAATTATGCTGATGACAAGCAACTGGAATTATGGCGGGATAGATGCGCCTACAGTGGCGCTAAATATTGCAGACAACTCCAACAGTATGGAGGAAATAAAAGACAGGATAAAAAGCGAGATATTAAGAGCGCAAAAAATCGTCTTTGGGGAAAAAGTAAGGGGATACCACAGGAACTACGTCAAGAGTCTCGCGGTAGTCCTAAAGATAGCCGAAACATGTGAGAATAAGAATCAGTTCATTACTACGGTGGAGGAGGTCTTGATAACAAAGCTAAAGGAAGCTGAAGTGTAATAGTTTTATTAAGTTTTTATTCTATCTTTCCTTTAGCTCTTTTTTTAGTTTCTCTAGCTCAAGTAACTTTCTTTCAACTTCGTCCAGCTTCTGCCTCACGGCTTCCTTTATAAAATCGGCCTTTGAGGTGTAACCAAGATCCGTTTCTTTGATAATATAGTCGATTCTTCTCAACAACTCTTTTGGGAGGCTTGCCCCCTGATGTTCTTTTGCCATAGGACCACGATAAAGAATTCTTGTCCCTATTTATAAAAATATCGTTAGATATATCGTAAAAATACAATAAAGCTATCGAAAATCTTTTACTCCAACGGCTTAATTTTGGTATGTAAATTCGTCATATATGACGGATTTATAGGGCGAAAGAGCGGGTAGATTCAGCGAGCCCCCAAATCCCATAGGAACCATTGCTGATCTATCCCGCCCCGCCAATCCAGGAGGTCGGGATTTGCTAACAGATGAAAAGAAAAAAGAGTTGATTGAAAAGCTTGGCGTATCCGAAGAGGAGTTTGCCGAGCTTGTTAAAAGAAAGAGTGAAGAAAAGAATGTCACCCCCGGCGGTGCAAAGCTTCTCTTGTATTATGAGGCTTTCAACAAGCATAGAGGGGTGGAAACGACTTTAGACAGCTTCTCAAAAAATTTAGATAGCACGGAGACGCTTTTTGAAGACGCATCAAACTACCTCTCGCTGTATGCAGCTACAAATCACAAGAATGAGCCTGACTGGCTAGAGCGGCATCTTGAGAGCGAGATGAAGCACTCGAAAAACGAATCGCCTGAAGAGGCGGCCATGCTATTGGCGTATGCCTACGGGTGGAGGGAAGGAAAGCCTCTTCCAGTATCCAGTTTTAAGGCCAGCTCAAAGATAAGGCCGGACTGCGTTTCTACTGACTGTCTTCTTTCAAAGATTAATGATGAGGGGAAGATCATTTTTCTAAATGCCACTGTCAACAGGGTGTCAAACGTCAGGGAGGAGGAAGGCGCCATAAGATTAAGGACTACTGGTATTGAGATAACTGACGGCAAGGACAGGATCTGGGTAAACTGCCATGACACAAAGCCATTCACCTCAAAGAAATCAGGGAAGCTGATCCCTGGGAAGTTCCTGTCTACAAAGGCCCAGATGAAAAAGACTGAGCTCATTGGGTCAATTATATCTTTCTATAATATAGATGCCAGGATCTCAAAGAACGGGGATCTGGCCCTAAACACCGGGCCTTACTCAAACTTTTACTTCGAAAAGACAAAAGAAAAGGAGAGCCCTTTGGAGGAAAACTGATGAGGGAAGTTCCCAACATATTTAATCCGGAGCATGATTCAAGGGAGATCGGCTGCCTCGGTGAGGAGGAGTTCCTAGTGCAGTGCTTGAAGTCTGGGATCAAGAACATAACGCTTTCAAACGGCCAGTACTCAAACTGGGACTTCATCATTGAGGGGAAAAAAGTGGACGTCAAGACCATAATAAACGGGCAGGGCCCCCTTGAAAACTACTATGTCAACGTCTCATCATGCCAGGTGTCTTTGGATCAGGATGCATTCGCCTTTGTCTTCCACGACAGGACTAAAAACGAGTTCAGGGTTGCGGGGGTAATAGGCAGGGACACGCTGCTAAAGGATGCTTTTCACAGGAAAAAAGGGGAAGAAGAGAGGAATGGAAAGTTCAGGTACAGATGTGACACTTTTGTCCTGAAGGTCAAAGATCTCATGCCCGTAGAATCGCTTGTTGGAATAAACATTTCAGGGTGAATACTTTGATTTCATACTACACTTTGACCCATTTTTACTTACACATTAGCTATTTTGTAAGTAAAATCGGCATGAGTTTACTTACACCCATCATTACAAAACACCTCTTTTTGGGCCTTTTTTACTTACAGGTTACTTACAAAGTGCCGTTTTTTGGGCCTTTTTTACTTACAAGAAAAAATGAAATCAGGGGGTTTTAGCATAGGAAAAAGCCAGCTGAGGTACGGGAAGAGGCTCGTCCAGGCGTGGCTGCCCGAGGATCTTCTGGACAGGTGTTGCGAAATCTCGTCGAAGGGATTTACCGAGACAATAACTGAGTCACTGACACAATACGCTGAAAAGAACAAATCGGAGCTAGACCAGCTTGAAAGCCAGTATGAAAGCATTATTCTTGAAGCCACAAGGATTAAGGCCAAGATTGACGAATTTACGAATAAAGACCTAAAGGAAACAAAAAAAGAGATTGATAGGGAGATTGGCCCCAAAAATAAGCCTGTTGAAAAGCAATTGACAGAAAAAGAGTTGCAAAAGCGCTGGGAATTTACTATTTGGCCCATCGTCAAGAAGAAGATCTCTGAGCAAGGATTTGAAAAAGTCATAGGTGATGAGCGCATGCTGGACAACTTCTCAAAAGGTTTGAGCATTTCCACTGCAGAATTAAAAGAAAAGATCCGCATTAATGCGGGTGTAGTGTAGTGTAGTGTAGTATGTAGGTATAGTAAGTAAGTAGTAAGTAAGAGGGAAGAATTTGGTAAAAAGTATTGATGTTTTGGATAAAGGAATAATGGGCGTTCTACCGAAATTTTCAAGGGAAGAATTGTATGGCTACAGTATCATTGAGCTTTCAGAAATGATCATGTCAATTGAGCATGCTATAAACTACACTGAAGGGTACAGATTTCTGCTATTGTGTTTTGGCAGTGAAGGATCTTCAGATAAGGCCAAGGCTATCATGAAAGGTATTGAGGATTATTTAGAACTTGTCAAGGACGTTTACAGATTCAAAGTCAATGAGAAAAAGAAAAGGGTAGCTTTCCTCAAAGGAGAAATTTGTTAGAGGCGGTAATTTGGAAAACAAAAAAACTGACCCAAGTATTAGAACTGTAAATTTCTATCTTGAGAACAGAAAATGGCTTGAAGAAGTCGTCAAGTTTGGAGATGATTA
>CAZFRW010000085.1:0-3276 GCA_964521515.1 uncultured Thermococci archaeon
TACAGAGATTTAATGTAACACATGATAGACTTCCCCTAATCTTAGAAACTGATCCCGTAGTTAAGATTATTGGGGCTAAATCTGGAGACATAATAAAAATTGTGAGAGCTGATTCTCCTGCAGGAAAGAGCGTTTTTTATAGATATGTCATCGGCGAGGACATTAAGGAAGCGTTGGAAGAAGATTTAGTTGATGAAATAGTTGAAGAAGAGCCCACGGAGGAATAGAGGTGATATTAGTTGGATAGATGGGTAGTCATTGAGTCATTTTTTAATGAAAAAGGTTTCGTAAGGCAGCATCTTGATTCTTTTAATGATTTTGTTGGAAGAAGACTTCAGGAAGTTATTAATGAGCAAGCTAAGATCGATACAGACATCGAAGGATTTCATGTTAAATTTGGTAAGATAAGGGCAGGAGAACCCATATATAAGGAAGCAGATGGTTCCAAGAGGGATTTTTTCCCGCAAGAAGCAAGGCTCAGAAGTCTTTCCTATGTTGTTCCTCTTTATCTTGAGTTCATACCTGTCATAGATGAAAAGGAAAGAGAGCCAGTAGAGGTGGAGATTGGTAAGCTTCCTATAATGTTAAAATCACAAGCTTGTAGTCTTAATGGATTAGGAAGAGACGATCTCATTCTGAAAGGTGAGGACGCTAGAGATCCTGGTGGATATTTCATAATTAATGGTGCAGAGAGAGTAGTAGTAGCGATAGAAGATTTGGCACCAAACAGGATATTAGTTGAAATTGATGAGAGATTGTCAGTTGCAATAGCAAAGGTATTTTCAACTAGGAGCGGATTTAGGGCATTAGTCACAGTAGAGAGAAAAAAAGATGGACTTCTTAGAGTATCATTCCCGTCACTTCCAGGAAAGATGCCATTTGTAACTTTGATGAAATCATTGGGTCTTGAGAAAGATATCGATATAGTAAATTCTGTATCCTCTGAAAAGGATATCCAGAAGGAGCTTTTGGATAACTTGGAAGAGTCAATGGACATAACAGACAAAGAGCTTGCATTGGATTATCTTGGTAAGAGATTAGCCATGGGTCAACAGAAAGAGTACAGATTAAAGCGTGCAGAGATGGCGCTTGACAAATATCTTTTGCCGCATATCGGTACAGAAGAAGCAGACAGATTAAGAAAGGCCTATTACCTAGGGATAATGGCAAACAGAGTCATTGAACTTTCTCTTGGCAAAAGGGAGTCGGATGATAAGGACCATTATGCCAACAAGAGATTAAAATTAGCAGGGGATCTTTTAGAAAATTTATTTAGATTATCATTCGTTCAACTTACAAGGGATATTAAGTATCAACTTGAAAGAACATACGCAAGGGGCAGATTTGAAGAAGGAAATGAAGGTGACTTTGTAAAAAAGTCCGTTAGGGCTGACGTTTTGACAGAAAGAATCAGATATGCAATGGCAACTGGAACTTGGCCAGGGGGCAGGATGGGTATTAGCCAGCTTATGGATGATACAAACTTCATGTCAAGATTCTCCCACTTAAGAAGAGTTCTTTCTCCACTTTCAAGAACACAGCCACACTTTGAAGCTAGAGATCTTCATCCAACTCATTGGGGAAGAATATGCCCAAGTGAAACACCAGAAGGTCCAAACTGCGGTCTCGTAAAAAACATGGCTTTGATGTCTTATATTTCAATCGGTTCAAATGAACTTGATATCCAGAACTATCTATTCTCTTTGGGATTGGAACAGATTACTGATGTAGCAGGTCTTAAAGTAATGACTTACATTTACTTAAATGGTAATCTAATTGGATTTGTAAAGGACGGAAAATCATTCACTGATACTGTAAGAAAAGACAGGAGAAAGGGAAAGATTGACAACGAAGCAAATATTGTTTATTACCAGATGACAAACGAGATTCACATAAACTGTGATCCAGGAAGAGTCAGAAGGCCACTTGTCATAGTAGAAGGTGGCAAGCCTCTGTTAACTGAAGAGCACATAAAAGCTGTTGAAAAGAGAGCCAAAAGCTGGTCAGATCTCATAGCTGAGGGAGTTATTGAGTATCTAGATGCAGAAGAGGAAGAGAACACTCTTATTGCACTTTCTGAGGAAGATTTGACCCCTGAACACACTCATCTTGAAATTTACTCTCCATCAATCCTAGGAGTTTGTGCATCAATTGTTCCATTTGCCGAACACAATGCAGCACCAAGAAACTCTTACGGTGCAGGAATGGGAAAACAAAGCCTTGGATTTTCACAGTCTAATTTCAAGCTAAAAGTTGAAACTAGGGGTCATTTGATGTACTATCCTCAGATGCCCATAGTTAAAACTAAAGTCATGGATGCAGTCGGATTTAATAATAGACCAGCAGGACAAAACTTTGTCGTTGCAGTTCTTTCTTATCTAGGGTATAATATAGAAGATGCACTTATTATTAATAAGAGCTCAGTAGACAGAGGACTTGGTAGGACTACTTTCTTTAGGACATATGATTCAGACGAGAGAAGATATCCAGGTGGTCAGCAGGATAAGTTTGAGATGCCTGATGAGTCTGTAAGTGGTTACAGAGGCCCTGACGCTTATGAAAATCTTGATATCGATGGATTCATAAGACCTGAGTCTAGTGTAAAAGGCGGAGATGTTTTAATTGGAAGAACAAGCCCTCCAAGATTCTTAGAAGAACTTGATGAGTTTGGAACTGCCATTGAAGGTAGACGAGAAACATCAATCGGAGTTAGACCTTCAGAGAAAGGAATCATCGATTTAGTCTTATTGAGTGAAACTGAAGATGGAAACAAACTTGTTAAGATAAAAGCCAGAGATGAAAGGATTCCTGAACTAGGTGACAAGTTTGCATCAAGACATGGACAGAAGGGAGTTTTAGGATTCTTATGTCCTCAGAAGGATATGCCATTTACCGAGTATGGAATAACGCCCGATCTTATAATTAATCCACATGCCATACCTTCAAGAAAAACAGTAGGCCAGATATTGGAAATGATTGGAGGTAAAGCAGGCTCACTAAAAGGAAGAACAATAGACGCTACATTATTTGCCGGAGAAAAAGAAGCGGATATAAGACAAACTCTTCAGAGCTTTGGATTCAAGAATACTGGAAGAGAAAGGCTATACAACGGAATAACTGGAGAGGTAATAGAAGCCGACATATTTGTTGGAGTTTGTTACTATCAGAAGTTGCACCACATGGTTGCCGACAAGATCCATGCAAGATCCCGTGGTCCAAGGCAGATGCTCACAAGACAGCCAACTGAAGGTAAGGCGAGAGAAGGAGGCCTTAGAT
>CAZFRW010000086.1:0-3271 GCA_964521515.1 uncultured Thermococci archaeon
GAAAATCCCTTGTTGAGTCAAAAGGTGGAGTAGGCAAGATTAATGCCGAAATACTTGAAGTATTGGAGTGAATAGTTAATGCTTGAAAGGGATTACCCCGAAGAGGGAGATCTTGTTATGTGCTCCGTTAAGGAAGTATTTCCTTACGGTGCGTTCGTTGTACTTGACGAATATGACAAAGAGGGTATGATACATATAAAGGAAATCTCCTCCAGCTGGGTTAAAAATATTAGAAATCATGTTCGAGAAGGTCAAAAAATAGTATGCAAGGTTCTAAAAGTTGACCCATCTAAAAATCACATAGACCTATCTCTAAGAAGAGTTACAAGCCAACAGAAGAAAACAAAAGTTCAGGAATTCAAGAGAGAAAAGAAAGGCGAAAAGCTATTAGAGTTATACGCTTCTAATATTGGAGAAGATTACAAAAGTATTATCCACAATATCGGGGTACCAATTGTTAATAAATATGGTGATTTATACGCCGCCTTTGAAGAAACCTCAACAAAAGGCAAGAGTATTTTAGAGGGATTAATAGACGAGAAATACGTTGATGGGCTTTATGAAATTATAAAGACTAATGTTGAAACGCCATTAGTTTCTATTACAGGCCACATAGTCCTTGAATGTTTTTCAGGGGATGGAGTAAACATAGTAAAGGATGCTTTAGTTACTGCCAGAGATAAATTCAAAGATAAAGTGGAAGACGTCGAAATAAGAAATGAAGGGTCCCCAAAATATTCTATTTACATTGTTGCTGAAGATTATAAAGCAGCAGAATCTGTTTTGAGAGATATTGCAGAAATGGCAATTTCTCATGTTCAGAGTAATGAGGGTAAAGGGTCCTTTAAGAGATCATAATATGAAGATGAAAATCTGCCCTAAATGTAATAAATATACTCTAAAGGATCTATGTCCTTTATGTAATACACGTACTGTAAATCCTCACCCTCCAAAGTTTTCACCGGAGGACAAATACGGTAAATATAGGAGATTAATCAAAAAAGAGAGTGGAGTGTTATGAAAGAAACTTATATCGTTGAAGAAATTAAAGATGTAAAACTTGAGAATCCAATATTTGTTGAAGGCCTTCCAGGAATAGGGCTTGTAGGAAAACTTGCTGCTGATCATCTTATTCAGGAATTGAAAGCCGTTAAATTTGCTGATTTATATTCCCCAAGGTTTCCTCATCAAGCATTAGTTGAAAAAGACTCAACTATGAGATTGATGAAGAATGAATTCTATTACTACACCGGTGGAAAAAGAGACATATTATTTTTATCTGGAGATACTCAGCCACCACCCACAGACGCATATGGGCATTATGAAATATCCACTACAATTCTAGACTTTGTTGAACGATATGGAGTCAAAGAAATGTTTACTTTAGGGGGATATTCTACAGGAGGATACCCTGTAAAGGAGCCAAAAGTATTGGGTGCGGCATCTGATGTTGAAACAGTTGAAAAATACAAGGACAAAAATATTGTTTTCAGAGAAGATCCAGGTTCAGCAATTGTCGGGGCATCAGGGCTTCTTATTGCAATGGGGAAGCTTAGAAACATGAAGGGGCTATGCCTTTTAGGTGAATCTCCGGGTTATATAATCGATGCTAAAGCTTCGAAGGCAGTTCTACAGGTATTAGTCGATATATTAGAACTTGAGATTAATATGGAAGAACTGGACAAGAGGGCGGAAGAAACAGAAAAAGCACTTTCAAAGATACAAGAAATGCAGAAAAACATGACTGAATATCAGCCCCTGCCCCCTGGAAACGACGAAACTGGATATATAAGGTAATTATTTTTTATTTATTTTTTCCTTGCATCAAATAATTGATTATTCTTTCATAGATGTCTGGGTAAAGCAGGTCTTCGCCACCATCTAAAGAAGGATTATCATTAACTTCAATAACGTATAGGGCCCCTTGGCTTTCTTTTATGTCGACTCCATATAGGCCATTTCCAATAGCATTTCCTGCCCTTATGCCAAGATCAATAATTTCCTTGGGCACTTCCTCTTTTGGAACACTTACAACATCACAGTAGACCAAATGACCATTCACTGAGGCTTGTATCTTAAAAGTTTCATTGGGGATTATGTACTTACATGCATACAATAGCTCTCCATTAAGAACTCCTATCCTCCAATCAAATTTGCTGTCAACAAATTCTTGGACTACAATCCAGTCGGATAGTTTTATGAATCTTCTTGAAACTTTTATGAACTCCTCTTTTGTATAGACTCTTTCCACTCTTGCGGAAAATGATGTTGATGGCTCTTTTAGAATTATAGGTGGATTAAAAATTTTAAAAACTTCTTCGAGGTTTTCTAGGGTTACATCCCCCTTTTTCATAAAAATAGTTTTTGGCATGGGGACATCTTTTTTCATAAGATGGAGGTACATATTAATCTTATCGGAGCATATCCTGATCGAGTTGGGGTCATCTATTACAGGGATTCCTTTTAATTCTGCAATTCTTGCAGCTACATAACTTATGTTCATCGAGTCAGTTCTAGCTCTAATAAAAAGGCCATCAAGTCCCGATATTTTTTTTATCTCTGTTGGGAAGATAAAATAGGCATAATGCCCCAATCTTTCAGCTTCTTCTCTGAATTTAATTAGGGATATGAGTTGGATTGAACTACTTAGAGTTTGCCTATCAACAAAGATTCCTAATTTCCCCATTTTCTATCCCAGTTTCGACCCTAGTTTTGAATTCTTCCTTTTCGTCATTAG
This sequence comes from uncultured Thermococci archaeon, assembly GCA_964521515.1. Lineage (GTDB taxonomy): Archaea > Methanobacteriota_B > Thermococci > Methanofastidiosales > Methanofastidiosaceae > Methanofastidiosum. The sequence goes on from CAZFRW010000086.1 coordinate 2,738, forward strand.
ATATTTCCGAATTTCTCATTGGTGATATTGAGGAGAGATAATATTTTTCTCCATCATATACTAGAATTATCTTGGCAACAGGTATTTCAAATACTTCATATATTTTTTCAAGAAGAGCACAAATCTCAGGATCTGTTGTAGTATTCTTTCCGAACAGTGTTGAGAAAGTCTTTATTTCTGAATTTGGGGGTAATCTCTGGAAACAAAAAGGATATTTTCCGCCATGCGTAACTTTTTTTATAACTTCCTTTGCAGTTTCTAAGTCGTTTACTACATCAAATTTTGAAGAATCTGAGTAGTAGTTTATACCGTATATTATTGAAGGCAAAGGACAATATGTGTCCGATACACCCCATTCGCAGACTGGTATACCAACCATCTCTGCTTTTGTTAGGCATATTGGAACAACATAGGCATCAAGTACCTCATTACTACTTGGTGTTATCTTATATCCATTTTGATTTTCTCTCAAAACTATCCTATAGTAGGACTCAGTTTTATAGTGGTATTCGTTACTTAAAACGAATAAATTGT
>CAZFRW010000087.1:0-3271 GCA_964521515.1 uncultured Thermococci archaeon
TCATTGATTCTGGCATTCAATCCACCTATCAAGTCTAGAGTATTCTCCCCCATTGATTTTTAAAAAAGGAGTAGCATTTTTTACTCTTACCCCTAAGTTTAGAAGTTGTTCTCTCTTGTAAATTCTATTTTTTTTCCTATAGTTGACAATTCTATAAGCACTCTTTGGCCCTATTCCCGGTACTCTTAGAAGGTCTTCATAAGTTGCTTCATTTGGATCAATAGCAGAATCAAGAGTATTCAACGCAATGTATAGCTTTGGGTCTTTGTTATTCAGAAAGCCTTCCTCATCAAATGCAATCTTAATTTCCTTTTCAGAGAATTTATAAACTCTGTATAACCAGTCCATCTGATAAAGCCTATGTTCTCTCCATGTTGGCTGTGCCGACAATGTTTCTAAAGAAGTTCCAATAACGGGATTAAATACCGAGTAATAGACTCTTTTTAACATTATTTCTCTGTATTCTTTAAGAACTCTTTTAAATATCTCAAAATCGCTTTCACCACCCGCACCTACAACAAGTTGGGTAGTCTGCCCAGCAGGAAGTTCTTTTTTTGATTCCAATTTTTTGATATAGCATTGTCTTTTTAGGATATCGTTTTCATAGTCCTTTGTGCTGCTAAGTTCCGAGAGATAGCTTTTAGTTGGAGTTTCAATATTTACACTTAATCTGTCAGCCATTTCCGAAGCCTGTTTGATGTAATCATAAGAAACTCCTGGTAAGATCTTAAAATGGATGTATCCTGCAAAATTATATTTGTCCTTTAAAATTCTTAGAGTATCTATCATTTTTTCAGTGATAAGATTCTCATCTGAACTGACACCTGAACTTAAAAAAAGCCCTTCTATATAATTCCCCTTGTAAAGGGATATAGTTATCCTTGCTAGTTCTTCTGGGGTATAAGAATAGATATTTTTAGGGCCTCGATAATCTGTTGAATTTTGACAGTATTTACAGTCATGGGTGCAGTAATTTGTGAATAATGTTTTGAACATAGAAATACAACGCCCATTGGCAGTAAAAGAATGGCAAATTCCATATCGAGTCACATTGCCCAGAATCTCATTTTGGTCTGCAATTCTAGTAGTTGAAGAAGATGTACAAATGTCATGTTTAGTCCCTTGACCTAAAGCATCTATTTTAGATAAATCAATATCTGTAAATGATTTTCCTTCATCCCCACTACAGTCATATTCGCTCTGATTTGCAAGATGAATTATTTTTTCGAGGGAAGTCATAAAATAAATCTTTATAGTTTTTATATATGCATTTATAGTGCATTATTTTATTTTAGAAATAACGAAATAGATATTAATTATAATAAAACAATTATTTTGATAAAATTTTCTTCTTGATTACAGTTCCCTTTACATTTCCCATAAGAGTTTCTGTTAAATTACCTTTTTTAGTTAAATTAATCACATCTATTTCTATCCCCATATCAAATATAGAGAGTATTTCAGATAATTTACCTTCCATACCCCCAGAAGCGTCTCCTGTATCCTTTGCGAACTTAAAAACTTCTTTAATATTATCTTCTGTTATTGTGTCGATTAATTTAACATTCTCTTTCTTTGGGTCTCCGGTATATATTCCATCTACATCTGTCCCGAATATAACTCTCGATGGTCTAAGTAATTTTGATAGATATGATACTATTTGGTCCCCCGATAGTATTGAGAAAACTCTAGTTCTATCAAAAACAAGATCTCCTGTAAAAACTGGCAATAATCCGAGTTCTATAGCCCGCATTAAAGGCTCTTTATGAAATTCAACAATTCTCCCATTAGACGTAATAAAGTTAGAAAAAGTACCTATTTTTACAGGAGTTAATCCATTTTGCATAAGAGATTTTAGTACAATACTATCAAGTTCACTAACACTAGCCCTTGTTTCAGAAAAACCTTTAAGTTGATAATTATCGAAATATCCTTTCCCTAATGAATATTTCTTTGCTATAGGGTGGCCATAAGAACCAGCACCATGGACCAATATAGAAACTCTTCCAGCATCTTTAATCTCTTGAGCTAGACTAGAAATTACCTCCATATTTGGGGTAAAGTCTTCACTTTTTTTAGTAATTGCCGAACCGCCTGCTTTAATTATAATCATAAAAATAATATTAAATTAGCTAATAAAAAGTTTCCTATGGATCTAATAGTACGCGTACAAAGGATTAGAAGCTTTATTCAAGGAATCAACTTTTTCAATATACATGCCGATTAGGAATCCCAAGATAAAAAAGAATCCCAAAAGTATAACGCTAAGCATTACTATGGATGTCATGATAAGATTTAAAACAAACATTCCAAACCCAATAATTCCCCCTAAACTGAAAACAATTAGTGATCTTAAATTTACCATTCCCATATCTTTTTTCTCTGGTACCTTGTCTATAACTTCATCGATAAGCATCTTGACTTCATTTATTAACTCTAAGTCACTATTTTGTTTGGAAGCCATAGAATAAATACATAATTATTATTTATAAATCTTTTGGTTTAATAACTATTTTACCAATATTAATTAGTTAATATAAGTTATAAGTAAATTATACAAATAACCCAAAATATTATATTTTATCTTTACAATATTTAAAAATATTTAAATTTATTGATTATCAATAATAAACAGATAAATTTATATACTTAAAATCAATTATCTATATTGTTTCCATATATGTGATTAATGCAAAGCATTAGTAATAATAGCTTATTGTCCAGGATTTATAGAGTATGAAAAATTTCACTGAGAAATATCTAGAAGATATAAGGACGTCCAAAGATGATTTTTCGAGAGAATTAATAATTTATTTGGATTTAGTCCCTGGGATAATTCATGAAATCAATAACTCTTTATCTTCGTCTATGGTAAGTACCGAATTGTTACAAGGAGAACTAGTTACTTTAAAGAAACAAATAAAAGAGAATAGTATCAATATCAAGTTAATTAATCATATAGAGAAACTCTCTAAATTCAATAAAAAAAATAATCCAAAAATCCAGAATATTATTGATTTATTATTGAAAGAAGAGATATTATTACTAAAAAATCAGTTTAAAAAGAACAATATTGAAGATGTAAAATTTGATCGTTTAGATAATCTACTAAGTTTGAATCTTAACGGTGTGAAAAAAATAGATTTAATACTAAAAGCCTTTAGAAGACTTATTTCTTATGAAGATGATATAGATTTAATTGATGTAAATGAAGTTTTAAAGAATAGTATACTAATTTTAAAGGATCAATTAAACGTTAAATATAAGGTAT
>CAZFRW010000088.1:0-3208 GCA_964521515.1 uncultured Thermococci archaeon
TCTGTAGTATATTTATTAATTCAGTTTTGCCCCTGATTATCCTCTTTTTTTCATGGTGTCCGGATTCAATCAAGTATCTATGATGATTTTTTATTGTTTCATAAAGGTCACTCGCACCATCATCTTTATTTCCAAATGTTTTTATTATAGGTGGGGACCAATCTCCTTTTTTCTCTGAAAGTTCCAGCATCATCCTGATTTCCATAATACATTTCTCTACACCTTCAAGATCTGCTTTATTAACAGCAAAGATGTCGCCTATCTCCATAATCCCCGCTTTCAGTGTTTGGACGCTATCCCCCATACTTGGGACAGAAACAACAACGACAGTATCTGCTACTCTAACAATATCGACTTCTACCTGTCCTGCACCAACTGTTTCAATTATAATTACATCTTTTCCAAAAGCATCAAGCGCTTTTATCGTGTTTCCAGTAGCCTCAGAAAGGCCCCCAAGATTTCCCCTAGTTGCCATACTTCTAATAAAAACATCTTTGTCTGTATAGTGTTGTTTCATCCTTATTCTATCCCCAAGAATAGCACCGCCTGTAAAAGGGCTCGTGGGATCGATAGCTATAACGCCTACTTTAAGGCCATCATTCCTATAATAAGCTATTAACTTATCAACAATACTGCTCTTACCCGAACCTGGAGGACCAGTTATCCCTAAAATGTGGGCTTTGCCTGTTAAATTATGTATTTGAGGGATGATATATGCAGAAGAAGAGGAATCATTTTCCATTAAAGTAATAATTTTCCCAAGTGCCCCTCTGTCACCAGATATCATACGTTTAATTAGTTCGTCAATGGAGTTCATTTTAGGCACTCTTTACTATTTATTCGTCATTTCATTTATATAGGTGACAATGTCCTCAGTACTCGTCCCAGGCCCAAATATTTTCTTAACTCCAATATCTTTAAGGTAAGGCATATCATCTTCAGGGATAATACCGCCTCCAAAAATAGGAATATCCTCTGCACCCTCTTTCTTTAGAAGGTCTATTACTTTTTTAAACAGGTGTTTGTGCGCCCCAGATAGAATACTTAGTCCTATGACATCAACATCCTCTTGCAAAGCTGTTTCCACAATGCTCTCAGGAGTTTGCCTAAGCCCAGTGTAAATTACTTCCATTCCGGCATCCCTTAAAGCCCTAGCAACTACTTTTGCCCCCCTATCATGTCCATCAAGCCCAGGTTTTGCTATCAAAATCCTTAATTTTCTTTCTGGCAATTAAAGCCCCCCATTTTTATATAAAGGATATAATCTTAAAATAGTTTTCGGTAGATATTATTAGAATAACATATTATGTGAATTTAAATTTAATTTTATTAAAAAAGATTAATAATATATTTAGTCTTCATCGTAGTCTTCTTCAGGAATGAAGAAAGGCTGCTCATCGTCTTTGTCCTCAAAGGGAAAGTTAATCTGTGGTTCAATAATGTTTATTTTCTCCATTTCAATCGACCTGTTGCATATTTTACTTGTCCAGAAAAATAGTGTCAGTAGTCCTATATAAGACTTATCTTTAATATATCTATGATATTAGCCGTTCTAATTTTTACTTTAAAGGCATTTAACGATTGTTCAATTGTCAGAAGATTTATATATTTCTAAAATATTTTTTTGTCATGAAAACACTTGTTGTTTATTATTCTAGGTCTGGGAATACTAAAAAAGTGGCAGAAGAAATTTCTAATAAGATAAAGTGTGATATTGAGGAGATTATTGATAATAAAAACAGGAAAGGGATAATAGGCTGGCTGAGATCTGGAAGGGATGCACATTCTAAAAAACTAACGACTATCAAAGAAATAATAAAAGATCCATCTAAATACGATCTAGTTGCAATTGGAACTCCAGTATGGGCTGGACTAATGGCACCTGCTGTTAGAACTTATATTTATGAAAATAAAGGGAAATTTAAGAATGTAGGTTTCTTTTGCACATGCGGTAGCTCTCCCGGCGACATCAAAACATTTGAAGAGATGGAAGACTATATAGGAATTACGCCATTGTCAAAACTATCTATCACTATGAAAGAACTTAAAACAAATCACGAAGACAAATTAAAAATTTTTATTAAAGGGATAAAATAATATTTAATTTTTTAATATCAGATAATTTATAGTATGTTCTGATATATCTCCGGAATATTCGCCTGTTCTCCTAATACTTTCAACTATATAAACAACTGGAACAGCTTCAATCCCAAGATTTAGGGCTTTGTTATTAATTTCCTCACACTTTTCTAGTAATTTCTCTACAGAGTCAATATTTTCATTAGCCTTTTTTATATCCTTCTTGAAATGGGATTCAAAACTGTTTGAGAAAATCTCTAGGGACAAAGCACTTGCAGATTCTATCTCCTTGAGTATGCCTGGATTTAGTTTATCTATAACTTTTAGAACGTTTTCGCCAAGGATAGCTGCGTGGTCACCAATTCTCTCTAATATCCTGCTAATTAAAAAATAGTAGCTTGCGTCTTCCTGGCTTAAACCCATTTTCTTTGAAAGCATTATATCTGTAAGGATTACATTGTATTGGTGCGTTGCAAGCCAGTAGAGTCTATCTACCTCAAAATCCCTAGAAACAACATTCTCCGCTAAATCTTTATTGTTCGTTTTTAGAGATTTAATTGCATCCCTGTGCATGCTTTCAACTAGTGAATACATCCTCTTGATAGTTTTTTCAAAAGGCATCTCCATTGGGCTTAATAGATCTTTTACCACGAAAAGATTTGTCTCCTCATCAACAATCTCAGGGCCAATAGCAATTTGAGTAAACATACGTATGGCTTCTCTAATCTGCGGCGGCATTGTACTTTTTGATTTTATGACAATATCAGAATACCCCATAACATAAGCCCCGACAAGCAGCCTGAATAAATAGGTTTTATCAGTATCAGAATCAACAATAAACTCTTTTTCCTTTCTTTTTTTCTCAATTACTTTGTCAGGAGTTACTAATAGAGTTCCATCCTTTTGAACTATGAGGCCGAGAGAATCATTTTTCTTAATGTTTAATGACTTAATCCACTCTTTGGGCAAGGTAATAACATAAGAAGAGCCTCCGGTAATCTGAACTTTTCTTATTTCCATTTTATCGACTTTTTGACTTCTATTGATTATATAAATATTTCTGTATAGATATGTCTAAATATATAGAGAATATTGAGAAATCATTTTTATACTTATTCTTATATACTAT
>CAZFRW010000089.1:0-3156 GCA_964521515.1 uncultured Thermococci archaeon
ATTTTAATCAAATATCTACTTCTATACCAATTCCGTTCTTTTTGGATTGATTATATGCTAGTTCAGCAGTTATTATGTCTTCTAAAGAAAATCCAACAGATTTGAAAAAGGTAATATCAGAATAGTTTCTTGGAGTTCTTTTTAGGATAGCATCAGCGATCTCCAAAATATCATCTTGATTAATTAATCCATTTTGTAGAGGTATTACAATATCTCCCGGTTCAGAAGTTGCACCTTCTAATGTGTCCACAAATATTTTTGCCCTTAGTAAAAGACCTTCTGGTATTTCTTGCATTGTTTTTTTATAAGATCCAATTGCATTGACATGAGTTCCTTCCTTAACAAACTGAGAACTAAAAATAGGTGTATTTGAAGTAGTTGCAGTAATTATTATATCTGATTTAGATACAACTTCGTTTCCGTCTTTACATAGAGTTATATTAGGATTATTAGTCACCTTTAATCTTTGTGCAAATGAATTAAGCGAGTAATCTAGTTTATCAAAAGCGTATATTTTCTCTATTCCAAAATGGGATAGATGCGCTTCACATGCCATTGTCCCAATGTTGCCTGTTCCAATAATACCCAATGTCTTTGGATCTTTTTTTGCTAGATATTTTGATGCCAATAAAGAAGTAACTGCTGTCCTGATATATGTTAGATAAGTCCCATCCATAACACATAAGGGGGTGCCATCTTTTAGTGATGCCAAAATGTATATGCCCCGCGTATAGGGAAGCCCATTCAAAGGATTATTCTCACACAACGAAACTATTTTTACCCCTGACTTGTCTAGAAAAGAAGAAGGCATGAACAATACTGTTGTTTTATTCTCATCAGACTCTATGGAAGTTCTAATGGGAAATTTTCCTTTTCTTTTGTACGCAACGAAACCAGATTCAAGTGCCTTGAGCACATTTTTATAATTAAGAACTAACCTAAGGTCATTTTCCGAAAGTATTAACATACTTAATATTGGGAATTATAATATAAATATCTATCCAAACATTTTTTAACGAATTATGTAAATTCTTTTTATGGAAAACTCCTTCTTCCCTTATGACAATTTCAGGACAAATCAAGAGGAGTTTATCCAGTTTGTTCAGACTAGCCTTATTCAGAAAAAAAATCCCATAATAGAAGCTGCTACCGGATTTGGAAAGACTATATCAGTTTTGTCTGCGGTATTACCCATAGCAGAAAAGTTTGGCAAAAAAATTGTCTATTGCTGTAGAACCCATAAACAGATGGACAGGGTAATGGAAGAGTTAATGGAGGTTGGTAAGAAGGTAGAGGTCTCAGGCATTTCTATAAAGGGGAGAAATTCTATGTGCCTTCACCCAACTATTGTCAATAATGAAATGGACACTGCGATGGCACTTCACGTTTGCAGATTATTAAGAAGAGAGAATAAATGTGAATTTTATACGAATATGAAAGAGAAAGAGGATAGAGCTTATGAAATTGAGGTAAGCCTTTCACAAAAACCTTCTTTGTCCCAAGATATAGTAACACTTTGTGTTGAAGAAAATATGTGCCCATACGAAATAGTCAAGGGGATATCACAAAACGTTGAAGTAATTTCCTGCAGCTATATGTATATTTTTCATCCTGAAATAAGGGATAATTTCCTAGAAGGGATTGGGGCTTCACTTGAAGATATCATTTTAATCCTTGATGAAGCCCACAATCTATCTGACCTTGCAATAAATCTTGGCTCCGACCAGCTTTCAATTTATTCAATCACTGCTGCAATAAATGAGTCAATAGAATTTGGGGAACCCAATGTTTCAGAATTTTTAAACAAATTTTATGAAGTATTTTTAGAGTTAGAAAATGATTTTAAGCTGGAATCAGAAGACGAGGCAATCATATCTTATCAAGACCTTTTCACAAGATTAGAGGGTTTAAAGGGTCCTTTTGTTTCGAAGAGTTTTGAAAAGATGCTTTTTGATCTGATAGTATATATGAAGGCTGTTGGTGAAAAAGTTCAAAAGACCCGTCTTAAGAAGAATAAGATGCCAAGGTCACACATTTTTAGAATCGCTTCTTTTCTTGAGAACTGGTTTAATGCACGAGGAAATCAAGGATACTGCTACATATTGGAGAAAACTAAAACAAAGAAGGATGAAGACACATTGAAACTTGGGATATTGTCTCTTGACCCAAGACCCATAACTACACAAGTTTTAGATTTTGTATATGGTGCTGTTCATATGTCAGGGACACTTGAGCCCTTGGATGCTTACGCAGATATTATAGGTATAAAGAATCCAGCATTCAAAGTATTTCCTTCTCCATTTTCACCTTCAAACATAAAGGGTATGGTCACCAAAGGGGTAACTACAAAAGGAACTCACAGAAATGAAGAAATGTATAAAAAAATAACGCTTAAAGCGATAGATGTTATCCATTCCGTGCCTGCAAATGTTGGAATATTCTGCTCTTCGTATGAAGTTGTTGACGGTCTGCTTAACTCTGGGATAGCTATAATGTCCGACAAGCCAATTTTTATAGAGAGACGAAACATGGATTCAAGAGAAAATGATATGCTTGTTTCTGACTTTAAGCATCACTCGGGAAAACAGGGCGCAGTTTTATTAGGAGTGATGGGGGGTAGAAACGCCGAGGGTGGTGACTACCCTGGAAATGAGATGAATACTGTAATAATTGTTGGCGTACCATATGCCAGACCAACCCCAAGGATAGAAGCCCAGATAGAATACTATCAAAAGGTCTTTTATGGAAAAGGTAAGTATTACGGATATTATCTACCTGCCCACAGGAAACTAAGTCAAGCTGCAGGTAGAGCGCATAGACTTCTATCTGATAAAGCTTTGATTGTCTTTCTTGATGAAAGAGTAGCAAATAAATTTGTTTCAAAGGATATACCGAAATGGATAAGGGATAGCCTAGAATTTATCCCAGATTCGGAAGAACCTTTAAAAGAAAAGATAAAAGTTTTCTTTAAAGATGCTCATAGATAGATTTAAAAGTTAGGCAAAATGGTATTATTAGGGATAGAATGAAGGAAATTGATTGCCCTGTATGTCTAGAAGTTATAGAGTTCAAAGAAGTAAAGGATGGATTAAATATAGAATGCCCATTTTGTGGCGAAGAGCTCATACTAATAAATTTTGAAGATGAGTGGGAGCT
>CAZFRW010000090.1:0-3077 GCA_964521515.1 uncultured Thermococci archaeon
GGTAAGTATTCTTTAGCGACAAATTCTAGAGATTTGTTTGCAAGCGCCTGCTGTTCTATCCTGACTCCAAGCTTTAGACATTTCTTCATTTGTTCCTGCCAGTCTTTGTTTTTAAACCACTCGTATTCCATTATTTCGTTTATTCTTTTTTTGTCCATATCCTTTAGCTTTTCAGTTACCTTCTGGAGGCTGTAGTCTTCGATATCGTCCATGGTCATACCTATAAACTTTGCATCCGGTACCCCTAATCTCCTAGAAAGATATGCCAAATTCATTGATCCCTGCTTTATAGTAGAATAGATGTACCAGCCGTAAGGATCGCCATCTGTAAAGACATAAACGGGTAAATTCTTTTCGTTATGAAGTCTGTTTATTAGTCTTCTTATACCTCTCGGGGCCTGTCCTTGACAAGCAACTAGCAACGCATTGTTTTTCTGAGCAAATTTTTCTTCAATAAGCCTATCACACATTGCAGCAGTTTCAATAACAAGAATATACTCAGCGTTAAGATTTAAGAAATCTATCTCTTCAACTGTACCAGGTACGGCCCATCCACCCCTTCCAAGCTTTGAAGCGTTAAATTCGTCCTCACCGTCTTTTAGGACTACATCACCGTAAATATACCCTCTTCTATCTGCAGTTAGATTGAGTTCTTCTCTTAGGATGTCAAGTGCTGTTTCTATATCCTCAACGATTGGATTAGACTCATTCTGGTCATCAAATGTATTCTCTTTAGAACCTTCTACCGTATGTTTCAAGGCGTAATACAACTCTCTGATGCCGGCATGTTTATTCTCTTCAACAAGCCTTCTACAGTAAGAGGCGACAAGCACAGTCTGCATGAATTTCTTTGTGTGGGCCACATTTAGAAAATGCCTTTTAGAGAACTTGTCCCCCAGTTGGATAACTTTCTCGTTATCATCAAAAAAAACGTTAGATTTTCCTCTTAGAGGTATTTTTATTGAAGGATTCTCTTCCTTCATTATCTGATCATAAATTTCCTCACCAAACTTACCAAGTATGGATGGAATGTTCTGAGATCTAGTCTCCATTTTCGCTCACCTCTTCAACGCCGTTCTCATCTGAAACTGTTGTGACTTCTTCCTCTCCATTTGTTTCTTCAAAGTCATATTTTTTCTCAACAATGTCTGTCAGAGCTTTTATGATTTTAGAATTATCCTCTGCTTTAACTAGGCTTCCAAGGGCATTTGAAGTTTCTATTACATATCTCAATAGAGTCTTTTTCTTTGTAAGTTTCTCACTCGCCCTTCTCTTCCCAGAAAGGTACCTAGATAAAGCCCTGCCTGCGTCCATCAATGCAAATCTGATCTCGTTAAAGATCTCCTCTTCAGTTGCAATCGCCTGTTTTCCTGCCGAGGTATAAGGAATGTGTGTTGAAACAAGATTAACGAATATAGTAAGTGGGGCGCTATCATCCTTTACACCGTATCTCTTCCATTCGATAGATTTTGCAGCTTCTGTAATGCAGCATCCACCTTGATCGAATATCAAGGGAGTTCTATTGGCATAACGGATAATATCAAGTCCATTGTTTCCTGCACCTCCGCCGTAGGCAATACCCGCTTCAACAATAAAGGCTATACCTCCGTGGTAGGTTTGTGGACTTCTAGTTACTGTATGGACAAATTCAGGCGCTAGAATGCCCTCAAGTCCAAGTTTAACTGATTCGGCACCAATTGGTATTAACCCCTCAGTTGGAGGTGCCATGAATGTAATCTGTTTAATGGCATTGACCAGCTTTTCTGCATATTCCCAATCTACTTTTTTGGGATTAATGTCAAGGTCAAGTCCGGAAATTTGTTCTATCTCTTCAACTTTTTTACTAGAAACTCTTGTGAAATCAGAAACTAAAAAATTCCTTACTCTAGTTGCAGTTGAATTTTTGATCATAGAAAGTATATCATCAGCAGAAGACCCGTGGGGATGCGGCTTCATTTCTTTTGGATTTTTTGGGATCTGTCTAACATTTCTATCAAATAGAATCTTTGTACCATCAGGCTCGACAAAAAGAATTCTGGTATGTGGATTTGCAATTGCAGTCATCTTGAGGTAGCTGTAAGGTCCATACTTAGACCTGTTGTATTGAAGATTTTTTGCCTCAAAGTTAATTCTTGTTCCCCTCCATTTTTCAGGATTCTTTAAAGTTTCTCGGGTTAAAATCTCTCCCGCATTTTTTTCAACGTCTATTTTGATATTAACCTTATTAATTACCTTATCGCCTGTAGAAGTTACGACTTCAGTTGGTTTCCCTGTTGTGACTTGAGAATACATGACCGCTCCGGAGACACCAATACCTTGTTGACCCCTAGATTGAATATTCCTATGTGCCTTGCTTCCCGCAAGCATCTTTCCAAAAACATGGGGTATGTAATCAAGTGGTATTCCTGAAGCATTATCTTCCATTATTACTCTGTAATGTTCTGGGCCAATTTCAGTAATATAAACTGAAATATCGGGAAAAAGTCTGGCTTCCTCACAAGCGTCAAGCGAATTTGTAACACCTTCGTGAACAAGTGTTGTTAATGAACGTAATTTACCAGTATATCCTAACATTGCTGCATTCTTTTTAAAGAACTCAGAAACACTTTGCATTTTAAATGACTTAAATATTTCATCAGCATGTTTGACTTTCGTTTCTGACATCCAATTTCACCTATTGATAACTAGTATTTAATTCTTTATAAGTCTTACTATAGCGAATTTTGGATTATTTTAAAATTTTAGATAATTTATCAGAAACTTCTTCTAAACTAGAATTAACAAATACCGATTTCTTTTTATTATGCTCGCCTTTTACGATAGTTGCATCTCCCAAAATACCCTTAAAATAGGCCTGGATCTCTTTGTTAGCTTGTCCTTTCATGGCCGGAGACGTAATTTTTAGCCTTATTCTCTTACTCCACTCGTTGTATTCAATATGGAACGCATTTGAATTTGGGACGACTTCAATGTCAATTAAAGTGCCTCCTCTGCTTTCTTTCAGGGCTTCTATCATCTTACCACTCATTAGTTTTATAAACTCAATAAATTGAACTCTTAAAAAAGTTACTTAGAGG
>CAZFRW010000091.1:0-3040 GCA_964521515.1 uncultured Thermococci archaeon
ATGACGATGGGAAAGGATTATTTGCGGGCTCAGGTAAGTATATGGGCGGAAATTTAGAAATGAAACTCAGTAATACTGTTTGCTTCTTTAACACAGACAGTTTCGCTACAGCAGGCGATGCTCCAGATAAAGGCACACAAACTACTTCAACAGAAACTACACAAACAACTCAAACAACAAATATACCCCCTACTGCAAATGCCGGAAGTGACTTCGAGGCAAAAGTTGGCGATGCAGTTAGATTCGATGCAACAAAGTCAAACGATGGAGACGGCAATATAGTGACATATAAATGGGACTTTGGGGATGGTAAAACTTCAATCGATGCAGAACCTCTCCACCAGTACACAAATGCAGGAGTATACACAGTAAAACTAACGGTTACAGATGACAAAGGAGATACAGGAGAGGATGTTCTTTATGTAACTGTAAAAGAACAGCAACAGTCACCAATTAAAGGCGTTCCTGGATTTGAACTTCCCGCAATGCTTGGCGGATCAGCAGTTGCATACTATCTAATATCCCGAAGAAAAAGAAAATAAATAGTTAACCTTATATTTTTTCTTTTATTTTTAATTTTTAGGTGGTATAATGTATCCAAAGATGGATCAAAGAAAGATGCAGAAAATGATGAAACAGATGGGTGTATCAACAAAAGATATCCCTGCAGATAAAGTAATTATTCTTATAAAAGACAAAAAATTAGTCTTTGACAATCCACAAGTAACAGAAACTACAATGATGGGACAAAAAACATATCAACTTGTAGGTAACTACAGGGAAGAAACAAAAGAAGTAGAAATTACAATAAATGATGATGATATTGAATTAGTAGTTGCACAAACAGGCGCAGATAAAGAAAAAGCAAAAAATCTATTAATAAAAAATAAAGGAGATATTGCAGCTACTATAATGGAGCTTCAGAAATAATTATAGTGACTTTTTCATTATTTCTATAGCTTCATCAATTTCTTTCTTAGAAACTATTAGTGGAGGAACAAGTCTAATTACTTTGTCTCTTGTGCAGTTTATGAGTAGATTATTATCAAAGCATCTTTTTACAAAATCACTACATAAACTGTCAAACTCTATCCCCACCATAAGGCCTATACCCCTAAGATCCTTAGTATCTTGAATATCTTGCATAAATTCTAGTTTTTTAAGTAGGTACTCCCCCATTTTTTTGGAATTTTCAATTAATTTATCTGATTCGATAGTGTTCATTACCGTTAATCCAACAGATGTAGCGAGAGGATTACCCCCAAAAGTAGTTCCATGGTCCCCTGGTTTTAAAACATCAGAAACTTCTTTTCTAGCAACTATTGCACCAATTGGTACTCCTCCCCCAAGAGCTTTGGCTAAAGTCATTATATCTGGTTCAATGTCATAATTCTGGAATGCAAACCATTTTCCAGTTCTTCCTATCCCACACTGGACTTCATCAAAAACAATCAATATTCCCTTATCTTCTCTTAGGTCAGAAAGAGTTTTCATGAATCCCTTTGTAGCAATGTTAATTCCACCTTCTCCCTGTACTGGCTCAACAAGGAAAGCAGCCGTCTTATTTGTTACTTTTTCAACAATATCATTTACATCATTAAATTCTGCCTTAACAAATCCGGGGGGGAAAGGTCCAAACCCTGCTCTATATTTGTCCTTATCTGTGGTCATTAGGGTTGCAATAGTTCTACCGTGAAATGAATGTGAAAAATATATTATCTCATCTTTCCCCTTTTCAGATTGAAAACGTCTTGTAATTTTTATTGCGCCTTCATTTGCTTCAGCGCCACTATTACAAAAAAATGCCCTATCTAGTCCAGACGTTTCACATAGTTTTTTTGCCAAAAGATACTGGGATGGAATATGGTAGAAGTTACTTACGTGAATTACTTTTTTTGCTTGTTCTGATATACATTTAACAATTTGTGGGTGAGCATGCCCAAGAGAATTAACAGCAATACCAGCTAAGAAATCAAGATATTTTTTACCGTCTGTAGAATATAAGTAACAACCTTCTCCTTTTTCTACAACTAATGGAAATCTTCCGTATGTATTAAATACATATTTACTTTCAAGATTTTTTGCTTCTTCTAAATTCATAATTTTCCCCCTAAGTATGATACTGTGCATTTATCTTAACATAATCGTATGAGAGGTCACAACCCCATGCTTTTGAAGAGAATTCTCCTAGATTCATATTGATTTTAATTATGATGGACTCTTTTTGTAATTCTTTTCTAGCTTCTTCTTTTGGAACCCCCGCTTCCTTACCATCCTTTACAATCTTTAAATCTCCTAGGTAGACTTCAATTTTATCTAATTCCATTTCAGCTCCAGAATATCCTGCAGCAGCTACGATTCTTCCCCAATTAGGGTCTTCTCCAAATATTGCTGATTTAACTAAACTTGAAGAAATTACTGATTTAGATATACAATCTGCATCATCTTGGCTTTTTGCGCCAATGCATTGGCATTCTATTATTTTTGTAGCACCTTCTCCGTCTCTTGCAATCTTTTTAGCAAGCTCTATGCAAACAAAATCTAAGCCATCCTTAAAATTTTGAATTCTTTCTTGTGTGTCAATTTTGATATTTGAAAGACCATTTGCTAAAATAACAACTGAATCATTAGTACTTGTATCCCCGTCTACTGAGATTCTGTTAAAGGATTTATTAACGGACGATTTGAGACTATCTTTTAGAGTACTTGGAGGTACATCAGCATCAGTAAAAATAAAACATAGCATTGTAGCCATATTAGGGTTTATCATCCCACTACCTTTTGTAATGCCCGATATCACATATCCATCATTTTCGATAGTTATTTCTTTCTTTACTAAATCGGTGGTAAGAATAGCCTTTGCTATATTTTCAGATGCGCTAGGTGATTTATCCAATAATGGAACGGCCATCTCAATAGCATTTTCCATGATTTCCATGGGTATAGGTACGCCTATTATGCCCGTAGAGAATACAAGACAATTTTCTTTTTTGATACCTAATTTTTTACTTGCATAATCTGCAGTAAACAAAGCATCCTT
>CAZFRW010000092.1:0-3033 GCA_964521515.1 uncultured Thermococci archaeon
CACTCAAAATTATATCCGTAATTTTATTACCGATTAATTTGTCTTGCATTTGTTTCGATAATTTTATTATTTCAGGTAATTCAAATCCCATATTAATCTATTAAGAAAAGAATTATCCAAATATAACCCTAATCGATATGCACCGCATTTGATTTATAAAAAAGTGCGGGAGCTGGGATTTGAACCCAGGAAGACCTACATCACAGGGTCCTAAGCCCTGCACCTTTGACCAGGCTCGGCAACCCCCGCTTTATAATTAAATCCAAACCATATATTTTGAAGTTCCTTATAAATGTAACGATAATTCATACGTCAATTAAATACAGTGAAACTTTTATATTAATAAAATAATTGTTTTTCAGGTGTGACAAATGGAACATTTAATGGCAGATAGGGCAAAAGATATTTTAGGTATAATGAAGGTATTCTCTGTTGATCCCCTTGAAGTTAAAAACTGTAGTTTCCCTGGACACAAGGGGAGTGATATTGGTGATAGTAGCATTGGTTTTTTAGAACATAGTGGAGAGAAAAATATATATTCCATACATTCCGTTCACTATTGCAGACAGCACCGAAATATATCAATCTCAGAGATTGAAAAAAGGCTAAAAGAAAAAATGAAAGTTATTAATGCCGATAAAGGATCTATATTGATAACAAAAATTAAGATTGATCCAGATAGTTTCCCTCAAAAAGATATTCTTGGAAAAAAGGTGAGTATTGATAAAACAATTCCGATTTTGATTAATAAAGGCAATTTAGGATTTTTAATGAATATTTCTGAAGAATCAAAATCTATGACACTCAAATCCGTTATAGATAAAATAATGAATCTAGAGATTGAATTTGATATCGCTTGGGAGGAATTCTAAATTTGAAGAAAACAAAGATTGTATGCACAATAGGGCCCAGTGTTTCGAACTACGAAATGATAAAAAAACTTGTTCTTTCAGGAATGGACGTAGCCCGATTAAACTTTTCACACGGCAACCATTCTGAACATCTTAAAATTATTAATACTCTAAAAGAGGTATCAAAGGATACAAATAAAAAAGTCGGGATCTTACTAGATACAAAAGGGCCAGATATTAGAATTGGTGAATTTAATAACACGATCCATATTCTTACAGATCAAGAATACATCTTTTCCGTCAATAAAGGAAAAGACATAATTCCATTACAAAAAGACATATCTCAATTCTTAAAGATTAACGATAGAGTTCTAGTTGATGATGGTACATTGATATTTTCTGTATTAAGAATCGAGAATAAGGATATTTATCTAAAGGCCTTAAATGAAGGAAATCTCCGGCAAAAGGTAAGTATAAACATCCCTGAGAATGATTATTGTCCTTCGGCCATTACTGAAAATGAATTAGTTGATATCAAATTTGGGATAAAAAATGAAGTCGATTTTATAGCGTTGTCTTTTGCATCAACTAAAGAGGATATAATAAAGACAAGAGAGATAATAAAAGAAAACGATGGAGAGCAATGGATAATCTCTAAGGTAGAGTCTAACTTTGGAATAAAGAATATAGATGACTTAATTGAATATTCTGAAGGTATAATGGTTGCTAGGGGAGATTTAGGCGTTGAAATTGATCTTTCTAAAATTCCAAGTGTCCAGAGGTCTATAATTGAGAAATGCAATATTAAAGGTAGACCAGTAATTGTTGCAACTCAGATGCTAAACTCTATGATAGAAAATCCAAGACCTACTAGGGCAGAAGTTGAAGATATTGCAAGTGCAATTTACAGTGGTGCCGACGCAGTTATGTTATCAGGTGAAACTGCTATTGGTAAATATCCCATTGAAAGTGTTGAAATGATGGTAAAAGTAGCCAGTGAAACTGAGAAAGAGTTAAAACCAAGATCTGAATATGGCCCTTCCAAAAGGGTAACTGATGTAATATCGTCTCTTGTCGCCAAAGCTGTATTATTATCCGATGTCAAGGCAATCGTAACTTCAACTAGGTCAGGTTATACTGCATGCATGGTGTCCCGGCACAAACTTTCAGTTCCTACTTATGGCATGACAAATAACGCTGCGACTGCCAGAAAACTTTCTGTTGTATGGGGTATAAATGAAGTTTACCTAGATAAAGGGAAAGGTGGAATTTCAGAAGCAGTTCTCCACGCTGCTAATTATTTAAAAAATGAAGGATTTAACGACAATGATCTTTTCGTTTTTACTGCAGGGGTAAGTAACTCAAAAACACAAAGGACAAATTTGTTAGAAATCAGAGAAATAGGAGAAGTCCTATCTTCTTGAGAGAAACATCAAAGAAAAAGTTGCTATTAAACCAAATAAGGTTAAAACCAGTACAGCTTCTTGCAACATCATGTATACAGATTTTTGAACATTAGGTTTTGGTATTGCCTGTTCTGCCGAAACTTCTGAAGCGTTCTCTTCGATTTTTGTGAGTTCAGAAGGATTATTTTCTAATCTCACTACTTCCACAGTATTTACTATTAATTTAATTGGAAACTTCAAATAGGTTGATTTATCGTTTACATCCTTTATTTCTAAATTTAAATAAATCGTATAATCACCAGGTACTTCGGGTAACTTTGTAACTAAAACATCCTTTTTTGCCAATGAAGTAATTGGTCCAAGGTCTTCAGTATAATCAAAATTAAACTTAGATCGATCATATTCTATTATCATAGACGAACTTTTTACTGCAGCCCCCCTATTACTAATGAAAATAGGTAATGTATATGGTACTTCCTTTATCTCAAAGCTTCTTACTCTTAAATCAATTATAGGTGTCCGGACGCCCTCAATTTTAAATGGGACTTCGTGTAAAAATCCTTCAGATGCGTAATCACACTGTACCCCCGAACAATAAACTTGGTAAGAATAATTAGTTGTTACTTTTAATGGGTAAGTTCCAACATCTATGGACTTAACAGTATAATGGATTTTTTCTACCTTTTTTTCACCTGGTTGTAATTCACCATAAATAAATTTATTTTTAGAAAATTCAAAATATTCATCTTTTACATAAATATTGATATTTTTTAGTA
>CAZFRW010000093.1:0-2849 GCA_964521515.1 uncultured Thermococci archaeon
ATTTATTTTTTTCTTTTCTTATTTTTAAATTTAATTTCTTAAAGTAGATAAAGAAGTCTTTATAAAATTCTAGATATTCTTTTAACAGAAAAGGATATTTCTTCTTGAATAAATAAATTTATAACAACTTAAACTCAATATCATCAAACTTTGGCCTTACCTGGAGGAAACCAAATGAAAAATAAAAAAGAAAACAAAAGAGATTTGCATGTTTTCTCTTTGGCATCTTTCTTAAATGATATGGGTTCTGATATGATTTATCCGATATGGCCTTTGTTTGTCACTGTTTTCTTGGGTGCCGATGTATTAGTTTTAGGGATCATAGATGGCATAGGAGAAGCTTTAGTATCCGTCTCTAGCGCATTCTCTGGTTTTCTATCCGACAAATTTAGAAGAAGGAAAATATTTGTCTGGACAGGATACTTATCCTCAGCAATCGCGAGATTTGGCTATGCAATTTCTCCAACATGGCTATACCTTGTTCCATTTAAGGCCTTAGATAGAGCGGGCAAAATAAGGGGCGCTCCAAGAGATGCAATGATTGCAGAGTTATCCACAAAAGGCAATAGGGGCTCAAACTTTGGATTTTTGCGAGCAATGGATAACTTTGGTGCAATTGTTGGGATTACTTTATCGATATTATTACTAAAATACCTTGGATTTAGGAATCTTATTCTCTTGGCTGCAATCCCTTCATTCTTTTCTGTTTTGATAATATATATTTTTATTAAAGAGAAAAAATTTGAATTTCAAAAAAGGTCTTTTTCAATAAAACTTTTTGATAAAAACTTTCGACTTTTTGTATTTATTAATGGGTTATTTGCATTAGGGGCGTTTAGCTATTCTTTCTTTTTACTATATGCTAAAGACATAGGATTTTCAATATATACTGTACCAATATTCTATCTGATTTTTACAATCTCTAGTACAATTTTTTCCTATCCTTTTGGAAAAATGGCAGATATATTTGGAAGGAAAAAAATATTGATGATTTCTTATTTATCTTTTGCAATTACCTGTGGCAGTTTGATTTTTACAAGAAATTTAATAGGGGTTGTGTTGGTATTTTGTATTTATGGTATTTACAAAGCAGCCATAGAAGTCTCGCAAAAAACACTGGCTTCTGAAATATGTCCCTTGGATTACCGGGCTACTTCTTTGGGATCTTTCCAACTTATTACTGGGCTAATGGCGTTTCCTGCTTCTTTTATAGCTGGGATTTTATGGAAAGTTTTAGGTATTAATTATCCTCTTTATTTTTCATTAATTTTATCATTGATTTCTTTTCTATTAATTAATCTGGTAAAAGAACAAAAGATATGCTAATCAGAAACGTTTATAAACCACATTTAGCCCTTCTTTTTGGTGAGCTTTTAATGGAATTTTGTCCTAATTGCGGTACTCTTTTACGCGTTAATAATAAAGATGGTAAGTCTGTATATGCTTGCAGATGTGGCTATGAGAAAGATATAGATGAAAAAAGTAGGTTTGAACATTCTGAAAAAAATATATCTGACGATGAAGTCGTTATAATAGAAGATAGTAATTTAATGGCAATGCCAAAAGTTAAGGAAGAATGTAAAAAATGCCACAACAGAGAAGCTTACTGGTGGATGCTTCAAACGAGAAGTGGAGATGAACCAGCAACCAAATTTTATAGATGTACCAAGTGCAGTTATACTTGGAGAGAATACGATTAAAAAAATATTATAGAGGGTATAACTAAGGGCCTCTATTAAATTATCTAATTTTGATTTACTCTTTCTTGCCCTTTTCTTTCTTTGGTGCGCTCTTCTTTGCAGTTGTCTTCTTTGTTTTCTCAGGCTTTACTTCTTTAGCTTCAGTTTTCTTTTCTGCTGTAGCTTTTTTCTTTGGTGCACTCTTCTTTGTTTTCTCAGATTTTAATTCTTTAGCTTCAGTTTTCTTTTCAGTCTCTTTTTTGACTTCTTCTTTTTTAGGCGCGATCTTTTTTTCTTTCTTCTTAGACTTTACTTTTTCTTCTTTAGGTTCTTTGACTTGTTTTTGAGCATCAACTTTTCTCTGCTTTTTAGTTTCAACATTTTTAGTGAGCAAATCTTTTAGAAGCGTTACATTATTTTCACGAACAGTACCTCTCCTAAAATCTAAAATTATGCCTAGAGAATTTGCACGATTAACTGAAATATTTGCTTCTCTTAATTCTCCTAAAGAGAATCCCCTGCTGTTTCTTTCTTTTGTAATATTTTTACTATGAGTCATTACTTTTGGATTCATAAAATCACCTTTACAAAACTACCTAAAAATATCTTAAAAGAGTTTCTGTGAAAAAAGATGGAAAGGCTTAAATATGCATTTTATATTGATGGATTTGCATTATTATGCCCGAGTGGTGTAGCCCGGCCCATCATCCAAGACTGTCACTCTTGTGACTCGGGTTCAAATCCCGACTCGGGCGCTATAATGATCATAATTATAATAAAGGCACATTAGCCATGTATGAAAATAAGGTGATAAAATTCTTGTAAGCGTCTTCAGGAAGTCACCGAAAAGCTTAAATAGCACTCCATTTTCAATTCCAAAAACTGAAATCTGCACCCTGAAGAGGCTTTTTGTAAAAAAAACTCCTTTTACACGGGCTCGTAGCTCAGTCTGGCTAGAGCACCGGCCTTTTAAGCCGGGAGTCGGGGGTTCAAATCCCCTCGAGCCCGTCACATCCAAGGAGAGGTAATAATGACGAAAAAAAAGATTAATATATTGGATAATGAGTTTGTTCCTGAGCATACTATTCTTACAGAAGAAGAATCTAACGAGGTTCTACAGAGATTTAATGTAACACATGATAGACTTCCCCTAATCTTAGAAACTGATCC
>CAZFRW010000094.1:0-2833 GCA_964521515.1 uncultured Thermococci archaeon
AAGATTACAAACTCCCAATCAAATGTAATTTATGTGAAGGGGAACCAGAATGTGTTAAGATTTGTCCAAAAAATGCATTGTCGGTAGGTGATTAAAATGGTTTATGGTTATGCTGGTAAGATTTTACATATAGATTTGACTACAGGTAAGATTGAAGTTGAAACGCCAAAAGAAGAATTCTATAGGAAATGGCTAGGGGGAAATGGATTCATAATAAAATATCTTTATGACGGAGTAAAAAAGGGTACAGATCCACTTTCGCCTGAAGCAGTTTCTGTATTTGCATCAGGTCCTTTGAGCGGTACTTTAGCACACGGAGCAGGAAGAACACACTTTGGAGTAAAATCTCCTCAAACTGGACTTCTTGCAGACAGTAGCGCTGGTGGAGGATTTGCTGCAATGTTGAAATATGCAGGATATGATGCAGTTGTAATTAAAGGCAAAGCAGCTTCACCTGTTATGATTGTTATCAATAATGATAAAGTCGAAATAAGAGAGGCAGAAAGATTTTGGGGTCTTAAGACAATAGAAACACAACACAGAATAAAAAAAGAACTTACGCCTGAGTATAAAGTAGCCTGTATAGGGCCAGCAGGGGAAAAATTAGTCCCTATGACTTCAATTATCACTGATACCAGAGTTGCTGGGAGAAGTGGTAATGGAGCAGTTTGGGGATCAAAAAATCTTAAAGCTATTGCGATATACGGTGACAAAGACGTTAAAGTAGCTGACATGGGAAAAGTAAAAGCACTATACGGAGAATTCGCTCAGAAAGCTAAAGAAACTCTAGGAGGTCTTTCTAAATATGGAACTACAGGACTTCCAGCAAGCATTAATGCATTTGGTGGACTGGGAACAAGAAATATGCAAGAAGAAACGTTTGAACATGTTGATAAGATTGGTGGGGAAATACTCAATACAGAACATTTAATTAGGCATAGATCATGCTTCAGCTGCTGTATACACTGTGCAAAAGATTTCAAGGTCAACAAATGGGATAGTGTTTCTGAAGGGCCTGAATATGAAACTCAATACTCTTTTGGAAGCATGCCGGCTATCGCTGATGTCGATTATGTAATTGCAGCTGATAGGCTTTCTGATGAATATGGACTAGACACAATATCTGCCGGAGTAACAGCTTCTATGGTTATGGAGTTAATGGAAAGGGGACTCTTAACAGAAAAAGACACAGGTGGCCATACATTTAAATTTGGAAACGGTGAAGACCTTCTTGAGCTTGTTAAAATAATAGCTGAGAGACGAGGGGAATTTGGAGACCTTATATGTAAGGGAACAAGGGCAATTGCAGAAAAATTAGGTGGGGATGCATACAAATACGCGTTCCATGCAAAAGGTCTTGAGCCTGCAGGTCACTCTCCACGAGCACAGAAAACAATGTCTGTTGGTTACGCAACATCTCCAAGAGGAGGAAGCCACCACGATGCAAGACCAATTGAATATGGATTGCCTCCAGAGAAGAGAAAAACAACAGAAGGAAGGGCTTTGAATGCCTTTAATACTCAAAACTGGACCTGTTTAGGAGACTCACTTGTTGTTTGCCATTTTGCTGAAAAGATTTATGGAACATCAGTAGCTCAGGCCCATTCTGACTGGGTAAACGCAGTAACAGGATGGAACACAACTTTAGACGAAGTCAAGTTAATTGCAGAAAGAATTTACACAATGGAGCGATTATTTACAATAAGAGAGTCAGGCAAAGCAAGAACGGGCGACACAATTCCATGGAGAGCTTTGAATGAGCCAATTCCATCTGGTACTTCAAAAGGAATGTATACAACACAGAAGGAACTTGACACAATGCTCGACGAATACTATGATCTCAGAGGCTGGGACAGAAAAGGAGTTCCAACAAAGGCAACACTAAAGAGACTTGGTCTAGAAGAGTACTCTTAAAAATTTATTTTTTCTATTTTAATTAATTTTTTAATAACATAAATTTAAGGCCAATACTTCAGAAAACTTTATATATCAATTAATAATTATATGTTTAAGATATATTGGTAAAGGGTTTTTATGAAAGAAAGAAACATTCTTTTGATATTAATTATAATATTTTTTGGATTTTTTTTCATGCCTGTTTCAAATAATATATTTCAGGAATCATTATTTAGTGCCGTTTACCTTTTACATGATTATGCAAGAAAGCACGTTTTGACATGTTTAGTCCCTGCCATGTTTATTGCTGGGGCTATTAGTATATTTGTAAAAAAAGATGTAGTATTAAAGTACCTCGGAAGTGACAGCAGCAAATTTTTATCTTACACAATCGCTTCAGTATCTGGGTCAATACTTGCAGTCTGCTCTTGTACTATACTACCTCTATTTGCATCAATTAGAAAAAGGGGGGCTGGTCTCGGGCCTGCAACAACATTCTTATTTTCAGGTCCAGCAATAAATATTGCGGCAATATTTCTTACATTTAGTGTTCTAGGATACAAAATAGGGATGGCCAGAGTTATTTCAGCAATAGGTCTTTCAATTTTAGTCGGTGTTTCAATGGAGCTCATTTTTAGAGAAAGATCTGAAGGCGGTAAGCTCTTCCTCGAAGAAAGTAAAGTAGTACCTATTAGCTCTCAGATTCTCTTACTGTTTTTTCTATCCTTAGTATCTATACTAGTGGTAAACGGATTAACAATAGCACAAACCCCAAAATATGCTATAATGGGTCTATTAACTATTGTCGTGGCAGGTATAGCTATTCTAAAGTTCTCTAGAGATACATCTAAAGACTGGCTCAAAGAAACATGGAAATTTGCTAAAATGTTAATACCTCTTTTGTTTATTGGTGTCTTTATTGCAGGATTTATAATGC
>CAZFRW010000095.1:0-2796 GCA_964521515.1 uncultured Thermococci archaeon
CAAACTGGGCATTTCTCAGGGGCTGCGTCAGCAACTGTGTAACCGCAGACACTGCAAACGTAGTAGTCTTTTTCTGGAAAGTTATCCATATTGTCAAGGGCTTTTTTGTATAGCCCGGCGTGAATCTTTTCAACTTCATTTGCAAAAACAAAGGATCTCTCGGCTACCTTCTCCCCTTCTAGCTTTGCATCATCAATCATCTTTGGGTACATGCTCACAAACTCATGAGTCTCCCCAGAGATGGCCTCTTTTAGATTATCTTTTGTCGTATTAATGCCGCCCAGTGCTCTAAGGTGTGCATGTGCGTGTACAGTTTCTGCAGCAGCTGCGGCCTTAAACAATTTGGCAACGCCAGGGTAGCCTTCTTGCTCTGCTTTCATTGCAAAAGCAAGATATTTTCTATTTGCCTGTGATTCTCCGGCAAAGGCTTCCATTAAATTATTCTTAGTTTTTTCTTTCATATTATCACCATTATATTATATAATCATAACCCTAATCCTTTATGCTTCTTAGCTATCTCTTCTGCTAAATTATCTAAAGCTTTGAAATCTGAATCTTTTGGATACCCTTTGATATAGACCGGCTCAACTAATTCAACCTTAATGTTTGATATCAATCCCTTCAAGGTCTCAACAGCATTCCCGCCCCATCCAAAGGAGCCGATTATGGAAACGAATTTTGTTTTTGGCCTTACCGCATTGACAAGGTATGTCGCATAGTATGCAAGCGGATGTGGTCCAACTAGCATTGTAGAGGCTCCAACAACTATAGTTGCCGCATCAACTAAAGACATCAAAAGCTCTCCTGCATCAGCTATCTCAAGGTTGAATAGTTTTACCTCTATCCCTCTCTTTGTCAAAGCATCTGCTAGGTAGTCAACCATTGCCTTTGTGCTCCCGTGCATCGAAACGTAAGGTATAATAACTTGATTTTTGACCAAATCGCCTGTCCAATCCTTGTACGCATCAATAATAAACGAAGGTTTATCATATAGCGGGCCATGGCTTGGGGCAATTATCTCGATATCCAACTTTTCTATCCTTTCAAGGTGCTTTTTTATCATCGTCCTAAAAGGCATCATTATCTCTGCATAGTACCTTTTTGCCGAGAGGTAAATCTCATTCTCATCTTTAACAAAAAGCTCACTTGTTGAAAAGTGGGAACCCAAAAAATCACATGAGAAAAGAATCTTGTCCTCCTTTAGATAAGAGAACATCGTGTCAGGCCAATGCACCCAAGGGGCAATCATGAACTTAACGGTCTTATCGCCAAGAGAGATTTCTTCGTTATCATTTACAACGATGAACTTTCCTTCAGGGATTAGTAGAAAAGACTCGAGCAAATCCTTGCACTTTGCATTTGTAACGATTTTTGCTTCTGGATAACTTTCTAAAATCTTTGGCAGAGATCCAGAGTGGTCCTGCTCAGCATGGTTTGATACAATATAGTCTATCCTTTTTATTCCAGCCATCTCAATCGCATTCAGCAGATTCTCTTCTTTTCCAAAGTCTGAAGTGTCAATTAGCATCGTCTTTTCACTACCTTTTATCAGGTATGAGTTGTAGGTAGTACCGTGGGGTGTTGGGATTAATGAATCAAAGAGCCTTCTATCCCAATCAATAAATCCGGTCCAGTATATCCCGTCTTTAATAACTCTTGGGCTCATTTAATCAATCCTGCTTTTCGAACTGGCTCTTACTTGCGCCACATACAGGGCATGTCCAATCGTCTGGAAGTTTTTCAAAGGGTGTGCCTGGCGGGATGCCCCCATCAGCGTCTCCTTCAGCTGGGTTGTAGATGTATCCACAAACTGAGCAAACATATTTGTTCATTTTTTTTCCCTCCTTTAATTTTTATTAATTAAAAAATGATTGTTGCTACGGGCCCATATGCATCATTGGCCACGATTCATCATAGCTTTCAAACTTTAGGGAATTTTCCTTTTCTATCTCTAAAAGCTTGAAATGGCCCATCTCCATATCGGCAATATATTTTAACATGTTGAAGATCTCTTTTTCCTCTTTGAATCTATCAGAAACTCCAAGGTAAAAGTCGTGAGCTGCAAGCTCTGCATTCATGGCTTGCTCGAGTACATCGCTAATATTTATTTTTTCATCACCAATTTTTATTTCTGGCAGAGGCACCGGTGTTTTATCTGGGATTCTCATAGTTTTGTTTGGATATTTTTTATGGTATAGTGTTTCAAAGTACATCCTGTGCCTATCTTCTTCCTTTGCTAAAAAATCCATCTTGTCCTTTAAGACCGCATTTTTGACAGATTCTTTTATTTTAAGGTAAGCTGCCCTGCTATCAATTTCACTTTTTAGTGAGGTGACGAGCAGATCTTCCGTTGAATATATATTGAGATTATTAGACATTGTATCAGTTATTTATTCCAACAATTCTTTCTATAAAAGTCTTTTGCGAATTTATAATAGCTAAAATTTGATTTGCTTATATTAAAAAAAGTGAAATATTTTTAATAAATTAAAAAAAAATAGAAGATTACTTCTTTTCTACCTTTTCTTCCTTCAAGACCTTCTTTGCAATTACAAAGACCACAATTGCCAATATGACAAAGTTGATAATTTGCGCTAAGAAAGAGCCTGCTTTAATTGCGATTGGGCCAATGTTGATAACGGCCGTCTGCCAATCCCCGCCCGGTATGAAGGGTGAGACGATGGGCATAACAATATCGTCTACAAAAGATTTAACAAGCGCCGTTGAGGCGGTCGCCATAATAAATGCTACAGCAAGACCTATTACTTTGTACTCAGTTAAAAAGTCCATAAATTC
>CAZFRW010000096.1:0-2704 GCA_964521515.1 uncultured Thermococci archaeon
ATTAGAAAAATATTTAGTAAAGATTAAAAATAATATCAAATTCCTCATGGCGGAGAGCGTGGAGTGATATTGGAAATTATTTATCACAGTTTCCATTTAATTGCACACTGTGATGAGATATACTAGTTACATGGGTTTAGATGCTTTAATAGGTGGAGCTAGAGAAGCTTTATCAAAATCAGAAAGTCTTCCAAATTTGGGGGCTGAATTTTTTAAACAGGACGCTGAGTTGTTGACTAGCCTTGAGGGTAGTAGTTTCACTGAATTGACCGAGGGTATAACGAAACATTTGACTAGCGAGGGACGTCCTGGTTCTGCTGAATATATGAGAATGTTCTCAAAATCCTGTTGCCTTGATAAGCAACTTGACTTAGTGGAAGCAGGAACTTTTGATCCGCAAAGTATAGAGCGCGCAGGACTGCCCTTAATGGTTGATACACAACAAACAACCCCTGAAATGATTAGAGAAGGACATGCAGTACTAACAACAGAAACAAGAACGGATTTGTTAGGCGCCACTAATACATTAAAGTACAAACTAGATCAACATATTGGCAAAACCGCCCAAAGAGCTTCTGAACACTATGCCGCACAACTCACTGGAGAAAAGGGAGTTAAAGAAAAACTGAGGGAAGTCCTTGGAATAGAAACGGAGCCTTATGAAATACCACTCATACCAAATGAAGCAGAAATGGCAAAGTTAGAAGAACTGTCAGGGCGTAGATTTCTTAATAGAGAAGAGGCGCAACAAACATTTCAGCGGGAACTGCACAACATGATGATACAGAGACCAGGTTTAATGGGTTTGGAAGGCACAGCCTCATTTTCAAAATTTGTTGGAGAGTTATCACAAGAACTTGGTGGTAATTCTAATGCCCCAGTTAATGTGAAGAGGTTGCGCAATGCACATAATCTCATGACGGGGCGCGGAGCCATGGAGGAATTGCAAATATATCCAGAGTTTGGAAATGCAATAAAAGATGGAGTTGAACGCGATTTCTCCCAAGTAATAAGTGCTACAGAGGCAAACCCGAAAGTTTAGACTATCCAAGGAGAAGTAGTTTTTCACAATAACGTGTGGGAATATGACTTAAATAACCCTATTCCTAGAACTTCTGCTCAGCCAATTAATCCTATCCCGCCCAAAAAAGATAGTAATGATGGAAAATAAATATTTTATTTATACAAGAAAATCATCTGAGGAATCATCAAAACAGGTTCAATCTCTTGAAACCCAAGAAAGATATTGTTTTGAACTTGCTAAAAATAACAATCTCAAAATTGTTGATGTGTTAAAAGAATCAAAAAGTGCAATGGATGATGGCAATAGACCTGTGTTTGATTTATTGATTGAGAGAATTAAAAAGGGTGATGGTAATGCTGTAATTGTTGTTGATATTGATAGACTGGCTAGAAATCTTGTTGAGGCAGGGTTTTTGTATAAACTTATGGAGACAGGGATATTAAAGGAAATCAGAACTCTTAACAAAACGTTTTCTGATACTGCTGATTTGTTTTACATGGGATTTGAGTTTTTAAGGGCTACACAATATTCACGTGATTTATCTGAAAAAGTTAAACGTGGTGTGAAAACTAAACTGTTAAATGGCGAGTACCCAAGTTATGCGCCTACTGGCTATATAAACGTAGATAAAAAGATTGTACCTGACCCAATAAGAGCGCCTTTTATCAAACGTGCTTATGACTTGTATGCAACTAATGAATATTCTGAAAAAGAGATTGTAAACATTTTGTATAAAGAGGGTTTTAGGTCAAGAGATGCAAACATCAAAGTTGTTAGGTCTGTAATCCATAGAATACTTACTGACCCTGTTTATAGAGGTGATATCAGACGTTGTGGTGTTATCTATGAGGGTAAACATAAACCCATTGTATCTAGGGAACTATTTCAACGTGTACAAGATGTTTTAGCAGATAAAAATAGGTCTAAAAACCATACACATAAATTTTTATACCGTGGTTATATGGAATGTGCTGTTTGTGGATGTAAACTAACTGCAACAAAAAAGGGTGAAAAATACAGATACTACTACTGCACCAACGGAAAAGGTTTATGTAAACAACACAAAGACTACATGAATGAATCACATATTGAAGATTTAATGTCCAAACTCATGGCTAGTGTAATTACAGATAGAAACCTTGCTGATTTATCCCTTGAATCTTATGGGCAAGAACTTCTAAAACAAGGTAGTAATCATATCACTGTTAAAAACACACTAGAACGCCAATTAAAGACTGTGGAAAACAAAATATCTAACCTACTAGACGTATATATTGAGGGTAGTATTGATAAATCTGCTTATGATAAAAAACTAAATTCCTTGAAATCTGAAAAATTACTGATTGAGGAACAACTAAACAAACTTCCCCAAGAATCTGCTGAATCAACTTTGGAAAAACTTAAAAATCTTAAAAAATACTGTTATGACCTACAAAAAATGTTTGATAAGGGGGATGAGGACATAAAATCTGATTTACTCAAATCTGTACTTTGGAAAACATCTATTCAAGATAAAGAAATAGCATCAGTACAATATAATATGCCCTACAAATTTTGGGCGAAATCAGTTCGAATTTTTTCGAAAGCACACCGCCAGTTAGGAAATGTCTTTGTTGGCTCGCCCTCTGCGAGGGCTCGCCAGCCGATTTTAAGCGCAAATTGGAATTTTTTATCTTTGTC
>CAZFRW010000097.1:0-2697 GCA_964521515.1 uncultured Thermococci archaeon
GCCGCGTCAAAGCCGGGACCAGACACCATAAAGAAGGAAGACGTTATGGTGATGGCATCTGATGCGATATTGTTCGCCTCGGCAAATCCAATGCCAGAGATTTGGCCGTGGGAAGCGAAGGAAGGCGGCGTTAGGATAGTAGGGACTGGAAGAAGCGACTTCCCAAATCAGATCAATAACTCAGTTGTATTCCCGGGGATATTCAGAGGCGCATTGGACGTTAGAGCAAAAACCATAACTGATGAGATGTGCGTTGCAGCGGCATTTGAGATTGCAAAGACAGCCGAGGACAAAGGGCTTTCTGATGAGTACATAGTGCCAAAGATGAGCGAGTGGGAGGTATTCCCAAGGACAGCTGTGGCTGTTGGAATGAAGGCGATTGAGCAGGGTATTGCAAGGGTAAAGTACAATAAAAACGAGCTCTACGATATTGCCGAAAAAACGATCAGAAAGGCTAGGGCAGAGACAGAGATGATGATGAAACACGGCATTATAGAGATGCCACCTAAATAAAATTTTATTTTATTTTTTCTTACAATTCTTTTCCTTTCTTATTATTGATTTACTTAATGCCAAATTAATTATTCAAAGAATATTATCTTTGACAAAAATGCCGTTATGGCTATGCCCAAGACTATTGGTATCACCATGCCATTCATTATTGCGATAAATGTCCAGAAAATATTGCCTAAAAATGCCGTGAGGAGCAGGTTATTGTTCGGCTTTTCAGTCTTTAATGCCTTTAATAGTATAGTCATCCCGGTAAATCCAGAAAGGAGCCAGCCAAAAAAGTTGATTACTGGAACGTTGTAGTATGCCCCGGGGGAATGCCAAAACCAGAATTTTAGAGCAACAGCGCCTGGATCGAGCACAAGGTCAAAAATCGTTATTATAACACTCCCTGCTACCGCTTTTTTTAAGATGGAAGTTTGATTTTTTAGGAGTCTCTCTGTTAGAGCCCAAGAGGCGATTACAAGCGGGACCCACCCAAAGCTTACTGTCCAGGGGACCACGCCAATCCTGGGACCTAGATATTGGGTATAAAAAAAGAACCCGTAGGGGAAGCCTGTTAGGACGCCGACTGTTTCTATAATCATTGAGAAAATGGAAAGTATTAGGATTGTTTTTATTGCTTTTGTGGGATTAGTTTTTCTTATGAGATAGAAATATGTCGGGATAGAAAGAGAGACCATGAAAAAAATTGAGATGGCAAAGTATTCCTGTTTGAATTCTAAAAGAGAGATAAATATCGCAGCTATTGCAATCGATATAGACATGACGGCTATTATTATCTTTCTCATAACTTGGACCTTTTTGAAAGAGTTTTTATTTATTAAAAGTTAAGAGTAGCTTGTTTCTGAATCTTTTTCTCATCAATTAGCCTAGATAAAAAATCTGTTTTTTTCATAAAATTGTTCAATTCCTTTTAGGATTATATGATTAGCCTCTATCTCTTTTATTAATAAGTTTTCTCTATTGTATCTGCCTATTTTAACGCTTAATCTTGAATCTATTAGCTCAATTTCTTTTTTTAAATCGAGGTTTTCTGATTCTATATAAAGGTCTATGTCGCTTGATTTGTTAGGAATGCCTTTTGCGTATGATCCAAATAGTATTGCCATTGGGATAGTTTCTTTTTCTATTATCTTTTTGACTACCCCTTTTAGTTTAGGATATTTTTCCAAAAACAGAATAAGACTATAGCTTTCAGACATTATGACAAAACTTCTTGCCTCTAAACTTTTCTTAATGAAATAAACATAATTCTTTCCTTCTACCCTATAGTCAACTATGTTTTTTTTGTATAGCTCGTCAAGCCTTCTTTTAACTGAAGTCTGGTTTGTTTTTAGTTTTCTTGCTATTTCTCGGATATGATTCTCTCCTTTTATAAGAGCGAGAATTATTTCATAATCGTTACAATTTTGTAACATATGTAATATTTATGTAACAATAATATTTAAATGTTTGTGTTGAATTGTATAAAAATCTTAACTAATACTTAGATTCTATTCTTCTAGAATACTCTCTACAACATTTTTTAAATCAATTAGATCAGATGTCACTACTTTCCAGACTTCAGATAATTGAATCTCAAAGTATCCATGTATAAGGCGATCTCTTGTTCCTGCAATATTTCTCCATGGTATATCTGGATAGTCTTCTTTTAATTCTTCAGAGATATTCTTCACAGCTTCACCTATTACAAGAATCTGGTAGATAACAGCATGGTACGCCATAGAGTTCTTTTCAAATTCACTGTAATCAATATTTCTTGTATAATTTTCAATGTTTACTATTGCATCCAGAATATGCCTAAGATAAATCTCTTCGCTTTCTTTCATCATAAATCACAACTAAATCTTTCATGACCTTGTCCTTAATATAGGGGCTAATTGCGCCTTCGGTTACCAGGTCAATCTTTTTACCCAAGGCATCAGCCAGATCAAGTTCTATTCCAACCATTTCAAAGAGACTTTTTACTTCGCTAAATTCTACCAAGACATCGATATCACTGTCAATTCTTTCCTCGCCTCTAGCTACAGAACCAAATATGCCAATTTTTTTAGCACCGTGCTTTGTTAAAAACGAAACAAGAGTTTTGTTCCTTTCCGAAGTATTCATAATATATTATATGTTGGCTCTATTTTTATATATGACGGTTTTTACTAATAAGGAGTATAAATATTATCCAATGCA
>CAZFRW010000098.1:0-2687 GCA_964521515.1 uncultured Thermococci archaeon
ATAAGCTTGGCGGTGTGCCTTTTACCACGGTAGAAGATGCTGTGGAGCGGATGAAATCGGTCGAAAAATGGCCGATGGGCGACGAAGTGCATCTCCGCAAGCTCGCTGAACGTATGCGCCATGCAGATTCAGACAAAGACCTGCTCCAGCGCTGGAAGGACGAAATCGGCTTTCCGCATGGGTCTATCGAAGATATACTGAACCTTTCTGACCCACCATATTACACTGCATGTCCTAACCCCTTCATCGATGATTTTATAGAGCTTTACGTCAAGCCTTACGACCCAAAGACGGACTGCTACCGCCGGGAGCCCTTTGCGGCGGACGTAAGCGAGGGAAAGAACGACCCCATCTATAACGCGCACTCGTACCACACCAAAGTGCCTCACAAAGCGATTATGCGCTACATATTGCACTACACGGAGCCGGGTGACATTGTCTTTGATGGCTTCTGCGGAACGGGAATGACGGGCGTTGCGGCTCAGCTTTGTGGTGACCGCAAAACGGTGGAGTCGCTCGGCTACAAAGTGGATGAGCAAGGCGCCATTTACCAGCAGGAAACGGACGAAAATGGTAAGGCGGTCTGGAAACCGTTTTCCAAGCTCGGTGCGAGGCGCGCCGTTTTAAACGACTTGTCGCCTGCGGCCACTTTCATCGCCTATAACTACAACACGCCGGTGGATGTAGCGGTCTTCGAGCGTGAAGCCAAGCGCATCCTAAAAGAAGTAGAGGATGAGTGTGGCTGGATGTATGAGACACTTCATGTGGAGCCTGCTTCCAGCAGGCTGATGTCTTCAGTTGAATTTGAACCCTGTGACCCTTTCAAATCAACTAATACGATCTACCGCAAAGATAACTTGCCTCATGTTCAAGTGCCTGGGGCCACTTACTTCATCACATTTCGTACAAATAACCACCGTGTGCTTTCTGATCGAGCAAGAGAGTTGGCCCTCAAGGCTGTACTCTATTGGAACGATCAACGGTGGAAAGTGTTTTCCGCGTCTGTCATGCCAGACCATATCCACATCATTGCTAAACCATTACCAAAGCAAGACAGCACTTACTGGGATCTTGCCGAGATCCTTCACAGCATCAAGAGTTTTAGCGCAAATGAGATCAATAAAGCGGAAAACAAGACCGGCACACCGGTATGGCAAACGGAAAGCTACGACCGTGTCATTCGTGATGCTCAGGAATTTATGGCCACACTGGCTTATGTAAACCATAACCCTGTTAAGGCGGGATTGGCAGAGAAGGCTGAAGAATATCCGTTTCGGTATGTGGCGAGTGAGTTGGTAAAAGCCGGCTGGAAGCCGGCTCCACTTGGCAAAATCAATTACACTGTCTGGTCAGATGTGTTCGTCTGCCCAGAGTGCACAAAAGAAGTGATCTTTTGGGAAGCGGCGGTGGACAAAAAGGCAGGCAAAGTGCTCGACGAATTTCCTTGCCCTCATTGTGGTGCCGCACTCAATAAACGCAATATGAGCCGCGCCTGGGTTACAAAATACGACAAAGCCATAGATAAAACTGTCCGCCAGGCCAAACAGGTGCCGGTGCTTATCAATTATACTGTAGAGCCGGCTTCCAGCCGGCTAATCAGCAGCCGGCAGGATGCCGGCTCTACTATCAGGCTAAAAAGATACGAAAAAACTCCTGATCTCTTTGACTTGGCGCTCATCGAAAAGATCGAGCAATTGGACATTCCTTACTGGTTTCCTACGGATCCGGTTCCCCATGGCGACAAGACTGGCGAGCCGTTGCGCATCGGCATTACCCACATGCACCATTTCTACACAAAGCGGAATTTGTGGGTGCTGGATTCTTTTGCAAATAAAACGCATAAAAGGCTACTTCGTGCGCTGTGGGTCGTAACCGCATGTACAGAAGGCTCGTCTGTGCTAAATAGGGAGCGTCCCTTCGGCTTGCCGAGCAAGCTGTCGGGAACACTTTATGTGAGCTCAATGACCAGAGAAATCAACGCATTAGCCTTCCTGCGACGTAAAATTGAAAAATATAAAACACGTGGTTTTGGCCAGTGTATTTTTACTTCTGTGCAATCGTCCACGCTGCTTAATAAATCTGATTTATCTATAGATTATATCTTTACCGACCCGCCCTTCGGCGGCAACCTCATGTATTCTGAGCTTAATTTCTTGTGGGAAGCGTGGCTCAAAGTCTTTACCAACAACAAGCCCGAGGCCATCGAAAACAAGGTGCAAGGCAAGGGTCTGCAAGAATATCAGCGCCTGATGACGGAATGCTTCAAGGAATATTACCGGGTGCTTAAGCCCGGCCGCTGGATGACGGTTGAGTTTCATAACTCCAAGAATAGCGTCTGGAATGCTATCCAAGAAGCGCTTCAGGCTGCCGGTTTTGTCGTTGCGGACGTTCGCACGCTCGATAAAAAGCAGGGTTCGTTCAATCAGGCGACATCGGCATCTGCTGTTAAGCAAGACCTCATCATCTCCTGCTACAAGCCTAATGGAGGTCTTGAGGAACGTTTCAAGCTCGAAGCCGGCACCGAGGAAGGCGTCTGGGATTTTGTGAGGACACACCTGCGACAACTTCCGGTGTTTGTTTCCAAGGGCTGAAAAGCAGAGGTTATATTAGAGCGGCAGAACTTCCTTCTTTATGACCGCATGGTAGCCTTCCACCTGGTACGCGGGCTGAGCGTGCCGCTTTCCTCC
>CAZFRW010000099.1:0-2634 GCA_964521515.1 uncultured Thermococci archaeon
AAGAAGTATCCTTTTTTCTCATCCTCTTCTTTATTTTCATATTTCTTTTCAGCTTTTATTTCAATCGAATCTTCTGTTACTTTTATGTCAATGTCATCTTTTGTGATACCTGGGATCTCTAGATCCATTATAAATTCATTTTCAGTTTCTTTTAGATCTGTCAAAGGTCTTCTATACCTAACTACTTTACCCTCTTTTGATTCACCTGAGGCTAGTAATGGAGTTCTTCTCCAAAATTCAGGAAACGCTCTCTCAATTTCTTCCTGCATTTTTCTCATATCTTCCATAACATCAAACCAACTCATTTAAATCACCTCTTTATTTCCTACACAATATGTTAACCTAACTTTAGGTATATAAATCTTTCGCTTTCAATTTTTATAGAGTTAATCATGCAAATTTATAACATAATGAAAGAATAAATACAAAAATAATATGTGATAAATATTTCACGGAAATTATTATAAGTATTACAGGCTATTGGTTCTTATGGATGAAAAATCTTCTACAAACAAAGGTGCTTCCTGCTCAACTGGCGGGTGCCCACTATGTACAAGGGATGGCATGATTTTAGCAGGGATAGGTATAGTCGTAGCATTTCTCATGCCACCTCCCTTTGGTTTTTTAGGATTTATAATATTTGGATTAGCATATTTCTTACCATCATTAAAAAAGCTAAAATTACAAAAATATCTTAATTAATTTTTTATTTATCTCTAGAGCTATTGATAACCTTTTAATATTGAAATAATATTTTCTTTTGTGGTAAAATGAGTGAAGATTTGCACAAACTTGCGCTTAAATATACTCTTATTAACGCCTTTCAGTATGGAGGTACTCCAAATTCTAAGGCCGTTACTGGAAAAATTATGGCTGAAGTGCCTGAGATGAGGAGACAGGCAAAAGATGTAATTTTGGCTGTGGAAGACGCTATCAATCAAATTTCAAAAATGTCCAACAAAGACATTGAAAATAGGTTGAGGGAAGTATATCCTGAACACTTTTCAGAAAAACTAAAAGAGAAGGAATCTCCAAAAGAACTTCCACCGCTCGAAGGCGCAGAAATGGGAAAGGTAGTGACAAGACTCCCTCCAGAGCCAAACGGCTATCCACACATAGGGCACGGGATGTCATTTTACTTTAATTATTATTATGCTAAAAAATACAATGGTAAAGTTATTTTAAGATTTGATGACACAAATCCCAAGAAGGAAAAACTTGAGTACTACGATGCCATCAAACAGGATCTAAAATGGCTCAAAATAACTTGGGATGAGGAGCGAAATATGTCTGATGACATGGAACTTTACTATAAGTACGCTTTAGATCTTATTAATATGGGCAAGGCCTATATTTGTAATTGCGACTCAGAATATATATCAAAGCTTAGATATGAATCAAAAGATTGTCCTTGTGTTTCAAACTCAGTTCAAGATAACCTCTCCCTTTGGAAGGAGATGGAAACAGCTGAAGAAGGAAAGTATTCTCTTAGGCTTAGAGGCGACATGACTTCAAAAAATACTGTCATGCGAGATCCAACTATGCTAAGAGTTGTTGACCACCCTCATCCAATACAAGGCGATAAATACAGAATATGGCCAGTTTATGACTTTGCTTGTGCAATTGAGGATTCTGTCCTTGGTGTGACGCATGTACTTAGAAGTAATGAATTTGCATTAAGAATAGAATTACAGGATTATATAAGAGGACTTCTTAATTTAAGAAATCCTAAGATTATTGAATATTCTAGGTTCACAGTCAAAGGAGCGCCGACTTCTAAAAGACTAATTAGACCTTTAATTGAAGAACATGTAGTTTCTGGATGGGACGACCCAAGACTTGTTACAATCCGTGGCCTTAATAGAAGAGGAATAACCCCAGAAGCTATCCATATGGTGGCAGAGGTGATAGGCCTTTCAAAATCAGAGCCAGAAATAGATTGGTCACTTATAGAATCGCTCAACAGAAAGGTAATTGATTCAACTTCTGATAGATATTACTTTGTATCGGATCCCAAGGCTCTTGAGATTCTCGATGCTTCACATAAAACTATTCAGTTAAAACGCCATCCAGATTTTGATAGAGGCTTTAGAAATGTCAATATAACTGATAAATTTTACATATCTGCAAAAGATTCTAAAGATTTAAACGAAGGCCAAATAATTCGATTAAAAGATCTTTTCAATATTTCTGTAACAGACATCCAGAATGATCTGATCAAAGCTATACGCACGGAAGAAAAATCCTCTAAAGATGAGCTTTCTAAAATAAAAAAGATACATTGGGTATCTAATAACAATGTTAAAGTATCAGTTATTGTCCCTGGAATTTTATATGAAGGAGAAGATATCAATCCAAATTCTCTTACCACTATTAACGGTTATGGCGAAGAGGGCATTGCCACTCTAAAAGAAGGGGATATTGTACAATTTGAACGCTTTGGATTTGTAAGAGTTGATAAAATAGATTCCAACGGAGTTACTGTCATTCTAGCCCATAAATAAGGTGAGTTATGGATTTTAAAGAAGCCTCTCTTAGGGAGAGGAAGATATACTACCATGAAGAATGGAAAGAAAAAGATGTCCCTGAATTTATAGTTGAGCGAATAACTGAAAGAGAATTTGCTTTTGACCA
>CAZFRW010000100.1:0-2593 GCA_964521515.1 uncultured Thermococci archaeon
TCAGACTTAGAAAGCATAAACTAAATAACGAAAACTTTTTAAAAAGATTTACAATTGAATTTGAAATCAAGATGATTAAGATGGAAAGTGACGCTATTATAACCAAAAAAGCCGATATATGGCCTATAGAAAAAATCGCTGAAAAAGCAGGAATTAGCGTCGAATATCTTGAATTACATGGTAAGCATAAAGCAAAAATAGATTTATCAATTCTAGATAAAACAGAAAGAAATACGAATGGCCATTTAATTTTAGTAACTGCAATGAATCCAACGCCTTACGGTGAAGGAAAGACACTAACTACAATCGGATTAGGCCAAGCTCTATCCATACTTGGAAAGAAGACTATGATTACTCTGAGAGAGCCCTCAATGGGTCCCGTGTTTGGTGTAAAGGGAGGGGCCACAGGTGGGGGGCGTTCACAAGTTCTCCCGACTGAGGATATTAACTTACATTTTACAGGGGATATTCATGCAGTTCAAGCTGCACATAATCTCCTCGCAGCAATGCTTGATACACATATATTGATGGGTAATGAACTTGACGTGGATATTAATAATATCGTGTGGCCGAGAGCCATTGATATGAATGATAGAGCTTTACGAAATATCGTTATTGGTCTCGGGGGCTCTGGAAACGGTATACCTCGTGAATCTAAATTTATTATTACCGCGGCATCAGAAATAATGTCAATTGTATGTCTTTCAAAAGATGTACTGGATCTTAAAGAAAAACTCTCCAACATTACCCTTGCATTTGATAGAAAAGGTAATCCTATAACTGCAGGACAATTAAAAGTTGAAGGTGCACTAGCTGCAATATTAAAGGACGCGCTTAAACCAAATCTTGTTCAAACAATTGAGCACACACCTGCAATTATCCATGGCGGACCTTTTGCAAATATCTCAATTGGTACAAATTCAATAATTGCGACAAAACTTGCTCTCAAATTGGCAGATTTTGTCATAATCGAAGCTGGTTTTGGTGCAGATTTAGGTGCAGAGAAGTTCTTAAACATCGTTGCAAGAAAAGGTAATTTCTTCCCTTCTACGGTAGTATTAGTCGTCACATGTAAGGCAATAAAATATCATGGGGGATTAAAGGATATTATAACTTACCATGACGAAGAAGCTTTCCTAAAAGGTCTAAAAAATGTTGAAAAACATATTGATAATCTCAAACTATTTGGAGTTCCAATTGTGGTATCAATTAATAAATTTGATTTTGACAGAGACCAGGAAATCGAAATGATAAAGTCGCTTTGTGCAAAGAAGAAAGTGCCTGTAACTTTATCCAAAATGTTTTCAGAAGGTGGCAATGGGGGGCTAGAACTTGCAAAGATAGTATTGGAATTGTCAAAACAAAAGAATACTTTCAAGCCACTTTACGAACTAAATGATGATATCGAGAAAAAAGTAGAGGTAATTGCTAAAAAAATCTATGGCGCAAAAAGTGTGATATTTGAAACAAAGCCTAAGAAAAAACTTGAACTTTATAAAAAACTTGGTTATGGCAATCTTCCAGTATGTATAGCTAAAACTCAACTGTCTTTATCTGATGACAAGAATCTAATTGGAATTCCGCCTCCATTTGATCTCGAAGTAACAGATGTTGAACTTGCAAGTGGGGCTGGATATATTGTTATAGTTTGTGGAAATATTACCTTAATGCCCGGTCTTTCAAGATTACCTGCTGCCTTAAAGATGGATATCGATGACAAAGGTAACATAAAAGGCCTAATTTAGTATTATCTATTCTATAAAATATGTCTGCAATAGGTATAATTTATTTATTTTTTGGCTTAAAATGGCCAGTAATTAATAGAAATTAATATATATATTTTCGTTAAAGTCTTTATTATGAACAAATTTCCGAGAGAAAAGGATATTTCTGGCTGTTCTATATTCGGATTAATCAATACCGACGGAGAAAAAGTTAGTGGCAGTGTAATTACTGATGCAATTTCTGTTATGCATGATCGGGCAAATGGTTTGGGCGGTGGATTTTCTGGTTATGGGATATACCCGGACTATCCAGACGATTATGCATTTCATTTATTCTTTGATTCTGTTAAATCAAAAGAGGAAACTGAAGAGTTAATCAATAAAAACTTTCTAATTGAATACGATGAGAAAATTAGAACTGATAATTCTATCAATCTTCCTAATAAACCATTATTGTGGAGATACTTTGTTAAGACTAGAAATATTCTTACCAAAGAATCTGAAAGAGAAGAAACATTCAAGGTTGTAATGGATATCAATAATAACATTGAAGGGGCATACGTAATCTCAAGCGGAAAAAATATGGGGGTATTCAAGGGCGTAGGATACCCAGAAGATATTAGTAAATTCTACAAGCTTGAAGAATACAGTGGTTACATATGGACTGCTCACGGAAGATTCCCGACTAATACCCCTGGATGGTGGGGCGGAGCCCATCCTTTTGGATTACTCGACTGGACTATAGTCCATAACGGTGAAATCTCTTCTTATGATACAAATAGAAGATACCTTGAGATGTATGGTTACAAATGTAATCTTGTAACAGATACTGAAGTAATAACTTATCTTTTTGATTTTTTAGTTAGAAA
>CAZFRW010000101.1:0-2579 GCA_964521515.1 uncultured Thermococci archaeon
CCTATAGACATATCCTTTGTTATCAATCCATTCACCTCCTTTGAAAAAAATATAAATCAATTTAAAAACTTAACTAGCCGTGGAAGTACTCAGAATCAAACCTTCTCTCTTTGTGGTGGTCACTTTCTTTTCCTGGTATCCCAACAGCGTCTGCCCTGCACTGCTTGCAGAGTTTAAACTGTGGCAGATATTCCTCTGCCTTTGCTCTAGCTCCAGAGATCTCTTCGCAAGTCGGTGACCTTAGGTCCTTGAACATGTTTAGAGGGATTAGGGGTATGAGATTCATGAGATCGGCGCCATAATCACGTCCCTTTAGGGCTATCTTTTCTATTTCATGAAGATTAATCCCGGGGATTAATACAGAGTTTATCTTTACTAGCATGTCTGCCTTTTTGGCGGCGCGTATCCCTTCCCACTGTCTATCGAGAAGTTTTCTTGCAGCTTCCCTTCCTTTGAGTATCTGTTTATCAAGATTGACCCAGGCGTAGACTTTTTCTGCTATCTCTTCGTCCACTGCATTTACCGTCACTGTGACCGTCCTAACACCAAGGTCCGATATCTCCTTTGCCCTCTCCTTTAGCATAAGTCCGTTTGTTGAAAGGCACTTTATGAGATCTGGATATTTCTCATCGATGAGCTTTAATGTCTCAAATGTGGCATCGTTTGCAAGTGACTCCCCAGGACCCGCTATCCCGACAACCTTTAGATTTTCAGTCTCTTTCAAGGCCAAATCCAATCTATCAAGGGCTTCTTGGGGACTCAAAATACAAGCAGAAACGCCTGGCCTCATCTCACATTTGTTTATACTTCTGGTACAGTAGTTGCACTGAATATTACACTTGGGCGCAACAGGCAGATGAATTCTTCCCACTGTAAAGTGAGATTTTTCATTAAAGCATGGATGCGCCATTGTGATATGGGCGTATTTTGAGCCCACCTTTTCCCAAGCTGGATTTTTCAAGAGTGCCACCTTTATAATTTGGAGCTATTTATATATATAAAGATAAACTTATTAAATATAAATATAATCACATTAGAAAAAAGGAAATAAAGAAATAGATTTATATTATATAAATCTCCAACAAGATTTAAAAGCTTTAGGGGATTATGTTGATAAGAGGGTCTAGATAGATGGTTAGTATACCTTTTTTAAAAAAAATTAGAAACAAGTTCATAGCTACATACCTTATAGTACTTTTAGTACCGGTAATAGCAATTGGGTATTACAGCATTAATTTTACAATTGATTATCTCCAAAGTGATGCATTAAAAGTTGTCGAGCAGCAGGCAGAGATTACTGCTAAAGAGATAGAAAAATCTCTGGGGGTTGCTGAAAGTGACATTGACTTTTTGAGCCAGTCGTCATCATTAAGGGCTTTGGCCGATGCCAAAAACAGGAAGTCTGTCATTGAGTATATTTTTTATAGGGAGCGGCTTACGGAGGAGTTCTATAACTTTGCAAACTCGAAAAAATCCTACTCAACTGTTTCATACATAGATGAAACTGGAGTGGAGGTAGTAAAGATTGTCTATAACTGGAATCAGACATTTATTGCAACGACGTCCGCCCTTTACGACGTCTCAGATAAAGAGTATTTCATAAAGACTATGGCCCTTAACAGAGGGCAAGTTTATGTTTCATCACTTGAATTAACTTCACAAATAACAACGGAGTCTGGGGATCTTATAGTAACTTACGCCAAACCTGTCTTTGACTCAAACGGTATCAAAAGGGGCGTTGTCATTATCAGTTTTCCAGCACAGAGAGTTTTAAGCCCGATACTAGAGCTTTCTTCAAGCTCAAATCTAAACACCTTCATTTTGAACAAACAGGGTTATTACATCTCTAAGGTGGAAACCTCAAGCGTTTCCAATCCTTATTATGCTGGGGAGAGCTTTATCGATGAGTATAGGGCCCAAGGATTTCTAAAGATCCTATCGGGTACGAGCGGGACCATATCAGAAGGAACGGACCAGATAATCGCATATTCACCAGTTTTTCCTTCTTCAATAGACCAAAATAACTTCTGGGTTGTTGTGGTAACATATTCAACAAAAACCCTATTTGAGCCCATATCTATTTTTGAAAATAGTTTTATCCTTATAGTAATGTCAACAATTCTCATTGCCGTATTCTTCGGTGTCATAATGGCAGACAGGATAACAAGACCACTTAGAAAGCTGGTCTATGCATCGAGGAGCCTTGCCCAAGGGGATCTAAATCCAAAGATTGATATTAACAGTGAGGACGAGGTAGGGGAGCTTGCAAACGCATTTGGCGAAATGTCAAAGGATCTCAAAAAATCCTATGAGGACCTTGAAAGGAAGGTTAAAGAGCGAACGCTTGAACTCCAGAAGGCAAACAAAAAATTATCTGAAACTAATATAGAGCTTGTAGAGCTTAATAAAAAGATCTCAGAGGCAAACAAACTAAAGTCACAGTTTTTAGCCAACATCACCCACGAGCTTAGGACTCCGCTTACTTCAATTATAGGATTTTCTGAAGTAGTTCTAAACGAGGCCAAATTAAATGAGGAGCAGTCCGACTACCTTGAAACTATTTTAAGAAACGGAGAGAT
>CAZFRW010000102.1:0-2573 GCA_964521515.1 uncultured Thermococci archaeon
TCCTGTATCTTTGTAAGGTGCTAAGGATAGATCTGTACCGATTTCATAGGTAGAGTAGGAATCTCCTCCGTCAGTTGAGGTTTTATCACTGTCTCCTGATAGTTTCTGGTCTGAGGATTCTAAGATAGCGTTTAATTCCCAAGATCCTCCGGTGGTATAGGTAAAGAATAGATTGGTAGAGGTAGTATTGGTAGGATCTATGGGTAGAGATGAGATGGGTGAACCAATATCAAGACTGTCGAAGTTAACAGGGATCCAACCGGTACCATCAGTTTTTCTGTAGTTGGCTGAGGTGGAACATTGATAGGTATAGCCACTAGGTAGGGTGGGTAAGGAGAGATTGGCACAGGTGGAGGATGAATCTGGGATTGATACGTAGACAATATTGGCTGTTCCCATGGTGGTGGTTGGTTTGGTGGCTTGGAAGATACCTAAAGCGTTGTTGAGAGCTTTGAGAGAGGATATTCTT
The DNA here is from genome assembly GCA_964521515.1 of uncultured Thermococci archaeon. Taxonomy (GTDB): domain Archaea; phylum Methanobacteriota_B; class Thermococci; order Methanofastidiosales; family Methanofastidiosaceae; genus Methanofastidiosum. The sequence goes on from CAZFRW010000102.1 coordinate 470, forward strand.
TTGGTATCTCTACTCTTTTTGAGCATTTCTGAGGGGTTGATAGATATGATGATTATACTCATTAGTAAGGCTAGGATGGCTATTACTATTAATAACTCTATTAAGGTAAAGCTCTTATTGTTTAGTTTTCTTTTGAAAAATGGGGGCATGATGACAATTAATAATTTACAATTAGCAATTTACAATAAATAAAACGATGAAGCAATTTTCAAACAAGTCTTTTAATTGAAACATTGGAAATGCAATAAAAATTGAGAAATGAGAATTGAAAATTGAAGTTTGATTTTTGAACTTTGATTTTTGACTTTTGAATTATTATATAGCATCTGCCACTGTTTCCTGATAATTGGATTTCCTGATTTCTGAGTAAATATCCAGAACTGCCCGAATACCATCACCAATAGCAATGCTAATTTGTTTATGTGGTAAAGAAGTGACGTCGCCGGCTGCCCAAATCCCCTTTTGAGAAGTTCTACCCAAAAGATCAGTAATAATTTCTTTATTTTCATTTAACTCCACCAATCCTTCCAGTAATTCTGAATTAGGCTTCATGCCAATATTCACAAAGACACCAAAAGTTTCCAATCTTTTTTCTTCATTGGTTTGTAAATTTTTATATTTGACGGCGTTTATCATTACTTCTCCTTCTAATTCAGTTATTTGAGAGTTATAAATTATTTCCACTTTAGGATTTTTCTTTACTTCTTCCTGCAAAATTACGTCAGCCCTCATAGCATCACCACGAGTAATCACATAAATTTTTGAGGCAAAGGGGAATAAATCAATAACACTGTTCAAAGCTGTATTGCCGGCGCCCACTACTACCCCAACCTTATCTTTAAATAAAGCAGCGTCACAAGTAGAACAATAAAATAGTCCCCTTCCTTTATATTTTTCTTCATTAGAAATACCTAAATCTTTATATTTTCTGCCAAAAGCTAATAAAATATTTTTAGTTTGATAATTATTATTAATGGTTTTCACCTGGAAAATATTTCCTTGCTTCTCGATTTTTTCCACTTTATCATTAGCAAAAGCTACGCCCACATTTTTAATATGGTTTTCAAAAGCATTGGCCATTTGCATACCGGAAATTCCAAGATGACCGGGAATATTAGCTATTTTAGCAGCCACCGTGGCTTGCCCGCCAAAACTTTCTCCAATTAAAAGCGTATTGATATTTTTTCTATGAGCATAAATTGCTCCTGCCACGCCAGCCGGGCCAGCGCCCAATATTATTAAATCGTAAATTTTATTTTCCATGTTGTTTGCGACAAGCAATACTAATATACGAATGCATACGAATTATGCTAATTCATACAAATCTCGACTAATTTTTGACATTTGAAATTTGAATTTTGACATTTCATCACTTGGTTCCTTCATAAAGAGCTTTAACCTCTGCAGTAGAAAGTGCTTTATTATATAATCTAATTTCATCCATGTAACCATAAAATGTGTTTGCTCCAAACCATAATGGGTCACTCTCTGTAATGTCCACACTATTAGCAACGCTTTGAGTTCTTTTAAGATCTCCGTTTATATAAAGATTTTGAGCGCCATCTCTATCCAATGAAAGAACGACGTGGTACCAATTATTTATTGAATAAGTCGAAACTGTAGCTAAACTAAACCAATAAGCACCGGTGCCGTCCCCGATATAATTTTCAAATTTACCACCAGTACTCCATCTTAGCATATATCCTTTAGCACTAGCGTATCCAGCCTTCTCAATTAAATTATAAGCATTTTGAGTTGATCGTGGATATAACCAATAAGAAATGGAGTAATCACCTGTGCCAATATCAAAATGAGAATCATAATTAGTTCTGAGATAATCATCGGTTCCATCAAAACTTACTGCTCCCCCTCTTTTTCCTTCTACAAAAGCCATTCCTGTTCCATTAGCATTTTCAGCAATGGTAACGTATCCGTATCCACTAGAGTCTGCTAATCCATCCGTTTGACTAGCTACTATTGACCCACTCGTATATTTATCAAACTTCCAATATCCCACTAGTCCCGTATCTTTGTAAGGTGCTAAGGATAGATCTGTGCCAATTTCATAGGTAGAGTAAGAATCTCCTCCGTCAGTTGAGGTTTT
>CAZFRW010000103.1:0-2560 GCA_964521515.1 uncultured Thermococci archaeon
GGCGTCACGTCAAACGCGGGATTAAAAACATCTATGCCTTCAGTTGCAATCCTCTTACCGCCAATGTGGGTCACTTCATCCTTATCCCTTTCCTCGATAGGGATGTCTTCGCCTGTTTTTGCCTTTGGGTCGAATGTTGAGATTGGAGCTGCGACATAAAACGGTATATTATTCTCTTTAGCTAAAACTGCCACCTGGTATGTTCCAATCTTATTTGCAGTGTCCCCATTCATCGCTATCCTGTCAGCCCCCACAATCACTTTTTGGATCATTCCTCTCCTCATTGAAATACCAGCCATGTTGTCACATATCAAAGTCACCGGTATCCCGTCTTCCTTTAACTCCCAGGTGGTAAGTCTCGCACCCTGAAGCAGCGGTCTTGTTTCATCGGAGTATACCCTAATCTTCTTTCCTGCTTCAACTGCTGCCCTTATTACGCCAAGCGCAGTCCCATATTCTGAGGTTGCAAGTGCTCCAGCATTACAATGTGTAAGGACTCCATCTCCACTGGAAATAAGGGGGTGCCCGTATTGCCCCATTTTTCTATTAATCTTTGCATCTTCCTCCCTTATCCTTTCAGCCTCTAAAATAAGCTTTTTTTTAATTTCTTCGATAGAGTTATTTTTTATTGAGTCAAAATAGCTCATCATGCGCTCCACCGCCCACATGAGATTTACCGCAGTCGGTCTGGCGTTCTTTATCTTCTCCCCTTCTCGGATAGCTTTGAAGAAATCGTCCTTATTGCTACCTTTGTAACTTAAAGCAGAAAGTACGATTCCATACGCCCCGGCTACCCCAATTGCAGGCGCTCCTCTAATGGCAAGCGTCTTTATGGCTACTTCCAACTTTTTGACATCTGTGCATGATACAATTTTATATTTGCCTGGCAAAAGAGTCTGGTCGATATACTTGACCTTATTATCCTCAAAAAAGATAGTTTTAATCATAACGGTCAGTCCCAAAAAGGTTTAAATACTCCATCCTCATTGGCTATAAAAAACTAACGAGACCCAATATGATCGAAATAACGCTTCTTTTGATATTCAATCTGATTTGGTTTATACTGCCGCCTTACATTGCAAATATGGCGCCCGCCGTTTGGGGAGGGGGTCCGCCCCTTGATGGCGGAAGGCTCTTTTATGATGGCAAAAGGTTGTTTGGAAAGGGTAAAACGAAAAAAGGTTGTTTGGTCGGAATTTTTGCCGGTATAATAATAAGTCTTTTACAGCATATAGCACTTCCCTTCCCATCTATAGGGTACGCCCTCTTAAGGGGATTTTTGATGGGTACAGGTGCAATTGCCGGGGATCTTTTTGGAAGCTTCATAAAAAGAAGATTAAATATAGAAAGTGGGGATGCTGCACCCTTACTTGACCAGCTTGACTTCATGATTGGTGCGATAGTTTTTGTAGCCCCTCTTGGGCTTCCATCTATAGAAATAGTCATCATATCTATTGTTGTGACACCTATCGTCCATTTTATTTCAAATGTCGTATGGTATCTTGCAGGAAAAAAAGAAGTCTGGTGGTAAGTTAAGCCTTTCTTGCAAATGACAGATATCCTGTATGACCAAGCATCCTTGTCTTTGGTCTTGTCCCTCTTTCCTTTACCTCATATTCTCTTATGATGTTTTCAAGCGTTTTAACTTCCGTATAATCGTATTTTGATACCTCTCTTCTAAAATCAATAACCTGCTCGATGCAGGGAGAAAATGAGAATATGAATCCTCCAGCTCTTAAAGCCTCATAAGCATGACCAACTACCCTATGCGGCTCAGGCAAATCAAGAGAAACAAGATCGACGTCCTTCTCATCGATCCCCTCATAGATATCCTTTAGCTTGAATTCCACATTGCCTTTTCCATAGGTATCAAGATTTTCTTTTGCGACCTTTAGGAAACGCTCATTGATATCATAAGAATAGACCTTTCCTGGAAATACAGTGTAGGATAATAATAACGTAACAGCGCCTGAACCTGCGCCCGCCTCAACTACGGTGTCCCCAGAAGAGATACCGGTGTTTGCTATTATCTGGCATGCATCATCAGGATTGATTGTCTGGGGCATCTTTTTCATCATGTAAATAAAGTCAATTAAGTTTGGTTTTATTATTGAGAAATTTTTCCCCATGTGGGATTTAATCTTGTCCCCATAGGACTTACCGATAATCTCTGAAAGGTCAAGCTTTCCTAGATTTGTGTGGAATATCTTGTTTGTAACTGTTAAGAGATATTTCTTCCCCCGTGGGTCTAATAAAATGATCCTGTCATTTTCTTCTATCGTATGAACTCCCCCTTTGAAATAAAAAAGTATACTGCCATAAGGATGATGGCCCCAGCTATTGATATAATAATAAGAGGTTTGGAATTACCAAATATTACCGGAATCGGCCCAATCATTATGATGCCACCTGTTTCAATCTGCCCTTCTTGTCCTCCTCTAAGAGAAGACAGAAAACCGGCAGAAAAAATAATAATGAAGCCTAATACGATGAAAATAAATCCTATCGCAATAAACCTCTCAAAAGACATGATACAAAGTTATTTAAATAGTTCTTAAGA
>CAZFRW010000104.1:0-2555 GCA_964521515.1 uncultured Thermococci archaeon
TATAATATACCTCAATCACTCAAAACAGTTGCATGTCTTTTAGGTGGGGTACCCTTATTATTTTTTTTAAACGGTACAACACTAGACCTGATCTTATTCAAAATTAATATTGGCCTACTCTACTACATTATAATCCCAATAGGCATCACCGCAGCTTCAAATCTGACAAATCTTCTTGCAGGATTTAACGGAGAAGAGATCGGATTAGGAGTTATATCCACTCTTTCACTTTCAATCTGCATATTTCTCTTGGGAGACCTAAAAACATCAATATATCTCCTAACTTTCACATTATCCTTCCTTGCTTTCTTAGTTTACAATAAATACCCAGCAAAAATATTTCCCGGAGACACTGGAACATTGATAGTTGGCGCAATCATTGCATCGTTTTCAATCATAAAACACATAGAGATACTCGGTGTAATCCTTCTAATCCCTCAAATTATGGAGTTTTTATTTAAATCAGTGAGGAGATTTGGAGGCAAAAAATATGGGCCCACAAAGATTGATAGTCAAGGGATTTTGCACCCTCAAAATTATCTCTCGGTAGCAAATTTACTTACTTCCCATTTTAAACTCACTGAAAAAAGCTTAGTTCTCATAATTTGGTTAATTGGAGCTATTTTTGGCATAATATCTATAATTATAACCCATTTATTTATGGTAAATTAAATATCCCAAAGATAAAAGTTTTAAAGCAATCTCATGTTCATGCGGTATATAGAAGAGGTGATATAATGCCTGAAGAAAATATTAAAGGTATAGTCGACTACTTAAACGAATTTGTTAACGAAGACAACAGTGTTCCTAGAAATATAAGAAGAACTGCCAAAGAGGCTGCTGACAGACTACTCGATACTTCTGAACCTGTCCAATCAAGAGCACATGCTGCAGTTGAGCTATTGGACGAAATTTCAAACGATCCTAACATGCCAATGCACACGAGAACAATTCTCTGGGAAGTTTTAAGCGAATTAGAAAAGATTTAATCTCTTTTTCTATATCTTCCCCTCTTTTCTATTTGTTCTATTCTTTGGAGGATTTCGTCCTTTTTTTCATTTCCAAGGACATCTGAATATCCTTCAAGTATTATTTTAAATAATTCACTAGAGATATCAAAATGAGTGCTTTCTAAAGCTTGTCTTAATAGGTGTACATCTATCCCTTGTTTCTCAATTTCTTCAGATTCCTCGGATAATCCAAAGTCAATGAAGTATATTTTGCCGTCTTTTAAGATCATGTTCGAAGTTGTAAGATCTCCATGAACAATTCCAGCTTTATGCAGAAAGCCAACTGATTTACCTATCTTTAATCCAATTTCCCTATCAAGCCCCTTCAAAGATAAATGTTCTTTTAATCTAATTCCATTTATATATTCCATCACAATGCTTTTTTCCTTTAAGTCGACAAGGTATAATGCCGGAGAGTATACGCCGGAAAGTTTTGCTTTATTGATTATCTTTGCCTCTTTTACAGTTCTAAATCCCCTGATCATGTCATCAATTTCATTAATTCTGTAACTTTTCTTAATTCTTTTTTTAATCACGACCTTCTCATTATAAAAGTCAAATCCGAATACATCCTTGAAATCTTCAAGATAAAGATCTGCCTCTGCTCCTTTTTTTAGTATCAAATCTTGCCCCCTAGTAGATCTAATATTTGTTTTTCTTTTACGTTGCCTATCCTCCCAACTTTATCTTCGACCAAATCAACTATAGTTGATGGAAGATTTTTAGTAAGAACACCTCCATCAATAAACAGGTCAATTTCTTTTAAAGAATCCTTGAGACTGGATTTTACTTCATTTATAGAGTAGGGGGATGGATCCCCTGACCTATTTGCACTTGTCGAGACTATGGGTTTATCTGACAATTCAGCCAAACTTCTTGAAATTTCATTTGAGGGTATTCTGAATGCTAGTTTTTCTTTGTTTACTATGTCTGGTATTATCTTTCCTTTTTTTCTAAGGGCTACAGATATGCCTGGAAAAGTGTTGAATAGTTTAATTGCTCTTTCGTCTAAAAAAACATATTTCTCTATCATCTCAATTGAAGAAGCTATCAATGGAAGTGGTTTGCCCTTTTCTCTACCCTTTATTCTAAATATTTTTTCAATCGCTAGAGGATTTGTGGCGTCGCAGCCAATGCCGTAGCAGGTGTCAGTTGGATATACTACTACCCCACCATTTTTAATAATTTTTACAGCCTTTTTGATATACCTTATATCCAATTAACTTCCACCTCGTCAGTTCTCCATTTTTGTTTTATTATGGTATTCTCAATCTCCATCCTCTTGCCATTAGTGTATTCTAATAGACCTTGGTATGCTATCATTGCTCCGTTGTCTCGACATAAAGCAGCTGGGGGGACAAAAAGTTTAGCATCTCTTTCTAGGCACATTGTGTTGCACATTTCCTTTAATCTTTTAGAGGACGCGACTCCGCCTGTCAATAATAGTTCATTTTTTTCTGTGTGTGACATTGCTCTTTCTGATGCTTCAACTACTAAAGAATATGCGGTTTCCATAAGAGAAAAAGTAACATCTTCTTGGCTATT
>CAZFRW010000105.1:0-2488 GCA_964521515.1 uncultured Thermococci archaeon
AATTGAACTTTTGAATAATAAGAGGCTTTTCCAACTTTTATAAAATCGCTTGGAATTACTAAATAGCCGGATATATTATTATTCTCAAGGAGTTGTCTGGCTTCTTCAGCGTTTAATAGGTCTTTTATAATATAGTCATTGTACCTCTCTTTAAGAATTGGTAAAACAATACCTGTTTCATCGACTACCCCAAGTGTTTCCTTATCGTGAGATATTGTCTGCATGAAGAATGCAGGAATAATCATTGACATTACTAGTATTAAAGGAAGAAGAAAGGTAAGAATAATAAATTCCTTTCTTTTTACATTAGTCAGAAATTCAGTTACTGCAACTATTTTTGTTTTAGACCCCATTTGTCACTACCTCAACAAAGATGCTCTCAAGTGAAGATTCGGAGATTTCATACTTAGTTATGTCTCCCTTGTGTATCAAGACTTCCAAAAGATCATTATAATTAGTATTTTTTCTTAGTTCTATCTCAGCTTTATTTCCCGCGTAATAAACATTTTGTATAATGCCTATATCTTCAAGTTTTATTATTTTATTCCTAAACTCAACAGAAACAAAATTTTTTGAATATTTCTTTTTTATTTCTTCTAGTGATCCATCGATTAGTTTTGTCCCTTTGTTGATTAAAAAAATATGATCGCAAAGTCTTTCGGCTTCATTCATCTGATGAGTAGAAAAAATTATTGTTTTCCCTGATTCCTTCAATGAATAAATGATCTCCTTCATATTTCTTGTGTTGATTGGATCAAGCCCCACAAATGGCTCATCTAGAATAACAAGATCGGGATTGTTAATTAGAGATACAATAAGTTGAACGTTTTGTTGCATCCCCTTAGAAAGCTCTTCTATTTTACTATTGGCCCTATCTTTAAGGCCAACTCTATCAAGCCATATCTCAGTATTTTTTCTGGCTTCTTCTAAACTTAATCCTTTAAGTCTCCCAAAATAAAGTAAAAGATCAGATACCCCATATTTTCTGTAAAGTCCTCTCTCTTCAGGTATATAACCAATCCTTTTCTTACTCCCTTCAGAAAGTTTTTCCCCAAAAACGTTTATGTTTCCTGAATCTGGCTCTATTATTCCCATAATCATTCTTATTGTAGTTGTTTTACCAGCTCCATTTGGCCCTAAAAATCCATAAATTTTACCACTTTCGGCAGTAAAAGAGAAGTTATCCACTGCTACCCTATCACCATATTTTTTTGTAACATTACTTATTTCTATTACTTTCATTTTATTACCTAGGTTATCTATTAATAATTAGGGTTACATTTTCTGCGTCTTCAGGTATTTTTTTTAATATAGTAATTATACTATTAAATGATTCAAATAAAGTGCCTTTTTCAGATTGTTTGATAAAATTATTTAACAATAAATCAGATAATTCTTCTGCTTCACTCTTCTTCTTTATTATTTTTTTAGAATATCTATTTATTTTTTCATTATCTGAATCTTCTATTTTTCTCATTGTAAGATATATCTCACGTGTAATGCTTTCGTTTGATTCTATTAATTTTACTAAATCTTTAATTTGATCTTTGGGAACTTTTTCTTCTTTTAAACTGATCAGTAGTTCTGAAACAGATTTGGCTTTTTGGCTTATGCCACTTATAATAATAGAAATTTCACCATATTTCGCACCATTAGGCCCTAATAATAACGCTTTATCAAGACTTTCCTTTAATTTATCTCCATAAACTTTCCCTTCTTTTTCTAATTCCACGACTATTTTACATTTATCTTCCATTTCTGGAATACATTCTTTTTCGAGGAGCTTTATTGCCTCTTCAAGCGTTATGACTGAATCTTTTACACACTTAATCTGATGATTAAAATCATCAATGTAATCTTTTGAAAAAACATTATTAAATAAGTTCATTTTGAAGCTCGCCATGTTTTCAGCCTCTATATCGGTAGTATTATCCGTTACATTTATAATTTTATTTAATTTTTAAGATGTCTTATGTGATAAGATGGAGATATTAGACTTTAAAATAGCGCATGATGAAAAAGTATACCCTCCTAGCGAAGATTCTTATCTATTGATCGAGTCAATTAATCCTAAAAAGTTTCTTAATGCACTTGAGATTGGTGTAGGAAGTGGCATCATCTCTCTACATCTCGCTAAAGAAATTGATAATGTTTTCAGTTGTGACATAAATCCTTATTCTCTATTTCTATCTAAACAGAATGCTTTAGCCAACTCTATCAATAACATTTACTTTTTTTACTCAAATATTTTTTCTTCGATTAAAAATGGAACTTTGTTTGACCTTATAGTCTTTAATCCCCCCTATTTACCTGTTGATTCGCCACCAAGAAAATTTATTGATTTATCCTACCATGGGGGGGCCGATGGAGGGGATCACATACGTACATTCTTGAAAGGTCTAGATCTATTTTTATCAAAAAATGGAACTGCTTATTTACTTCAATCATCTCTTTACCCTTTGAAGAATACCACCGACTATTTGAAAAA
>CAZFRW010000106.1:0-2447 GCA_964521515.1 uncultured Thermococci archaeon
CTAAATTTAAAATAATTTCTTTTTTATTTTTTTAGTTGTTTTCTAATCTAAAATTCTTCTCAATTAAACCTCATTAAGCAGCAATTCAAAACCTAATACACATTTTGAGGTGAATCTTTGAATAATGACCAAAATGAAGATGATAATACATGGGGAGGGGAAAAGCTCCCTCCAAACAAGGCAATAGCCATGGACTACCTAGTTGTCTTCGGCCTTAATCCCATCCCCCTAGTCCCTAGGGATAAAAAGCCACTTGTAAACTGGAAGGAATTCCAGACAAAGGATGTAACTTCTGACCTAGTTCGAAAATGGTGGGGGGATTGGCCAGATGCGAACATAGGTGTTGTAACAGGATCTATTAGCCAGCTCCTAGTCCTTGACATCGATGGAGAGGAGGGAAAAGAATCTTTTAAAATACTGTCAAAGGGGAAAATACCAGACACGCCAACAGTCAGGACCTCAAGAGGCAAGCATTTCTATTTTTGGACTGAAGGAAACGAGATTGATTCAATGACATCGATTTATCCTGGGCTTGATATTAAGGCCAATGGGGGGTACGTTGTGGCGCCTCCAAGCATCCACCCCTCAGGCAGGAGGTACAAGTGGGAGAATAGAATCTATGAAAGTAGCTTGGTTGAGATTCCTAATTGGCTCTGGCATATTATCGAGGAAAAAAACGAATCAACAAAAAGTAAAAATAACGGACTAATTGAAACAGGAAAAAGAAATACAGAGCTCACCAGCATATCCGGCACCCTTAGGAACAGGGGATTATCGCCTGACATGGTAAAAGAGGCCCTAAGTGTCATAAACAAGGAAAGGTGCAGAACTCCTTTGGATGAGAATGAAATTGGAAATATAACTACAGATTTTTATCAAAATAGGATATCGATGACAGACATAGGCAATGCCGAGAGAATGATCCTCTACTTTGGTGACAGTATCAGGTTCAGCCCACCGCTAAACAGGTGGTTAATCTGGAATGGAACGGTATGGAGGATGGACGATCGGAGGGACATCTACAGGATTGCAATGGACACGGCCAGAACTATCCACATCGAATCAATGAAGGAAAATGACCAGGATAACAAGATGGCCCTTTCAAAATGGGCAATAACTTCTGAGAGCTCAAACAGGATAGAGTCGATGATAAAACTTTCAGCTTCTTTTGTTCCAGTCTCGCCAGATGAACTTGACCACAACATCTGGCTTCTAAACGTTGAAAATGGGATAATAGATCTTAGGACAGGGCTCTTCTTGCAAGACCACAGGAAGGAAGAGTTCATCACAAAGATGGCAAATGTCTCGTTTGAGCCTTCTTCTGAATGCCCTCAGTGGGCAAAGTTTTTGGAAGAGATATTTGAGAGTAGCGAAGATCTGATTAAGTATATCCAAAAGGCCGTAGGCTATAGCCTTACAGGAGACACCAGAGAGCAGGTTCTATTCTTCCTTCACGGCACAGGCGCCAACGGCAAGACAACATTCTTAGAAGTAATAAGGGATCTAATGGGAGACTATTCAAGGCAGACTGACTTCTCAACTTTTGTTATCAAAAAGCATGACACCGGCCCTAGAAATGATATCGCAAGATTGAAAGGTGCAAGGCTTGTATGCTCAGTTGAAGTGGAAGAGGGAAAGCAGCTTGCAGAAAATTTGGTCAAGCAACTGACAGGCCAAGACAAGATATATGCTAGATTTCTCTATTCTGAAGGATTTGAGTTTGTCCCTAATTTTAAGATCTGGATTGCCGCAAACAACAAACCTGAGATAAAAGGGGCGGAAAACGCCATCTGGAGAAGGATAAGGCTCATTCCATTTGCGGTCACAATCCCCGAAGATAAGCAGGACAGGGAGCTTGCAACAAAGCTAAAGCAGGAGAAGGCAGGTATTCTGAACTGGATCATTGAAGGGTGTCTGAAATGGCAAAGAGAAGGATTAACTCCGCCTGCAATTGTCGTTGAGGCTACTGAAGAGTATAAGGGTGAGATGGACCCTCTGAAGGATTTTCTGGATGATCTTTGCAAGATGGGGGTGCTAGAAAAAACCCTAGCAGGAGATCTTTATGAGGCCTACAAGGAGTACTGCAGCTTCATAAAAGCAACACCTATATCCCAGCAGGCTTTTGGCAGAAGGCTATCTCAGATTGGCCTTAAAAAAACTAGAGATGGAAGCAACAGATACTGGGAAGGGATTGAGCTTGTGTCAGATCAAGTTGAAAGAATGAGGAAAAGCTACAGAGGTAGCAACTGGTAATTATTAGCTGTGACACATATGACGGTTATCTTGCCCTTTACATAAAACTCTCTATATGATATACATTATAGGACTTTTACTAAAATCACTATAAAACCGTCATAAGCGTCATTTAATAATTCCAGGAAGTGGTAATATGGCAAGAAATCTCATCGAGTACAGGGTCTATATCGGGGACAAAGAGCTCCCATGCG
>CAZFRW010000107.1:0-2316 GCA_964521515.1 uncultured Thermococci archaeon
ATTCCTATGTCAACTAAATAATTATTATCATTTAATCTAGCATTTCTCAAAATAAGATCCATGATTTCACCTATACTAATACTATTTCTCTTTCAATAAATATAAATTTAATCTTAAGGATTTGAATTAAATAAAAGAAATAGATATAAAAGAAAATAAAAAAATATAGATTAGATGAATAAAATCACGCTAGATAGAATATGGGATGTTTTAACTCCAATACAGTTGCTAGTACTAGGTTATATTTCAATAACAATACTAGGATCATTATTACTTATGTTGCCCATAGCCTCTTCCTCAGGGGTCCCTCAAAGTTATATTGACGCTCTTTTCACTTCAACTTCGGCTTCAACTACAACTGGACTTATAGTTGAAGATACTGGAACTTACTACTCTCTTTTTGGTCAAGGCGTAATACTGTTATTATTCCAGGTTGGTGCACTTGGGTATATGATAGGAGTTACATTGATGGTCTTAGGCCTTGGTGGAAAAATATCAATCACAGATAGAATGCTTTTAAGAGAATCTGTTAAGAGACCTACAACAGTTGATATGATATGGTTTGTAAAAATAATAACAGTAATCACATTCACCATAGAAGCCTTAGGCGCATTAGTTCTTTGTATCTACTGGACAAAAGATTTTGGTTTTAATGGTGGACTATATTTGGGTGTTTTCCATTCAGTTTCTGCTTTCTGTACTGCAGGATTTTCTTTATTCAAAGATGGATTTATCGGATATCAAAATAACATTTTAATCAATGCCGTTCTTAGTGTCTTATGTATACTCGGGGCAATAGGATTTTTTGTAATTTATGATGTTCTAAGGTTTGCCAGATCATCTTATAAAAAAGAACAGAAAAAACTCTCAGTCTATACTAAGTTTAGCTTTTTACTCACAATAGCTTTGATATTTATTGGATTCATTATTATTTTTTTATCAGAAGGTGATTCGAATAATTCAGTTATAACTTCACTATTTCAATCAATATCATCCTCAAGCACTACAGGTTTTAACAGTGTTGATATATCCCTGATGGGATTGCCAAGCCTTTTTATTATAATGATCCTAATGTTCATAGGTGCGTCTTCTGGGGGTACTGGGGGGGGTATAAAATCAAGCACTTTTGGCGTATTAATTTTATTCACATATTATCTTTTGAAAGGTAAAACTGATGTAAATATATTCAAGAGAATAATTGCTACTGAGAAAATAGAGAAAGCTTTTGGGATATTCATAACTTCTTTGATTTTTATAGTTGTCGCCCTCTTTATATTACTTCTTAGTGAAGAATTTACTTTTATTCAGGTTCTTTTTGAGATTATTTCCGCCCTGGGCACTGTTGGCCTTTCTCTTGGTATAACGCCGTATCTTAGTTCAGTTGGAAAGATAGTAATAATATCCCTTATGTTAATAGGGAGGATAGGGCCATTGGCAATAGGATTTTCATTATTGGGCAAACAAAAAGAAATATCTTTTAAATACCCAAAGGCAGATATCTTTGTTGGATGAGAGAAGTGTGATTTAATGAAACAGTTTGTAGTTATAGGGCTTGGAAATTTTGGGATAAATGTTGCAACTGCACTTAATAAACTAGGAAATCAAGTTTTAGTTATAGATGAGTCAGAAAGAAAGGTTGAGCAGATTAAAGATTTGGTAACCCAGGCAATTGTTGCAGATGCAACTGACAGGAAAGTGTTGTCAGAGTTTGTAGATAAATCTGTAGATGCTGCGATAGTGTGCATGAGGGACAACATTGAAGCAAGTGTTATGATAACTTTATATTTGAAAGATCTAGGCGTTGAGAAGATAATTGCAAAGGCGATAAATGAGGATCATGGCCGTATCTTGGGTTTAGTGGGGGCTTCAAAGGTAATTTATCCCGAAAAAGATGTTGCACTTGAACTTGCCGAGACTCTAACAACTCCAAATCTTATTAATTGGCTTCCTGTTGAGCCCGATTATAAGATCTTTGAGTTAAAAGCTCCTAAAGAGTACGTAGGTAAGACACTTGCAGAGCTAAAGTTAGATGATAACTTTGGAGTTCAAGTAATAGCCATAAAAGAAGGGCCAAAAGGACCTTTCCATTTAATTCCCGGGGGGAGCTTCGCTATAACTGAGAATAGTTCTCTTGCCATTATAGGTAAAAATGAGGATATTGCAAAGTTAAAATCAAATAATAAATTATAACCAATAGTTTTTTATTTTTAAGATTCTAAGTTTAATATATGGATGATGAAGACAAGATTATCCTTGCAGGAATTGGAGTTTTTGGAGCCTTGACTTACATTGCCATCAAGAAACTTCAGGAAAAAG
>CAZFRW010000108.1:0-2291 GCA_964521515.1 uncultured Thermococci archaeon
GAAATGCTACAGATGAGCCACACAGACAGCTTTCTGCAGCAGTAGGCCTTGCAGTACCCGCAGAGAAAGGTACATATGGTTACCTAAGTGAAGTGCATATGTTTGGGCAGGATGAAAAGTTTTCAGGAGATTATGCTGAAGATCTTGCTGCTACGATGCTAGCGACGACTTTAGGTATAGATTTTAATCCCGATACTGCTTGGGACGAAAGAAACGAGATATACAAGGCTAGCGGCAAAATAATTGACAGTGAAAGCATTGCTATTGCAACTAAAGGTGATCCATGTGGCAAATGGACAACTGTTATAGCCGCTGCAATATTCCAAATGGAATAATTTTAATATATTAATTTTATTACTTCTTTTCTTTCTATAAATTTTAATTAATATTATTTTTTACCCCAAGGACATACTTTTAAACATACCCCGCAAACCATTACTCCTATGTCTGGGTCTTCTGAAAATTCTTGGAGTTTAGAAACGCATTTATCTAAATCCAAAGAGATTTCTCTCTCGTTAGGGTATTCCTTAAAGGAAATATTCTTTAATGCTCCAACAATACAGTTATCAATGCATTCTTGGCATTCTCCACAATTATTCTCAAGAGGAACCCCTGTTTCAAGTGGGGCATTAGTTATTATAGATGCAAAACGAATTCGTGGACCATATTCCTTTGTTATTAAATTTAAGGATTTCCCAATCCACCCAACTCCAGCAGTTCTAGCGATAGCTCGGTGCGATATAAAACTCTTCCATTTTAGATCTTTAAGCAGTTTCGAAGCAGGTATGGGCAGAGCTTTATATTTTTTAAATTCTAAGAATTTCGTGATCTCATAGGCTATAAAATCTAGTCTATCATTAATCATGGTATAATGTTTTGCATAAATTGGTCTACTTTCTGGAAGTTTTTCAAGAACTTCATCCGGAACTTTTAATCCAATGCTTATTCCTCTTGAGTAGGTCCCAAGTAGGTCTTTGGGATAAGTTAAATAGTCCCTTAATAGTTCTAGATTAGAAATGCCAAAAATATCCACTCCAAGTTTATAGGCTTGTTCTATCAACTCAGAAGTTAGCTCAGAGTCATTTTCTTTTGAGTGTTCATCTTTTTCCATACTATAAAATAAATCTGAGATTCATATAAATATATTGTAGCCATTTACTATTCTTTAATTGCCAAATAGTTGGATAAAAGAATTAATCCTCCGCCCACAAAGCTACTTGAGCTAAGATATTGACTAAATAAAATCATTGCTACGATTGATGCCACTACTGGCTCTAGAAGTAGTATTACCCCTGCTTTTGATGCTTCTACTTTTTCTATAGCTTTATAGAATAATGAGTTTGGTAAGAATGCAGAAATTAAACAGAAAAATCCAAAATATATCCAATAACTAATCGGGAACTCGTAAGATAGTCTTGTTAGATATTCACTATGGTACAAGATTTTAATTAAGGGAAATAAAATTATCAACCAGAGTAACGACATAAAAGAATAAGCTGATACTGTATTGATATAATAATCTTTATTTATACCTGTTTTTCTAGCAAAAATGACCCATAAGGAGAGGAATATCCCAGCAAGCAAAGAGGATACCAATCCATTCACACTTCCAACGTTACTAATATTCCAAGGAGACAGTAAAAAGACTACACCAAGAAATGCAACTGTTACTGCTATTAATTTCATTTTAGATATTTTTTCATTTAGGATTAGTCTTCCAAAGAAAGTTGTCCATATCGGTTGCGTGTAAAGTAAAAGAGCGACTATGGCAACAGGCGTTCCAAATATGACGCCTCCAAATTGCGTCAATTGCAATAAAGCACCAATAAGGCCATATAATACAAAAAAGGCAAGATTATCTTTCCTTAGAGGAACTGTCTTTTTAACAATAATTATTGGTAACGTTAGTATAAAAAGAAAAAATAATGAATAAACTGAGATCTCATAAAGAGAAAATCCTAAATTTGAGAAATATTGTCCGCCGGGTATAATCAGACCAAAAAAAATTGCAGAAATAATAATGGTCCAATAATCTTTTTGCATGAAATGAAAAATAGTAATCTACTTATTAATTTATTCATGGTCTTCAAGAGAAAAATATATCCTTCTGTTGTTTTTACCTTTATTGATTGCTTCAAGAAAGATTATCTTACCTATTTCCTTTAAACTTTTAACATGACATCCACCATCAGCTTGTGCATCGAACCCTTTGATATCAACGATTCTTAGTTCTTTAACTTCATGAGGAAAATCCATAGCAAGTTTGAAAAGAGATGGATCCTTTTTAGCTT
>CAZFRW010000109.1:0-2244 GCA_964521515.1 uncultured Thermococci archaeon
ATGAACTACTTAATTTATTTATTTTTTTTAGAGATACTTCTTCTGATATCATTCTCGATAGTAATAGATATTTATTTGTTAGGCGTTAAAAAGGAAAATCTATTTATTAGATCTATAGAAGGAGTAGGAATTCTTTTTCTTCTTCCCGCAGCTGGAGTAATAATTAGAGATTATCCTGAATTTGTTTATGTGGAACACTCCATGATAACCATGTTTTTGGCTTTTCTTGTTGGCTATTACTTACAAATTAAGATCCAAAAATCAAAACAGAAAGAGGAGATCCAAATAAATGACATCTGACTTCAGAACGGGCAAGGCTTACCGGATAAAGGGCAAGGACGTAGAGCAGGTCAAGAGTGAGATTAAGGAGTGGTTTACCAAGAATGGATTTGAATTTGAAGAAGATGGAGATTTTATCCTAGCATATGTTTACCCCATAGAAGTTGGTTACAGCCATGAAAATAAAATAAAAATACAAAAATGCGAAAAAGATACCTTAATAATTTTTCACAAAAAAAGTACTGTTGCTTTTCCCCATGATAAGCGAAAGAATTTAGTTCGTTCAATATCAGATAAAAAAGAATTCACGATTGATTCAAACCATATACTAGGTATGGGGGCAGCTATTTGTGTTCTTGCCCTTTTCATGGTGGTATTTGTATCAAATCACTATTATGCTTATGATTATAATAGATTTGTAATTGATATTGTAAGATTTGTTTTTATCATTATTATATTCATATACATGCTCCGATCTAGAAGATTGTCCTCCTTACCTAATTCCAAGTATTATGTTGAAGAGTGCAACGACGTGAAAAAATCCTACGAAATTGGTGAATCATACTCAATGGAGATTTCTACTTGCCCAAACTGCAATAAAGAAATAGACGACTCATGGGATATATGTCTCCACTGTGGTATCAAACTAAAATCGAAGAAAAATGTTCGCCTTATATTTAATAATCCACGTTTCTATATTGCAATTGTAGGGGTAATTGTTATTAGTCTAATAGTAGTTGCATCAACAATATTTGCTCCAAATGCCGAAAAATATGTTGCAGAAGGAGTTTCATTATACAATCAAGGAAAGTATGATGCGTCTCTGGAAAAATTTGAAAAGGCTATTAATATAGATCCAAATAATGTTCATGCTTGGAACGGCAAAGGACTTGCACTTTATAAAAAAGGTAAATTATCTGATGCCGTATACTGTTTTGATAAGACACTTTCAATTGATCCAAATTATGCAGTTGCGTGGTTTTGCAAAGGATTAGTTCTTGAAGATTTGGGAGAAAATGCAAAAGCACAGGAATGTTTTGACAAAGCCAGGGAACTTGGGTATATAGGATAGCCTATTTATAGTTTATTAAGTAAAACTGAATGAGTTTACCATAATTATTTTTAAGGCCAGATCCTATTAAACGAATTGGCCATAATTTTAACGTGCGCTAGAACTCGGGACACGCCCTGTCATACCCGCTCTTTATCATCCGCTTGGACTCGTGGACATAACGCTCGGTCGTGGAGATCTGGCTGTGCCCCATGATGTTCTTCAGTATAAGGAGGTTCCCGTTGTTCTCCACAAAGAGAGTTGCAAACGTGTGGCGGAGCATGTAGGGCGTGACCTTGAATCCGAGAGCCCTGGAATACCTCAAGATGAGCTTAGAGAACCTGTCCCTTGTCATGATGAAGAGCCTTCCTTTGGATATGCCGTTGTTGAATATGTAGCGCTTTAGCTCAACGATTGTCTTCTTGTTCAGGGGCACTAGCCTCTCGCGGTAGGTCTTTGTCCTCTTCACAAGCAGATACCCCTCATCAAAGTCTATGTCCTCCAGTTGAAGGCCAAGCACCTCGGATGGCCTAAGCCCCGTGTTCAATGCAAGGTACACCGCAAGCCTAAGGTCGTCCTCAGTTATCGCCTCCAAAAGCGCCCAGCACTTCTCTAGCGATATGTTCATCCGGACCTTTCTTTCCAGCCTGTTCTTCTTCATCTTGAACGGCCTTTCATGCATGGCGGCGTGCCATTTCAGGGCGAAGTACATGTTGTGCTTGAAGGACGAGGAGTATTTTTCATTTAAAAGAACATCCAGGTAGTATTCCTCCTCCGTTTTGCCAGTTTTCAAGTACATGGCGATGCACCTTCTGTATATTTCGGCTGTTGTGGGGCTAACACCCCTTTGAGCGATAAGATAGGCGACATAGCCATTCCATGTAGATATTAGTCTACAGGCGTTTTCCAAATTT
>CAZFRW010000110.1:0-2240 GCA_964521515.1 uncultured Thermococci archaeon
GAAGAGAATCTATGACGATCCTTTTTGCATTGATATCAACTGCTATCTCGTATAGCTTTGAAAGAAGTGACTTTATGTCGGCGTCTCTTTTGACGTAGAAATTTTCTTCTGTGGGTATCCCAACACGAAGTGATGCGGCGTCAAGTATTACAATTTTTTTCTTCTCTTCATACTTTTTTAAATCCCAGCCGAACTGCAGAGCTTCTCTCCTTAGCTCTTCAGGTTTTTCTTCAAAAGTAACATAGATGCCCGCTTCCCCAAACTCCTTGGCACCTGAATAGATATACTGCAGGGAAAATATAGTCTTTCCTGTACCTGCCTCACCGGATAATAATATTGATGAGCTTTTTGGCAATCCACCGCCAATCAGTTCATCAAGCCCCTTAATTCCTGTCTTTACTCTATCCTCCATTTATTCTCACCCGTATCCTTAATGTAATTAGGAAATCTTATTATAATTATTACAAACTCAATATTAATACAGCTTTTGACACGTTAATAAATTCTTCCTTTTTTATTAAATACACTATATTGTGAATCTATCAAATACTATTTTATTGTTATTTATGCGATACTTAATTCTTTTATACTTTCCGCTATAGAGTTTTCCAAAATCGACATGATAAACTTCCTCGCCCATTTCAACGTCCCTTTCTAAAAATAACGTAGCGTCTGCTAGATGCCTTATGGAAACTTCTACCTCATCCTTATGCATCCCCTTATGGAGCATAATTACTATTCGGGTATTCTTTTCTCTGCCTAGCGCAAATAGCCTCTGGACAAATCTATATACCGGGACAAGCCCCAATGTCACTACCAAAGTAGAAAGAGAATCAATTATTACTGTCGTATCTTTTCCTGTTTCTTCCCTTGCCATGAAGATGTTCCTTATTATCTCATCTAGATCATATGCATATGAAATATAGAATTTTTCAGCACTTTTGACGCCAAGCCTCTCCGTGTAACAATCTACTATAAATTTAGGTTTAAAGAGCTCCCTTACCTCTTTTGGGCTTTTTTCTATACTGACATAGATTAAATCGCCTTTGACTAATTCTTTGGAGAAATACTCCTTTCCTGTTTCAGGCTCTCCCAAAAGAAGAATGTTATTCTGTTCTAGCTCTTTGAGCATAGGGCTAGTTCACCCCAGATCTTATCTGTTTCTGTGATCGTTGAAACTTTTACCCCCGGAATTTCTAGTTTTGGCTTTTCTTTTCCGGCGTATATCGCAAAGAACTTTCCTATCTGCATGAATGAATCCCTTGCCTTCACTACAAATAGGATCCCTTCCATTTTTCTTAGACGCTCGAAAAGCTCTTCTGCCTTTTTTATCGTGATCGAATCTATGGCATAAGTTTCAGGGATTATTTCTAGAAGATAATAATTCTCGCCGAGTTTTTTGTGATTTAGGGTTAATCTGTAATTTAGGATATTTTTTAGCTTCCTTAGCCTAAAATGAATCGTAGTATCTGGAATTTGTGTGATTTTTGAAATATCTGTTATTGAGATTCTCGCATTTTCTTTCATAATCTCAATAATCTTTTCATCAATATCTTTCATAATAGTAACTAAATAATTATCTATTTAAACTTTTCGCAATTTTTTTTGAGTTTATTGGAATAAGTGTGTTTATGATTGTCCATTAACTATTTTAACCGAAACCTTTAAATATGATTAGCAATAGTAGTTATTGTCCATGTATACATGGAGGCATAAATATGATGAAATTTTTTAGAAAACACAAGAAGGCTGTATCACCAGTTATTGCGGTCATGTTATTGGTCGCAGTAGCCGTTGCAGCCGTTGGGGCATACTTTATATGGTTTAGAAGTTTCCAACAGGGAGCTCAGGAAGATGTCCGAGAAGTAGCCAGTGAAACACTTGGAAGAGCAGTACAGTTGGTAAGTGTAGATAACGATAGCAATACATATTATGTTGTATTGAAGAATTCAATGACTTCAACTGTTACTATAGATGGTCCAGTTACAATGACGGGTGTGACAGCAGCTACAATAGTAGATACTGCTGGAGCAAGTATGGATATAGCTGCTGGTGCAAGCAAATCATTTAAAATAACTGTAACAACTCCAACAGGTTTTACAACTGTTAGAGGTACAAACAGAACTTTCACAGTCACTTATGGTGATGGGGCAGTAGTATTCTCACATGTAGACGCGTAAACCAATAAATTATTTTATTTTTTAATTTATTCTTTTCTTAAAACAAACTTAAAGAAACTC
>CAZFRW010000111.1:0-2178 GCA_964521515.1 uncultured Thermococci archaeon
GAAGATTCGGGCGAAAAACCAAATGAATATACAAATCCTTGGGCTTCTGCTTTAGGAATACTGATTAATGATGATACTACTATTAAACTTAATATAAAAAATATCGATTTATTATGCGTAATTTACCATCTCCGGAGCCTCAAGGATTGGGGTAAGTATAAAAATCTTTTGCCTTTAATTTTAAGATATACTTTTAAAGATATAATAAAATAAAGTATTTATGGCAACTTTAGATGATGTACTACATGTTATATCAACAGATGATGAAAAAGCAAAGATGGTTGCCATGGAGCTCGCAAATGACAACGGGAGGAGTATAATAGACGCTTTTTTTATTACACCACAATCAGCCGGTGATCTAGCAAAGAAGTTAGACCTTCCAATGCCTACTGTGATGTTTCATATAGAAAGATTGATGGAAATTGGAATTATAGAAGTAGTTGATACAAAACTTTCAAGAAAATTTAAGGATATAAAATATTACGGTCCTAAAAAAACTGCGATTCTTATAGTCCCTTCTCAAAAGGAAGAAACTGTTAGGAGTCTATCGGCTAGTCTAAAAACATCTTATATCCCTACACCGACTGCTTTGTTAGTCATGTTCTTAGTTGTTATTTTGGGCCTAGGTTTTAGTGCCCCAGGTATCTTTCAATCTTTTGAATCAGAAGAACCTAATCTTATGTCTCAAGGCGCGGGAAACAGTGATGAAATAAGGCAAATGGAATATGAAGAAGATCAATTAGCTAAAGTAGCAGAAACAGCGCCTAGAGGTAATCCATTTACACCTTTAATTTACACAATAATTGGTGGCGCGGCTTCAATATTATTAATACTAATACTATTAAGATTTAAAGGTAGATTATTTTGAGAGTTGGCATAATCTCTAGGATGGACAGAGAAAAAGCATTGGACATTGCTAGGGAAATATCAGAACTCTTGAAAGAAAAACATGAAGTCTTTTTTGATGAAATATTAAACAAACACTTTCCTAAAAATAAATATTCCAAAAAAGCAGGCGACATAGATCTCTTGATATCTGTTGGTGGCGACGGAACGATACTAAAGTCTGTTAGAAGGTATAGGGACACGCCAATATTAGGGGTAAATATGGGAACTGTTGGATTCTTAAACGAGATAACGCCCGAAGAAATTAGTTATATACCTCAAATACTAGAAAATCATAAAATTGAAGAGCGTTCTATGATTTCTTGCAAGACTAACAACAGAACTGTAGAGGCACTAAACGATATCGTAATACGAACAGAAGTTGCTACAAGAGTATCACAAGTTAAAGTAGAGATTTCAGGGCAAGAATATATTATCTCAGGTGATGGTGTTATTATAACTACGCCAACTGGCTCCACAGCATATTCTTATTCTGCAGGAGGGCCGATAATAAAGTCCAATTCTCAGGAATTTGGTATTACACCTATCTGTCCGCTTTACCGCAAAGCAAGTCCATTGGTATACCCGGACAATGAAACTGTGATTGTCACCGCATTGGATAGGCCCTGTACAATTGTCACAGATGGATTTCCCCAAGGCACAATGAAACCAGGCGATAAAATAGAAATCAAAAAGAGCCTTCTTAAGGCTAGATTCGTAAAGAAGTGAATTTAGTGAAGTTCGTCCTTGATTCATCAGCATTTATAGGCGGATTTTTGCCAGGCGAAGATGATTATTTTACCGTCTACGAAGTTATTGGCGAAGTTGAAGACGATCGGTCTAAAGAAAGATTGTCTTATTTTTTAGATTCTGGAAAGATTAAGATAAAGGAACCAAACGCAGAAATTGTAAAAGATGTAGCTAAAAAGACTCAGGCAACTGGAGATAATCTATCTTTGACGGATATCAAACTAATTGCGCTTGCGCTTGATTTAGATTCTGCTATTATCTCAGAGGATTACGGGATCCAAAATGTTTCTTCTATTCTAAAAGTCGAATATAGATCCATCAGAGAATCTGGGATAAAAAATATAATTCATTGGGAATATTATTGTATGGGGTGCAAAAAAATACATTCAAAAGACAAAAAAATCTGCCAGGATTGTGGGAGTATAATAAAAAGGCGCCCTAAAAATAAATAGTGATTAGTCTTCTCAGTCAATAGAGTTTTATAAAACAATACAACCGTTAAATTTATATTTAGGGATGCTGAATATTGTTAGTATGGTCAAC
>CAZFRW010000112.1:0-2109 GCA_964521515.1 uncultured Thermococci archaeon
TTCTTTATCTACTTTAAGAAATTAAATTTAAAAATAAGAAAAGAAAAAAATAAATAATATTATTTATAATTCAGATGCACTTCCTCTCTTATCTTCTCCCAATTTTTTCCAGATTTTAAACCTTCAAATACGGGTTTTGAATCTTCAGGACCTTTACAGTAAACTGCGTAATTCATATTTTCTGCATAAGTCGCGTCCACTGCGCAACCCGCTATTATGAAAGGTATCTCTAATCCTTTTTCTTTCATCATATTGGCAATTTTTGGGAAGGCGCCTCGTGTACTGGTCATAAGTGAAGTTCCAGAGATGATGTTAACTTTTTCAGCTATTGCTACTTCAATAACTTTTTCCGGAGCAATTGATTTACCTAAATCAATAACACTATACCCTTTAGCACTCAAGATGGCTTTGACAATATTCTTGCCTATTTCGTGAACATCTCCTTCAGGAATATGCATCAAGATTTTCAATTTAGTTTCTGAACTGACTTCACCTTTAAGGTATTCTTGACATTTATTTACACCCGCCATCATAGCATCAGCAGTTAGTAATAGCTCAGGGATGAAAACAAATCCAGAATCGTATAATTCAGATATTGTAACAACTCCTGGCAAAATAGATTTTTCAATTATGGCTTTTGGATCTTTACCTTTAGCAATTAACTCTTCAGTTAATCTTGTAGTTTCTAGGGTGTTTCCTCCAATTACGGCTTTAGTAAGATTCCTATACTCTTCTTCTAATGGCAGATATTTATTTTCTAAATCCAATTTTGATACCGTAATTACTTTTCTTTTAAATTTCCTCGGCTCTACAGAATTTGCCAAAGCAATCATATTCTTGTTTGAAGTGTGTGGCGGGGTGCCACATGCAGGACATAGTATGTCAACTCCATCTGCTATTGCTTTTGCAGATTCCTTTTCAATTATTTCAGGATTACCTTCAAGAATCACTGATAGTGTTGGTAGATTTCCTATTAGTGCTATTCTATCCCCAACTGCATCTTTTGCCTCCTTTACTGAGATGCCGGGAGCCTCGAATGAAAATCCATCAAAACCTGAATTAGGAATGAGGTCTACATACGGCCTAGTATTTCCACATATATGCATAAATGAGTGAACATCCTTAGTTGATTTCATAAATCTCTTATACTCAGGAAGCAAATAAGTTTCAAATGTTGATCTATCTATAAGATCCGCTGAAGCGGTAGCGTCTGTAGTATAAGTTCCATGGACACCATGTGTGTCTATAGAGTTTCTAGCAGTTTCAATCCATAAATCCGTACATACTTGAATTGCGGCCTCAAATTTGTCAGGATCAGTGTGTATCCATTTACAAAGGTTGTCAACACCCCACGCATGACCTGCAGTTAGCATTGGCCCAGCCATGAGTCTAAACGTAGGGACAAATTCTCCATATTTCTCAACTAATATCTCTGCACACTTATCTACAACTGGATTTCTTCCTGCTTCTAAGAAGTTTTTAGGCAATTCATATTTTCGTGGATCAACGCCCACCAATGGATTTTTTACTACTGAAGGCTGTTTATCAATAGTCCCAATGTCTATTTGGGCACCAAGCATTGTTACTTCTGATAAAACATCGTTATGGCTAATAAGTAAATCCATTCCCCATACCTCATAACGTCCTGATTGAAGTTTTGCCATTTCGTAGGGGTCCGTCTGCGATAAAGGGAATTTGACTCCAGTTGATTGTTGTAGTTCTACACACCAGTTTGAAAGTGCAATAACTGGTGTTCTATCTACTCTACCACCTGCCAAAGCATTTAACAATCTTTTTTTAGGTGTCATTTCAACTGACATAATAAAACCTCAAAAATACTTTCCATTAATAATAAGATTATAAAAGATATAAAACTTTCTATCAATACTTATTTGTTATATTATTCTAATCAAAAAGAAATAGATTCTAAATTTCCAACCTATTGTTTCTTTTAAAATATTTTTCATTAAGATTTTTTTTATGATTAAAAATTGGATAATATCAAGTTAATTTTTGAATTTATTATTCAATAAAGAATACTTAATCAATTTAAAAAATTAAATTTAAAAATAAGAAAAGAAAAAATAAATTTTTAATTTATGGTATAAT
>CAZFRW010000113.1:0-2105 GCA_964521515.1 uncultured Thermococci archaeon
AGTATTTCGGCATTAATCTTGCCTACTCCACCTTTTGACTCAACAAGGGATTTTCCACAAGTAAGGCATTTTACGGTGATAGCGGGTCTGTTAAATACTATCTGTTCGCTTGAACAGTCAGTGCATTTCACTCTCAAAAACTTTGAAACAAGTTTTTTCATATTATGCCTCCACGAACTCTAACTTTTTTACTCTGAAGCCTTTTCTTGTAGTGGCTTTTTTACATAATTCGCATCTATATCTTAAATCAAGCTTGCTTACAGTTTTCCCACCACTAACTGAAGATCTGGGGAAACCTCTGTAACCTTTAATCTTTCTTTTATACCTTCTCTGACCTGCACTAAGTTCTCCTCTTTTTCTTTTCTTTACAGTCTCAACCTTATGTGACGTGTGCTTTTTACAGGTCGGGCAATAGGTATTCATCTTTTTTGGCATTTTCATAAGAATCACTCTCGACTAGCTCTCAGCAACTTTTTCTCTTATAAGTATCTCGGCATTTCTCAAGGGGATTGAAATTATTTCCCCTTTTTTATATGGCCCATAGGACCTCATATCCTCTCCTATGAACTCTGGTACATCTTGTGAGAGCTTTACCTCCTTAAAAACCTTTTCCCTTCTCTCCGTAAGGGAAATATTTACATTTAGTATATTACTCTTATATTCGTTAAGAAGATCTTGGATAGTTATAGAAATTTTAGTTTCTAACTCATTATCTGACTCTACGTTTTCAAGAGATTTCTGAACTATGGCCCTAAATCTTTTCTTGCAATAATTCTCAAATTGAATCTTAGCATATTCGCTTTTAGCTTTTTTTATTTTACCTTCAAGCGAATCTTCTTCAAAAGTTTGACTTAATAAATCAATAATATCTTTGTTATCTTCGCCATTAGAGTCAAGAATACCATTTCTTAGGTATTCTTTTCTAAAAATATTTATAGGGTTGTCATTATGTTTTCCCATGTTACTTCTCATCTTTCGACTCTTGGAGCGAGAATGAATACAAAAGAAGCGCCTTCGATTTCAAATTCAATTTTTACCGGCATATCGCTTCCTATTTCTATTGACATTTCTCCAGGTATTGACTTTGACATATCTGTTAAGTAGCTCAAATTAAATGTTGAAGAAGCTCCTGCAGATACAATGATTTCATAAAGATCAGGATCACCTTTCTCAAGCTTTACTTCAATATCACCTGTGTCACCTTCGGCGTTCATATAAAAAGCATCGTCTGCTTTTAGGGAAACGTGATCTGACACTATATTTGCATCTTTCAGCCCTTCTCTAAAAGCTTGAGAACTCATTCTTACTTTTGAAGTGGTATTCAAAGCAGGCATCTTAAGATTTGATTGTTCGGTGACATCTATAAGTTGGCACCCGAATCTTCTAGTTGATGTTCCTTTCAATACCATAAGAATCTTATTTTTCTCCTCATCGAGTTTTAGAACAAGAATATCATCGCTTCGGCTTCTGTTTATAAATTTTGACATATCTTCAATATCGATGCCGATAATAGCCTCTTTGTCATTTTTGTACTCTGCAAATACTTCCTTGTTCATTTTAAAATCGATCATGCTTACATGAGATGGATCCATAGCCCTAAGCTCGATACCTTCAGCAGTAATCTTCAACGGAACTTCCTCTACAAGACTACCAATCGCAGTGACACATTTTTTCCATGTTTCTGCACTCAAAACAGCTTCAAACATTAGCTCACCTTACAACCTATATTCAATAGTTATTAGTATATTTATATAAATTTATTGGAATATTACTTATAATATAGACTATTTATTTTGTCAAAACTTTCTCTGTAGAGTTTTATATCAAGATCTGACATATCTTGGATTAGTTCTCCTTTAAGGGAGCCTGAGATAGCAATACCAAAAACTCTGACAATGTCCCCTTCTTTGAAATCGATGTCTTCACCGAAAACGACTTCGATTTGCCCTGTGCCATCGTCCAAAATTATATCATCCCCATCTTTTTTGATTATAGCCCCTACGACACTAACATATTTTTCATTTGGCGCTTCTTTTATTTTTACCTTCTTAAAAGGCGGCTTTGTAAATCTATCTGGCAAATTATCCCTCAGTTTATATTTTGGG
>CAZFRW010000114.1:0-2097 GCA_964521515.1 uncultured Thermococci archaeon
ATTGGAGTTTTTGGAGCCTTGACTTACATTGCCATCAAGAAACTTCAGGAAAAAGAATCTTTGGAATCTAGTGAAGACAAATCATCATCTAATGAAGAAAAAGAACAAGAGCCGCAAGAAGGATTCAAAAAAGAGAAAAAAGAAACAAAATCTCAAATTTACAAGGAACTTCTAAAATTAACTTTGGGCAATAAATCTAAATAGGAACTCTTTTAAGATGCCTGTGGTATACCCCTCCAATGGATAAAAAGCAAATAGGGGTCTTGGCAATTGTCGGCGCAAGCGTAATGTGGGCAATTGAGCCTATTTTTGCTAAACTTTCTTATGCCAATGCTAGCGTTATACAGACATCAGCTTTCAGAGCAATATTTGTAACTATTGTGGCCTTAATCTATGCCCTTTTCACAAACGGAACAAAAATAAAAATTTCTAAGAAAGAGTTTTCTGTAATATTCTATATCGCTGTTGTTGGAACACTTATCGCAGATTTATTATTCTATATAGCACTTACAAGGATCCCTGTTTTAAATGCAGTTTTGATAGGCCATCTCCAACCAATTTTTATTATGCTAATCGGATATTTTATTTTGAGAGATGAAAAGCATTCAAAGTATGATTATATAGGGATATTCGTGATGATTATTGGTGCACTGCTTGTGACAACACAGACCTTACAAAACCTCCTCATACTAAGGATAGGGACTATTGGAGACCTTTTTGTAGTTGGTGCAACTGTATCCTGGGCCACTACTGGAGTAGTTGCAAGAAAGTATCTAAAGACCATGAATTGTGGGGTAATAACATTTTACAGATTTTTAATTGCGGCCGTATTCTTTTCAATATATTTGCTTTTCAAATCAGAATTTCATTTTGGGAGTATGAATCAGGTGATAATTGGTATTATAGTTGGAGTCGGATATATATTGTACTACGAAGGTCTTAAAAGAGTCAAAGCTGCCCAGGCCGGTGCTTTAGAATTGTCAACTCCTTTCTTTGCAGCACTTTTGGGATTTCTTGTGCTTGGAGAATTGGTCACCCCTATGCAGATAGCCGGAATTCTTATTCTCTGTATAGGCGTATACCTTCTTTCAAAAAAAGAGTAAAGCAATAGAACTAAAATTTAGATTAGAAAAAAGAACTATAGTAGAATATATGAAGAATTAGAAGAATAATAAATTAAAGGAGCTTATTTTCCTTCAATATCCTGATAACTTCATCATAAACTTCATTTAATTCCTTTTCAGTTCTTGCCCCTGTAATGATGTATTTACCGTTTTTGTATATTGTAACGTGCTTTCTTTCACCGTGTATTAGGACCTTTACGAGAAGGGCCGGGTAGGTCTCTGGATTGTATTCAGCATGAACAAAGTCAATAATCCCGTAAGCCTTTACAATATCTACATCATTTGGAAATCTTCCAGTTGCAACAATATTTGTTATTATAGGTCTTGTCCCAAAGGGTACATCTTTCTTCATCAAAATCATCCTTTATTAGCTATATTATTAGTATTGTTGGGACTAGTATATAAGCTTTTATTTTTTTCCTTTTTTAATTATAGTATTTCTAGCGATAATAGAAATAAATTATCTTTTATTCTGTTTAATTGACTCTCTCGCCGAGTGAAAAGCGTCATATAGCATTTCTTTAAATTCGTTTCCCACGTCATCCCAACTTCTTTCTTCTTTATTTTTAGGACTGGATGTTTTTTTCTTTGGTTTCTCCTGACCAACGTTTGTAAATATTGATACGTACCCCCCTAAAAGAACAACTAGGAAGACTATTGGGTAAAGTAGTGGGAATACCTTTGATATTGCATCGAATGTATCCATTTCTGAAAGTGTTCCAACTAGAGCAAATATCTTGAAGAGGAAGTTTAGGAGAAAGATGCCCCCTATTGCATTGAATATTGGTGCGGGCAAGTTTGATGGAAATCTGAAGCTTCCAAATACCTCGCCTATAGTAAAAATTATTGAGAACACCAAGATAAGCCATATGTTATTATTTAGTAGCCTTACAACTTCATTTAGTATATTATTGCCAAAATAATCTAAGGATGCATTTAGGATTCCTAGGATTATAAGAAATACTAAAAATGA
>CAZFRW010000115.1:0-2060 GCA_964521515.1 uncultured Thermococci archaeon
TGCATCTTTCGCATCTTATTACAATCTCATCACAAGAAGGGCAGGGAAACTGAACAGCCTGCTCATTTGAGGTAATCTCTCTCTTACACGATGTACACTTCATGATAATCCTCCTATCGAGTATCCTTGATGGGTTTATCTAGCTTTATTTTATATGTCTTTCCTTTCTTTTCCCTGAAGATAATACCCTTTGATTCAAGGTCCATAACGAGCCTTGTGACCTTTGGCCTAGAAAAGTTAGTCGCTTCCGGGAGTCTTTCCTGTTTATCTTCTCCATTCTTAAGTGCCTGAACAAGCTTCCTCTCATCTTCAGTTAAAACAAATACTGGGACAGAATCGTCTTTTTTAAATCTAAAAATTAATAAAAATCCTAAAGCCCCTATTAATAATCCAGCTAACATGGAGATTACATCAATTTTAAGATTCAATCCTTCCTCTCCAAGTTCCCTTACATCTGAAATGTTAATGTCCTTTCCTAGTCTTTCCACAGCTATCCCTTGAGAAGAGAGACTTTTTACGACGTTCTCAGATATCATCGGCCCAACGACATAGACTTTTCGGGTATTTATTTTTTCTAGCGCCTCTTTTGTTGAAGCTGGTAGTTCAGTTTCATTTGTGATGAGGATTGGGATACCTCTTTTCATTGCAAACTTTGAAGCAATAAGATATGACTCCTCGATATTTCCATTGATAATTACGGACTCTCTTGAAGATTTCCATAAATCAATAGCCACACGCGCAGCGGTGCCTGCCCTGTCCCAGTCCCATATCCTTGTGACCTCATACCCAATATTTGTTATATCAAGCTCAATATTTTCTGAAATAGCATCAGTCGTTCCACCTATTAGAAGCACCTTTCTTGCACCTTCGTCATAAAATCCCATGAGCTCTCTTTTTGAGAGTTCTGAAAGGGTCTTTGGATCTGTTAAGAGAATGGGAATCTTCTCCTTCTGAGAATATGCTTGGGCAACTGTATAGTCGACTAAAATATCTCCCCTGACCACTATTACATCATAGAATAAAGTTTCTGACATAGCCGGGATTAGCATTGATGAAAATAATAAGAAAATGATAAATAGGGGCAATTTATTCATAAGTTATAACTATACTTTTTCCTTAAAAGAGTTCTGTAATGATACCCATTCTAAGATTCCATCCTCTATCACAAAGGTTGCTTTACCAGTATTATACAAATAATGGAGGAAGGCCTTTGTAGTTATTGTGACATAGATATACTTTGTAAAATCATAATTTATTGATAGCCTAGCACTTATCTCACTTTTGATTATATCCTCACTTTTTTCTTCACTGATTATATCTAAGATCATTTCCTCAAGAGACTCAAGTTTTTTTCTGTTCTCAGTAAGTGCATTCTTAAATTCATCAGCCCCCCTTATTGGAAGCCCGTGTGCCGGAAGACAATATTCAATTTCATGTTTAGATAAAATTTTTAGATCCTCAAACTGGGCCGATATGTCTGTATAAAAAGGCATTTTATATCCGCTCAATGAAGGAATTGAATAAAGGCAATCACCTGAGAATAAGACTCCTTTGTAAAGAATTCCTATTCCAAGTGGAGAGTGACCAGATAAGGGAATTATCTCCATTTCCTCCCCATTGATTTTTACCTTGCCACTATCAATAGTATGGTCAACTTTAATCCCTTTGAAATCAAGAGGGGTGTCTCCAACCTTTAGAGGCGATGTTGAAGAAAAATACGAGTAGAATTCAAGATAAGGATTCTCTATGAATGCTTTTTCAAGAGAAGAAGCATAAATTTTTATTTCTGGGAAGGTTTCCTTTATTTTTAGAAGCCCGTAAAAATGGTCCCAGTGCCCATGTGTTATTATGACTGTTTTTGGGACAATATTCTCTTCACGTAAAAGTGAAAGTATATGCTCACCATCATCTTTGCTACTGCCAGCATCTATTAGTATGCAAGAGTTTCCGGATTCTATGACGCCAATGTTTGCATCCATAGAGATATAGCTTATGTTGTCCTTTATATCAAGGAATACCATAAAAATCAACTAACACGGCTCTATTGTCTGTGGGGGCTT
>CAZFRW010000116.1:0-2042 GCA_964521515.1 uncultured Thermococci archaeon
GCAGATTCAGGTTTTACACGGATGTAGAATACCATATCAGAGTCCAAAGAATATTTTTCTATCTCTTCAATCCATTTAGGATCAACTCCATTTGCGCCTTGATACGCCATGTTAGAATATTTGTATCTATCCGATATCACAATCTTATCTTCGCCTAAGGCCTTCTTTACCTTTAGATAATGCTCATGCCTATCGGCGGCATAGAGCATTGCAACTGTTTCAGGTGCAAGAGAGATCTTTTTTTCTAGATTCAATTTTATGACCTTTCCTATAGGTTCTTCATATATAGGCTCATGCGTTAATAAGACTTCAAATCCTTTGTTTCTAAAAAATGAGGATAGTAATTTTGCCTGTGTTTCTTTTCCTGATGCGTCTATACCTTCAAGTACTATGAATCTTTTCATAAACTGCATAAAGATGATTTGATTTTTATAGTTTAGTATAACAGCTAGTAAGTTTTTTAAGCAATATACTTTATGAACTTTAATGGTCTATAATAAGCTCTACATTAGAATAGCTGCTGCAGGAAACTTTGATGAAAAGTTTCTTACTGAATTTCAGAAAGAATTGCAGAGTCTTTTGTGGGATACACTTGGCATAAATGCAAGTTGTTACTATAATATTTCTAATTCGGGAGGCATCCCAATCTATAAAATCCCAAAAAATGCATATACCCCACATATAGGCAAATATCAAACTCAGAGTTTATTTATATTTGGAAAGGAAAGACGAGAAGAGTCCCTTAAGAAATTTGGTAAAACTGAAGTACTTCTCAAAGTCTTGGTATTGGTAGATTATGAAATATATAGACAAGGATTTACAGGAACCTTATTTGGTGAGGCGGAAGTTGGTGGAGAAATTGCAATTGTTTCAACTGCACCCTTGGAAAATCACTTCAAGAGTAGTTTTCTCATAAAAGAAAGGGCCCTAAAAGAAGCGTTACATGAACTTGGCCATACACTTGGTCTTGATCACTGTAAGATCCCAGGGTGCGCTATGAATATTTCTAAAGATATTTATGATATAGACGAAAAAAAGAAAACATATTGTAAGGAATGCTTGAACAAGTTATTTAGCGGGTACTCTTAAGAAACTCTTATATAGACTGTGCTTGGAAACGCAGAATCGGCCATCCCCTTATAAACTACTTCTCCACTATTTTTGTTGACTTCAAACTTTAGGGCATGATAGCTTACTGTAAGATTATTTCCTTCAAGTTTTCCAATTCCTCTCAAAACTTCTATTTCATAAAAAGTGTCTTTATCGTTTATCTTGTATGTAGGGCTATAAGGGTGGAAAGAGTATGACTTTGTACCTGTTATTTTCTGCCCATTTTCCCATATATATGCATCTACAAGTTTCAAAGCATTTTTCTCTGAAATTGGAATCATAGTTTCCATCTGTGTTTTCAAGGCATCCCTCTCTTCTGTAGCGAGATTCTTTTCTATAGTGACTGTTTCAATATCCTCTTTCAAGTCCTTATTTTCAGTGAACGTTAGATAAGAAATCGCTCCAAAAATAAGGACAAGTATGCTGAGTATTGCTATTATATTTTTACTCATAATATCACTTACGTTTATTTATATTTAAAAATATGTATATAAATATTTGTAAAAACTAATAATTAATTATTAATTATTATCGTTAGATAAAGAAATTATTATAGATTATAGACGATATTTTAATCTTTTTAGAAAGATTTAAATATTCTTTTCTAAAATGCTGTTTATGGACAGAAAGCTCAGAATGGGTATTTCCCTTTCTCTCATTTTTTTTACCTTGACATTATTTATAGCCTATGCGGCGGCCGAAAATGGTTCAGTTTCTCAGCATTATAGATTTCAGATGAAGTTTTTAGGCACAGAAGGAACTGTGAGACCAGATGAAAATCTTAGGATTTCAGATGTCAGATTTGTTTTGGATAAAGAGACCATTACACTAAAGATGAATGTGTATATCCCACGAAATTCAGGGATAGACAAGATGGAAATTTCTTTAGTCAATGACCCTGACAGGTCAAAAAGGTTTTTCCTTGAGCCTGC
>CAZFRW010000117.1:0-1980 GCA_964521515.1 uncultured Thermococci archaeon
GGATGTAAAGAGGGAGGAAGTAATAGACTTATTCAATAACAGATCGAGAGTTATTTTAGTAAGCAAAGAAGATGGAATAGATTCTACCGCAGATATAATGGAGTATTCAAAAAATCTGGGTAGGAATAGAGGGGACATGTATGAAATTAACGTCTGGAAGGATTCGATCAATGTAAAGGATGGAATGCTTTACTATATCCAGGCCGTTCATCAGGAATCAGACATAGTCCCAGAAAATGTAGATGCCATAAGAGCCATGTTTGACTTGAAAAATAGAGGCGAATCAATCGAAATGACAAACAAGGCAATGGGCATTCTATAATTCTTTTGAGGGAGGGAATTTATTATGAGCGATAAAGATTTTATTGAGGATATTGTATCGAAAAAAAGTGAAGATTATTTTAAGGATATAAAAGAGGAAGTTGGCACAACTAAATACATCATCAAAGCGCAAATTTCAGCTAGCGGTATTGTTGAAAGACCCGATGTTGTAGGTGCTATATTTGGCCAGACCGAGGGTCTGTTAAGTGATGACCTGGATTTAAGGGAGTTACAAAAGACAGGAAGGATCGGAAGGATTAGAGTTAACATCAACTCAAAAAATGGGAAAAGCACTGGGGAGATAATAGTCCCATCAAGCCTTGACAAGGTTGAGACAGCTATACTCGCTGCATCCCTTGAGACAATCGATAGGGTAGGACCTTGCAATGCCAAGATAGATGTAACAACAATCGAGGACGTTAGAAAATCAAAGAGAAATTATGTTATTGACAGGGCCAAGATAATACTCACAACAATGGTTGATGAAATAACTCCGGAAAGTTCTGAGCTTACAGACGAGGTAAAAGAGTCTGTGAGGATGGGGGAGATCAAATCCTTCGGAGAAGACCAACTACCAGCCGGGCCAAACGTTGACGAAAGCGATGCAATCATCGTTGTCGAAGGAAGAGCCGATGTTTTGAATTTATTGAAGTATGGGATTAAGAATACCATAGCTGTTGAAGGGACAAGCGTATCAAAGACAATAGGGGTAATTTCCCATGAAAAGACAGTTACCGCATTTGTCGATGGAGACAGAGGGGGAGAGTTAATTCTAAGGGAGCTTTTCCAGATAGCAGAGATAGACTACATTGCAAGGGCACCAATGGGAAAGGAAGTAGAGGACCTTACAAAAAAAGAGATAATTAAGGCCTTAAGAAACAAGATACCTGCAGAGCAGTGGATTGTGGAGAATCTCGATAATAAACCGAGATCAGATAATTCAAAACCTCATCCAAAATCCGAGGAGAGAGAACACCCACAAAAGAATCACCACCATGAAGTCCAAAAACCAATAGAGCCAATCCAGCCAAAAAAACCATACTCTGATCTAGATCGATTTGGCGAGATAATTGAGAAGTTGCCCGGAACACTAGATGCATACCTATTGGACGCAGATGGCAAAGTAAAGCACAAAGTTTCTGTAAGGGATTTAGTCGATGCAATGAGATACACAGAGGA
Organism: uncultured Thermococci archaeon; assembly: GCA_964521515.1. GTDB lineage: Archaea > Methanobacteriota_B > Thermococci > Methanofastidiosales > Methanofastidiosaceae > Methanofastidiosum. The sequence continues at coordinate 1,501 of CAZFRW010000117.1, forward strand.
CTATGAAGCGGTAATATTTGATGGCGTCGTAACACAGAGGCTTGTAGATATAGCCGGAGAAAAGGGAGTCAAATTCTTAGTTGGTGTAAAGACTGGAAACATAACAAAGAAACCTGTAAACTTAAAGGTACTTTCATTTAAGGAACAGGGTACCGAAGCGGAAAGTGCAGGTGTATTAAATTAAGGTAAAACTTTCCTTTTTTTTCAACAGCGAAAAGACTGCAGAGGCTTATTACAACGGGATTTACGTTGATAATAAACCTTTTAAAGGAACTTCCATCTCTACTAGAATATATAAAGAGACCTTAGAAGTAGAATCTGAGTCTGAATCTATAGGGACTCTTAAAAATACTGTAGATGATATTATCGCATGTGTTGAGGCAATAAGGAAAACATTAGTATTATAGGAGGAATTTTATTGGCTAAAAAAAGAGCAGCGGGAAAAGACCCATGGAAAGCAAAGTTATGGTATACAATTTA
>CAZFRW010000118.1:0-1970 GCA_964521515.1 uncultured Thermococci archaeon
TATACTTTATCCTCTTTGCTCTTCATATAGCACCACAACTTCTTTCATTACCTTCTCTTTAATATAAGGGCTCAAGGCGTCCTCAGTTACAAGGTCTATTTTTTTACCAAGGATTTCAGATGCTTCCTGTTCAATAATCACAACGTCAAGTAGACTTGGGTCCCCATTAAATTCTATCAAGACATCGATATCACTGTCAGCCCGCTCTTCCCCTCTAGCCACCGAGCCAAATATACCGATTTTTTTGGCGCCATGTTTTGTTAGAAATGAAACAAGTGTTTTGTTTCTTTCTGATGGATTCATAAAATAGTATGTGTTTCTCTTGTATTTATATATAATGGTCTAAATTAAAGAAATATAGTCTTTTAAAAAAGAAATTAATTCTCTTGAACTTTTTCTTCCTTTGGCCCATCAATCTTCTCGGTGTACCTGCACTTTGGATAGCTAGAGCACCCTATAAAAGGCCCGTAGAAGGATTTCTTTACAATGAGATTCTCCCCACATCGTGGGCATTTCTTCCCATCTACTGTAACTGAGCAGTTGTTTTTTGAAGGGCATTCAAGATTAATACAGACTGTTTGGGGTCTTGACCTTTTCCTTGTTGCAACAACAACGGGAAATCCACATATCTTGCATTTGTCTTCTGTTGGTGTGACAAAGCAGTTACTGGGCAGAGAAAACGTTGCATTGCATTCCGGATATCTTTGGCATGCTATGAAGGGGCCAAACCTTCCAGTCCTAATGAAAAGCTCTCCCTCGCCACAAATCGGGCAAATACCCACATAGTTTCTCCTTCTCTCTTCCCGCTCAAGGTATACAAGGAGCTCCTTTCCTATATCTTCTTCATTTTCTTTGAATTTAGAAAAGATATCGGTGAGTTTTTCCTTTGCTTCTAAAAGGACATCTTCTTTAGTTATCTCATTTTCCTGGATCTTTTCCATCTGCTCCTCGAAATGCTTTGTGAGCTCAACTGAGACTATGTCCTGGCAGTACTTTTCTAGAGTTTCTACTATCCCCTCGCCAAGGTCAGTCACAATTATCTGCTTCCCATCAATATAGTTTCTATCATACAATAGGTCAACGATATTTGCTCTTGTCGCCTTCGTCCCTATGCCAAGCTTTTCCATCTCAGATACGGCAGAAGATGGATTATATCTCGGTGGTGGCTTTGTCGCCTTTTCCTCCTTTTTAGGGGATACCTTCTCTATTTTTTCTCCTTCTTTTAATTCTGGCAGAATAACTTCCTCAACCCCAGAATAATCGCCATAGTACTCTAAAAATCCCGGGTCAACTCCAACTCTGCCGCTTGCAAAAAATGAGTGCCCGTTTACGTCGATCTCAACTGAAATTGACATGTAAACATAAGGCTTTCCAAAAACTGCAAAGAATCGCCTGACAACTAGGTCATACAGCTTTGCCTGATCTTCAGTAAGTTTTTTTGGTAACTCCCCTGTCGGATGAATCGCAGGGTGAGCCGGGTCATCCTTTTTACCTTCAGTCGGTACTAGACCAGTTTTTAGAAGCTCTTCGCAGTGATTAGAGTAATTGTCAATTTTCTTTAGTTTTTCAATAATACCCCTTAAATTCAGGCTCTTTGGAAGTTTTTGTGATGATGTCCTTGGATAAGAGATAAGTCCCGCTTCATAAAGAGACTGGGCAACATCCTGGGTCCTTTTTGGCAGGAAGCTAAAGTTCTTGTACGCCTCCTTTTGTAGAGTCCCAAGGTCAAATGGATATGGCGGGTTTATTCGCTTTTCCTTCTTTGATACCGTTTTTACAAGCGCAGGCTTATTCTTTAACTCTTTAAAAATATCCAAAGCTTCCTTCTCATTAAAGAACTCTTTTTGATAGGATGCCTTAACAGCGATGCCGTCTTTTTTGAATTCAATAAATAATATCCAGTAAGGCTCTGATACAAACTTACCTATCTCAATCTCCCTGTCTAATAGAAATTTCAAGGTGGGCGTCTG
>CAZFRW010000119.1:0-1957 GCA_964521515.1 uncultured Thermococci archaeon
CTATACGAGATAGCAGTTGATATCAATGCAAAAAGGATCGTCATAGATTCTCTTCCGGCATTTTTCTTTTCAGACGAGCCAGATAAGATGCGTGATGATATCTATATGTTGGGGAGGGTGCTCGCTGAAACAAAGGCAACTTCTATTCTAATAACCGAGATAGTCAATAATAAGGGCTATTCGCGATTTGGTTTCGAGGAGTTCATAGCCAGAGGGGTCATTACAATGCATCTTGTTGAGGGTGAAAAAGCAATGCCCAGGATGGCGGAGTACAAGAGAAGCATATTTGTCAGAAAGATGAGGGAGACAAATCACAAGATAAAGCAGTACCCGTTTTCCATATCAAACGAGGGGATAGTCGTTTACCCGCAGGGAGAAATATACTAATCCTAGTGATTCTTATGATAGCTGTACCAGATACATCGGTTGTCGTAGACGGTAGATTCAAAGCTCTTTTGCTTGACGCTGATTTTGTAAAGGACTTAGAAAGAATTGCCATATCAGAAGCCACAGTTGCTGAAATTGAGCATTTGGCAAATGAGGGAAAATCATCTGGTATATCTGGTATTGCAGAGTTAAAAGCCATATTCAACATCTCAAAGGAGATATTCGTACCTTTGGAATACTACGGTAAGAGACCAACAAAATATGAAATCGCCGGCGCAAAAAAGGGCGATATTGACGCCATAATCAGGGAAGCTGCAATGGATTTAGGCGGCACCCTTATCACAGGTGATTTAATACAAAAGGACATCGCCGAGGCTAAAGGCATACAATCTATGTTTCTAAAACCGTATAAAAAGGTAAAACTTAGGATTGAGGACTTCTTTGATCTGGAGACGCTATCTGTCCACCTAAAGGACGGCATAATGCCGGCAAGAAAAAAAGGAAAGCCCGGCACAATAGTTTTGGAAAAATTTGATAGGGTCTATAATGAAGACGAGCTAAAGGAAATCTCTCTTGATATTCTAGAGCGGGCAAAAACTACAAGGGACAGCTTCATAGAGCTTGATGAAAAAGGTGCAAGTGTTGTCCAGCTTCAGGAGTACAGGATAGTAATCACCTCGCCCCCATTTTCCGATAGGTTTGAAATAACAGCTGTAAGACCGGTAAAAAAACTCACTCTTGATGATTATAAAATGCCTGAGCAGCTCATGAAAAGGCTTGAGACTGCAGAAGGTATCCTCATTGCAGGTGCGCCAGGTATGGGTAAGTCTACATTTGCCCAAGCCATAGCAGAGTATTACGCATCTTTAGAAAAAATAGTAAAGACGATGGAAAAGCCAAGGGACTTAAATGTCCAGCCAGAGATAACTCAGTATACCGCTTTAGAAGGCGATATGGCAAAAACCGGAGACATACTGCTTTTGGTAAGACCAGACTTCACAATCTTTGATGAGATGAGGGTCACAAATGACTTTAAGATTTATGCTGATATGCGATTGGCAGGCGTTGGTATGGTCGGTGTCGTCCATGCAACAAAGCCCGTCGATGCTATACAGCGTTTCATAGGGAGGATAGAGCTAGGTATCATCCCCCAGCTTATCGATACAATAATCTTCATAAAAAACGGAGAGCTAAATCAGGTCTTGGAATTAGAGTTCCTTGTTAAAGTCCCGCACGGCATGAGCGAAGCGGATTTAGCAAGACCTATAGTTGAGATAAAAGACTTCTACTCAAAGACTCCTCTGTATGAGATTTACACATATGGAGAGCAGGTCGTTGTGATGCCGCTTAAGGCTAAGAGAAAAGAAACTTCCCCTATGAAAAAATTGGCGCTGTCAAAACTAAAGGAAAGATTAAACTCTGAGCTTGCCATACCATTTGACCTTGAAGCCGTATCAGATTCCAGGATTGCGCTTTATGTCAAAAATGATGACATCCCTTCAATAATCGGAAAGGAAGGCAAGAACATCAAGGCGCTTGAAAATGCGATAGGATTCTCAATTGATGTAAG
>CAZFRW010000120.1:0-1845 GCA_964521515.1 uncultured Thermococci archaeon
CCGTAGTACTCGCATATCCTCTCTAGCCTTCTAATCAAAAGCGAAACGTTTGAGCCAAAAACACCCCTGTACATGTGCGCTTCATCAAGCACTATGAACTTTAGATTTGAAAAGAAATGCTGCCACTTGTAGTGCCAGGAGAGGGTGTGGTGAATCTCATAAGGATTTGAAACAATTATCCTAGATTCATTTCTTATCCTTGGACGCACGGCAGAGGGTGTGTCCCCATCATAGACGTTTGGAGCTACCCTAATCTCGGTCTCAAGCTCAAGATTCCTTAGGACTTTAAGCTGATCGTTTGATAGTGCCTTTGCAGGATATAGATATAGCGCAGTTGCCGCGGGGTCATTTTCCATCACTTCAAAGATTGGGAGGTTGAATGCAAGTGTTTTTCCAGAGGCTGTCGGCGTTGTTATTATTATATTGTTTCCTTCCCTTATAGCTTCAAGACTATCACACTGGTGCTTATACAATCTGATATTTTTAATATCTAGATAATCTGTAATCTTATCGGACAGCTGTTTTTTTAGCTCCCCATAAATAGGCTCCCTTTCAGGCAAAAGCTCAACGTGTGCGATATTCCTATTGATAGAGGGCTCTTTTCTTAACTTTAGGAGTATTTCCTCAATCACTGGCTCCATTCCTCACACAGCTTTGAAAAAATGTTTGTAAGTGTAATAAGATCCTGTCTGTTGTGCTCGATTATCGGAATAACTGGACCGATGTTCCCAGTCCTAAGGTAAGTCTCATAGAACTCAGGGACAAGCGCACTTGGGACGTCATCGTTTCTCTCCACACCAAATAGGTATTTCTCTAATGTTACAAGCCTGCAGTTTGGATATCTTTTTCTCCACGCCCTTCTTGAGAAATGCAGCATGTCAAAATGGGTCATTTCATTGATGTGAGGCATCCCATAATAGGAAAGTCTTTCCCTAATATAAGGGACATCAAATGACTTGCCGTTATAGGACACAAGAACAGTTTTTGGACCAATTTGAGAAAGAAATTGATTCAACGCTTCAGGCTCTTGGTTCAAATCTTTCAAGAAATACTGATTTATAGAAAGAGCGTCCCCGTTAAATTTTGCCGCACCGATAAGAATTATTGGTCTATTGAACAGCCCCAACGTTTCTATATCAAAGAAAAGGAAATCCTCCTTTTCGTGAAAACCTGAGCAGCAGTAGACAAGCTCATCGGATTTTGATAGCCAGTGGGAGATCCTATCCATTATCCTTCCACTGTCCATTGATTCAATAAGCTCAATGCAACTCTTGGCATCATTTGAGAAATTAGGGTGATAAACTAGATCCTCTATACTCTTGTATCCCCTGTTTCTAAGATACTTTTTTTTCGTGTCGCCAATACCATAGAGTAGCCTTAGCTCGGATAGCATCTTCTCCTTTGCTTTTTCCCTTGTGAATTTTTTTAGGTCAGATTTCATTTCTTGACTAATTGTGAATACATTTCCAAAATTACCATTAGTTTCCAAGCCAGAGATTGCTTCTGAAAGGTCAATGCCTTGATATTTTTCTATCAGTTTAGTTTTCAACTTCTGTGCGTTCTGATACTCGATATAATTTAGACCAAAAGGCATCCCATAGAAAAAATCATCTTTTATGTCTTCATTTTCTTCTATTATCTCGTATTCCTTTACCGAGTCGATCTTGGACCTATAACTCTTACCGATACCGCTAAACGGGGATTTATTGTAGGGGGTAGTGCCCTTATCTGACTTAATCTCGGTAGACATAAACTCACAAGGTTATAGAATTGACTAGTAATTTTTAGTTACCAATTTCTATTTAAAAGTTGTTATTATAAAATAGTAATAAAAAAATAAATTAA
>CAZFRW010000121.1:0-1803 GCA_964521515.1 uncultured Thermococci archaeon
AAAAGGCGGCTTTGTAAATCTATCTGGCAAATTATCCCTCAGTTTATATTTTGGGTAATATATTTAAAACTTACCTTAGAAAATAGTTCATGCTTATTGTGGTAGCTGGTCTTCCAGGCACTGGAAAGACAACAATTGCTGAAGCGCTTGCAAAAGAGGTAGATGCTGTTGTTTTTTCTACTGATAAAATAAGAAAAATGATTTTTAAAAAGCCAATCTATAACGAAGAAGATAAAAGAGTTGTATACACCGAACTATTCACACAAGCTGGGAAATATTTAGCTAAAGGTAAAAATGTCATTCTTGATGGAACTTTTTATACAAAAGCGTTAAGAGAGAAGGCAAAGGATGTTGGGAAGTCATTTTGTGAAAAAGTTTATTTTGTTTATTGTGAAACGCCTGAAGAGCTTCTCAAGAAAAGAATAGATAAAAGGAAGGATAAGTTCAGTGACGCAGATTACAGTGTATACCTCAAGATGAAAAAGATATTTGAAAAATTTGAAGAAGATGTGATTGTTATAGACACATCCAACCACGTTGATATTAACATAGAAATTATAAAAAAAAGAATTTACTCAATGTAGCCTTCAATTCCAAGTCTTGACCCTTTTTTTAGAAAAACAACTGGAACTTGAATCTTTCTTAAATCTGACTTTAATTTCATGTCATTTGTTGCTACAATGCATTTGTTATTCTTAGCATATTCTAAAATTGATCTATCAACTGGGCCCTCCAGATCAATTTTCTCATAGCGCTCAGATATTATTAATGCAATTTCTTTAGAATTTTTATCAGAGCCCGTAAGTTCTATTCGTTTAAGTTCAGCGATAACATTTGTTGGAATCAGCATTTCACATTTTTTTTCAATAACGTCCTCAATTGATTCAATTCTAAGATTAAATCTACCGGGAAGAAGAAGGAAATTTGTATCTAGAATTACGACTATTTTATTATTCCGTAGCCTATTAGTCTCCATCTAGCCCCGACCCTTCTACTTATGGCTACCCTTTCACCAACTAAAGAACAAACTGGAAGTTTTAATATCAATTCTGTAACTTTTCCGACCTTGGTAGTTGTGCCTATTGTCTTAGCTGTTCCAACATTTAACAAAAGCATTTCTTTAGGCCTTATAGGGTCTACTTCAATTTCATCCTCTGTACCGACAACTCGTTCTAGAAGATTTATTTCAAGAGTTAAACTATCCCACACTTTTGGTAACTCGTCAGGATGTCCTAAGATACTGCCTGCTAAGGTATCTGACTTTGTAACTGCAGGATCAAGAAAAGTTCCAACTCCTAGAAGTCCCCCAGGCAACGCCTCTTCGACCGCTTCATTGCTGACATTTAAGCTGGATACTTCAGTTAATATTGGCTTGAATACTTTCTTATTCTGTTCAACTTTTTCAAAGCCGGGCCTTATTTCTATTTTATCCCCGACTTTTAGCTTTCCTTGAATGAGTGATCCACCTAAGATCCCTCCCCTAAGGTCCTCCGGAAATGTGCCGGGCCTATTTGTATCAAAAGACCTTGCAATGTACATTATTGGTGGTTTATTTGAATCTCTAGTTGGTGTTTTAATCACATCTTCGATTGATTTAATCAGGTAATCAATATTTACCCTGTGTTGAGCAGATATTGGGATAATTGGAGCGTTTTCAGCTACAGTCCCTTTAATAAAACTCTTTATCTGATTATAATTTTCAATAGCTTTTTCCTGAGAAACAAGTTCTATTTTATTCTGTGCAATAACAATATTCTTAATTCCAACAATGTTTAAGGCCATTAGATGCTCTCTTGTCTGTGG
>CAZFRW010000122.1:0-1786 GCA_964521515.1 uncultured Thermococci archaeon
GCGACCACGCCGGCACTGATAGCGTAGGTCACGGCCGCGTCCGATTTGGTCGCCAGGGTATAGCCGGTCAGGTCGTAGCCCGAGATGTACTGGGTGCCGCGACTGAAGTGCAGGTTGTAGTGGATCTCCAGGCTGCGGTCGGTGTCCCCTTGCTGAACGGCGTCGTCCCAGGCGGCCATGAGAATCCGCTTTCGCTCCTCCTTGTTGTCGAGCAATTGCTGGCGCAGGGCCTTGGCCTTCTCCGACGAGGGGTACTCTTTGATCAGCGCCTCGATCTGGATGCTGGCCCGGGCCCACTGGGCGTTGCGGAAGTGCGTCTTGATGCGCTCGATGGCCTGGTCGATCCGCTCGTCCTCGGTGGCGTTGCGGTAGTCATCCACCTGCTGGCGCAACTCGGTCGCCAGCGTCCGGTAGCCCGAGTGGATGCTGATTTCGTCGATGATCTCGTACGCACCGTCAAAGTCCCGCTGCTTGAGCTTTTCAAAGACGGCCTCGCGCAGCGACTGGCGGTCCTCCTCGCGGAACGCGATCGCTTTGACCGTGTCGCTGACGCGCGTGCTGTGATTGATCCGGATCAGGTCGCTGCGGATGTCTTCCAGGGCCTTGGCGGCTTCGGCCATCTTGGCGCTGTTGTCGCGCAGCGTCTCGACGATTCCGGAGACGCGCGCAAGCACGGCCAGAAGCGCCCCAAGGAAGATCAACGAACCCAACAGAAGCACGAGATTGCGCAGTGTTTCAGAGTCCTCGAAGATCCGGGTGAACAACGTCAGATAGATGGCCGCGGCTAATGTGATCCCTACGATAGCGATGTGCCATTTGAAGTGCTGCACGTGGCTGTCTTTCTCAGGGTCCATAGGCTTATCTCCAACAGAGCAAGGAACCGTTTTACAGCCAACCCCCTTTAGTATAGCCGTCGGACGGCGTCGGGTCAACCGAACGAAGATGTGCCTTGTCAATCCCCAGTCGCAAACCCCCGTTGGAATGCTCCGCCGGGCACGGATCCTCTCGCGGGATCGAACCTGTCTTCCTGTGGCGCATCGCGGTCTTCCCTGGACGCAGCGAACCGTTTGGCGATCAAAGCAATAGACGCTCGCCGTCGCCATTTTATTCTCGTGGAGACAGGAACGCGCGGATCGAGCCCTGAGGCGGCCTTGTTCCGATTCTTCGCGGCTGTCCGACAGTCAGAACGAGGGGTTGCCCTGGGTTGGGTGCAAAAAAAGAACCGAAGCGGTGAGACTTCGGCTCTTTGGAGACGGCTTTTGCATTACTGGATATAGAACAAGGGTATGATCTATACAGCCGTCTCAGAAACAAAACCAAGATATAGAAGAAAAGAGCGTATACCTATACTCTCCATTATACCGCACAGGTGCGGTTTGGCAAGCGCTTGTTCAAGAATCCAGACCGTCGGGCCAGTACGGTGGCGGATCATTCGACGCGTGCGGGGGCGACGCAGTAGATGTAGGCAAGCGGCTTGTCGCCGGTGTTCTCGACATCGTGTAGAGTCCTTGGGGGGATGTAGGCGACCTTTCCCATACCTACCGCGAGGTTCTCGCCGCCTCCGATGTGCACCACGCCTTGGCCAGCCAGGAAGATCAGGAGTTCCTCATGGTCCTTGGTGCTGTGCTCGCCGCAGGATTTTCCTGCTTCGAGGTAGACGCGGCCTGATCGCATCCCGCACGTCTGTGGCTCGCCTTCGAGCAGCCTCTGATAGTCAGGTTTCTTGTCGAGATCGATAGCGATCGCCTTTTGTGATGATGCCATTAGTTCTCCTTATGAAAAGAAT
>CAZFRW010000123.1:0-1786 GCA_964521515.1 uncultured Thermococci archaeon
TACACTCCTCGATAGAGAGGGCCTCAACTTCTGCAAGTTCAGCCTCGATCTTGCTGAGACACTTTTGATGGTAGTCCGATGGTTGGAATTCGTCGGGAATAGGGGCGTCGAGAGGATCGTCTCTCATATCTATCGTTGCTCCGAATGCTCTTGCGCACCGTAATGCAAACCGTTTAAACGTGATACCTTCTTTTATTGAAGCCGTGTATCCTGTTGCCATAGTCCTCTCCTTCTATTCGGGGCGCGGGGCAGGGATTGAACCCGCAATGTGGGGGCGTGGCCTTTGCCTTGTCCACCGGGCATGCGAGCCTGCGTCTACCCATTCCGCCACCCGCGCCTTTCCTCCGTGAGTTCTTCTGTCAGGCCGCCATGGCGGCCTTGATGTCCTTATCCAGCCTCCTGAGCATTTCCAGGTCGACCTTCATCAGGTCCTGAGGGTAGCTCTTCCGGATCTTCATCTTGACGTCCGTTGGCAGGCTGTTCAGGGCCGGGATGATGGCGCCGAAGAGGGCGGCTTTCTCTTCCTCCTCGGTCAGCTGCGAGCCGTCGCCGGTGGTTTCGGATTCCTCCGAGTCCTCGGGTTCCGGGGGGTCTTCCGGTTTTTCGACTTCATCCGAGGGAGGGGCTTCGACGGGAGGCCCTGCAGGGGTCGCTCCGGTTTCTCTCGGCATCCTGGTGGTCAGGGCGGCCGCTGCGCGCTGGCCCCTTTCAAGGACGGCCTGGTCTTGAAAGGAAAGCATCAGCTGACACATGTCGATGTCGGCCTCGAGATAGATGAGGTCCTGCTCAGTCCTGATAGACTTGCCTTCCTTGATGTCGAACCGGCTGATCTCCTCGTCACCGACCTTGAGTATCGACAGGATGGGTCTGCCGGTCTTTTCATCGAAAAGCCCGCTCAAACGTCCGGTCACCTTCAGAATCGTTTCCATCTTGCCCATCATCTGACGGAAGGAGTATATAGACCTGCTACCTATTCTCCAGACTCCGACGCCTCTCGTGCCGGGTATGAATCCCTGCACGTAGCCGTCGAGATTGCACTGTCCCCTCTGATACTCGTTGCACTTGTCGGGGTCGCAGGGCCCACGGTACCTGTAGTCCTTGGCGCCGAAGGGGCGTTTGCCCTTTATGTTGGGCACGGGTTCAACGCAAATAAACTCATAGCCTTCCTCGCCCGTCTCCTCGTCGTGCACCTTGCGGTACTTGCTCCGATACTTCCACCGTTTGTCGCCGCCCCAACATATCAGTTCGTGCGGGATATTCTGGAACCAGTCATTGAAGAGGAAGACGATCGGCAGCCGCCGGATCCTGCCGTCATCGTCCGCATAGAGCTTGTGGAGGGTTTCGGCGTTCTCGGGGTTTGTCTTGCAGTCAATCTCACGAACCGTGAAGTAGTCTCTGTTTTCGGGGGTCAATTTCGACTTGCCCTCCTTGTTCGGGCCCAGCTTCTTCTCGATGTCGTCCCAGGACATGCCCATCGCAACAAAGGTCTCGTACAATTTGCAGTCGTCCTCGTACTGCTTCTTGTCCTGCTCCGTGGCGTCTTTCTTCGGGCGCACGACGCGCTTGACCCCACCGCGAACGTAGCCGATCACGGGCATACTCTGCGCGGGGTCCCCGCCACCGAGGAAACGTGTTCTCGGGTCTGTGATCATCTGTTACCTCCTGTATTTTTCCTGCTCGGGCAGGTGTGTTTTCTTAGCTCCATGTCGAGGAAGACGAGGCCGCCGATGCGGGTCTTGACGACGAGGATCTCCTCGCCGCACTTCCTGCAGAGCTGCGTCCGGAC
>CAZFRW010000124.1:0-1767 GCA_964521515.1 uncultured Thermococci archaeon
AAACTGTTCAAGAAAACATCGGATAAATGTGAGATATAAAATTATTTTTATTATTTAAAATATTATTATATCTTAAATTTTATACAAACATTTAAATAACACCAGAATTAATTTAATTAACTATAACGGTGATAAATATGAAGAAAATATTTGCTATATTGGTGTCCTTGCTCTTTGTGGCAAGTGTTTTTGGAGTTGCTCAAACAATGGCTGCATCTTTAATTCCTCCCTATTGCAGTATAGAATACTATAAACTTAGCAGTGATTCAGTTAAGGTCGGAGAAACCATTTACAATCTCTTTAACTAAAGAGGCTATGAACGATGTTGAAATTGAAGGTAAATCAGTCGACGAGATAACTCTTGGAATTGTTGCAAATGGTGGACTACCATACAGGATCGGAAATGTTGAGCTAATCGATGTGGACTACTACAATTGTGGCTGGGAACTAATACATGATGGTTTTGTTTTGCCTCCTGAATTGGACTTACCCGGTGTCCCTCACTGGAGCGAACTTAGCCCAGGTTGGGACAACGTTTCATGGATAACATGGACATTTAGAGCAGTCGCACCAGGAACATTAACTTCAACAAACACTAAATGTGGAGATACAGTAACAGTCACAGTACTCTCAAAAGCCCTACCATTCAAGTTCTTTGCAAAACTATTCGGTTTTGGCATGAAAGAATAATTCTATTTTTCTTTAATTTTAATTATTCTTAATTTATTTTAATTTCATTAGTAAGACTTATATTTGTCATATCTTTTCCTTCTCATATTAAGAAGACCTGATAAGATGCCAATTGATTTTTCAAAACTAAAGCAGATTGATAGGAAAACAGCCCTTGCCCTCTTTATCACAATGGTATTCTGGGCGTCCGCATTTGCAGGGATTAGAGCGGGGCTTAAGGCGTATGAGCCTGGGCATGTCGCCCTCTTAAGATTTTTAGTGGCTTCGGTATTTTTGTTGTTCTATGGCGCCTATAAGAAGGTGAAGCTCCCAGAGAAAAGGGATATGCCTATGATAGTGCTGATTTCATTTCTTGCAATAACGATCTACCATTCTTTCCTTTCATATGGAGAGGTAACTGTCACTGCAGGCGCTGCAAGCCTCATAATAGGCGCCGGTCCAATATTTACAGCACTCTTAGCAGCTTCAATACTAAATGAGCGATTGAAAATAGTGGGCTGGATGGGTATATTCATTAGCTTTTTTGGAGTCGCATTGATAGCTTTGGGAGAAGGCGGGGGGATAAGCTTTGACCCAAGGGCGATACTAATTTTAATTGCAGCGTTTGCCACAAGCCTTTCATTTGTCTTACAAAAGCCATACCTCTCAAGATACAAATCAGTTGACTTTGCATCGTATACAATCTGGTTTGGCACAATATTCTTGCTTGTTTTTTTACCAGGGCTTTTCAGCGAGATTAGAGCAGCGCCAATAGGCTCAACTCTTGCAATCGTATATCTGGGCATATTCCCTGCAGGGATATCCTATGTGACCTGGACTTACGTCCTGTCTAGAATGCCTGCTTCAATTGCTTCAAGCTTCCTTGCAGTTTCCCCGTTTTTATCTATCCTAATCGCATGGTTATGGCTTGGGGAGATACCTGGATTCATTTCCATAATAGGCGGAATAATTGCAATATTCGGTGTAACGCTTGTTAATGTTAAGGGGAGATAGATAATTTTTTATTGGAATACCTTTTACTTGATTTATGAGGCGCTATAAGGTAAAGCAGGTCGATGCATTTACAGACAGAGCTTT
>CAZFRW010000125.1:0-1736 GCA_964521515.1 uncultured Thermococci archaeon
AGTTGGGCTCTTCGACGCGCATCGGCGTGGCCGGGATCACCCACCCGCACTCCGGGCAGACACCGCTGATGTTGCCGGTCAGGTCGTAGTCGCAACGGCCGCAGTGTCGCGGATTCTGGGCAAAGTTCCGCTCGAAATCCTTTGCCTTGGGGGAACGAAAAACACGATGGTGATTGGCGATCAACACGGGCACAATAACTATCGGGCTGAGTACGATCCAGCTAACACCTCCCCTAAGGTACTCTTTGCCAGCTATCCACCCGAACAACAAGCAGGACGTGAAAGATGAGAGAGCCACCAGCCTCTGAGTCCGTCGACGCTCCTGCAGAGGTGTCAGTAATCGCCTCCTGCGTTGCCAACCGAAATAGACGGCATCGATGAATCCCAGCCCGCAGAGAACAAAAACAAGGTACATGATCAAGCGAAACACCAGCTGCTGGTTCGGCGTCAAACCCATCGCGTCGCCTCTTCTCCACCAGCTCTTGCGCTGCGATGCGCACACTCTTGCCTTGAGTGGCCGCGAAGCACAACCGGACATGGGCAGCGAGCATTGTCTCGCAAGTTTTGCAGCTATGCAAATCAGAGCGTCGCGATCACACGCCGGTCTACCCCTCCCCATGGCACAAGAAATGGGGTGAGCCGGAGCCCACCCCCATGCATTGAACGTTTCGCAAACTGTGCTGGCCGGTCTACTTCTTCCCCAAGAGTTTCTCCAGCCGGTCGCAGCCTTCGCGGATCTGCTCCATGCTGGTGGCGAAGGAGAGGCGGACGTAGTCGTCGAGACCGAAGGCGATGCCCGGCACGACCGCGACATGAGCCTGTTCGAGCACCTTGGCGGACAAGTCCAGCGAGCCCTTCACGCCCAGGGCGGCGAACGCCCCGGAGACGTTCGGGAACGCGTAGAACGCTCCGGTCGGCTGGACGCAGGTCACGCCCTTGATGCCGTTGAGCCGCTGGTGCATGTACTCGGCGCGGCGCTCGAACTCCTTGCGCATCTTCTCCACCTCGGCCTGGTCGCCGCTCAAGGCCTCGACCAGAGCATGATGGCAGAAGGTGGCCGTGCCGCTGGTGGTCTGGCTCTGGAGCTTGGCCATGGCCTTAATGATCGGCTCAGGCCCGGCCACGTAGCCGACCCGCCAGCCGGTCATCGAGTAGGTCTTCGACCCGGCGTTGAAGGTCAGGGTCTTGGCGTAGTTTTCGGGGCTGCAGGCCGCGAAGCTCAGGAACCGCTGGTTGCCGTAGATGAGCCGGTCGTACATTTCGTCGCTGAAGACGACGATGTCCTTATCCGCGACCAGCTTGGCGATCGCCCGGACCTCATCAGGCGCGTAGGTAAACCCGCCGGGGTTGCTGGGCGAGTTGAAGATCAGTACCCGCGTCTTGGGGGTGATGGCCTTGGCGATCTGGTCGGGCGTGACCTTGAAGTTGTTGGACTCCTTGCCCTCGATGATGACCGGCTTGGCCCCGCAGAGCTTGATCTGCTCGGGGTAGCTGACCCAGTACGGGGCCGGCAGGATGGCCTCGTCGCCGGGGTCGAGCAGGGTCATGCTCGCCAGGTAGAGGGCTTCCTTGCCGCCGACGGTGATCATGACTTGCGAAGGCTTGTACTCTAAGTTGTTTTCCCGCTTGAACTTGGAGCACACGGCCTCTTTGGCGGCGGGGATGCCGGAGGAAGGGCTGGCATACTTGGTATGGCCGGCGTCGAGGGCGGCCTTGCAGGCGTTGCGGATGTTGAC
>CAZFRW010000126.1:0-1729 GCA_964521515.1 uncultured Thermococci archaeon
AGATAAGAAAGGAAAATGAAAGTTACATAATCTATGACAATAAGAGCATAAACGGCCTTTGGCTCTTCGATAAAGGGCAGTTTATCAGGATATCACAGCATGTTTTAAGAAACAATGATATCCTATCTCTTGGATGGAACAGTAAAAACGGGCCCTACATGGCCTTTAGATTTTTTGTTTAGCCCTGGATCTATTGCTATAGGGGCATTGAAGAAATAAATTTATTTTTATTTGGACTTAAGCAAATGTTTAAATATAGTTACAATTAATTTTAATCAATATAATGGAGTAATTATTATGAAGAAAATATTTGCTATACTAATTTCGTTGTTATTTGTTCTCGGCACGTTTGGATTTGCCTCTGCAGTATCGGAGAGCGATTCGAGCACCATTGATTGTTGTGACCCGACTAATTTTGATATTGACAAAACGTCGGTGAAGGTCGGGGAAACATTTACGGTCACGGTACAGTATCCTTGCCTGTTCTGTTTGGAAGGGGTAAGTTTTGAGCACCCTTGTGATATACAAATTGTATGGTCTACTCTAATTAATGGCCCTCCCGAATATCCATTTCCACCTGGATCCCCTATAGAAAGGGTAGGTGTAGAAAACCTTGGAGATGGTAAGCATATTATTACATTGAGGGCAGTTAGTCCAGGCACAATAGTTTTTAAAAATGAGGATTGCTCTAAAACAGTCACAATAACATCAAGAGCCATCCCTATGGACAAGTTCATGAAATTCTTTGGGCTTGGCAACAAAAACAAAGAATAAATTTATTTTTTCTTTTCAAACTTTTTTTAATGTTCCAACTTAAAATTACTTCAATGCCTTGTACGCGGGCCTTATCGCAAGGATTATGGCGAGCGCTAAAAATACCAACCAATACTTTAGGACGGTGTCTGCAAAGTATGCCCCTACAAGGGCCCCAAAAAATATTGAGCCCCATTTGGTAAGCCCGATATCGATGACATCTAGATTTTTTGTCTTCTTTTCCATAAAGCTAGTAAATCCCATAACTAACGCCTCCCCTCTAATCTCCCCAATAGAATAGGGTTTCCTAGTATAAATAAATGATGGGAATCCCGTCCTAAAAAGAGAATATTAAACAGAAAGATATTTTAACTTTGAAGCGTCTACCTAATAAGTCAGTTGTAGGATTAGGGTTGATAGAATGGAACAGGTAAAAATTATAGTTGAGAAGCATAGCGACGGATATGTTGCTTATCCTATTGGCCTAAAAGGCACCATAGTTGGTGAAGGCGACACTTACGAAGAAGCTCTAGCAGATGTAAAATCTGCAATTCAGTTTCATATAGAATCTTTTGGAAAAGATGCCTTTATTGAGGAAGACATCATAGAAACTTTTGTTGCAGAAGTGGTAGTTTAGTTGGCTAAATTTCCTATAGATGCTCCAATAGGAAAAGTAGTCAAAACTTTTGAATTACTCGGATTTGTAGTGGTGAGGAAAGGAAATCATATCTCCATGATAAGAGAGAATGAAGATGGCACTAAAACTCCACTGACTATGCCAAATCATGAAAAAATAAAAAGCTCTACATTGAGGGTAATATGCCGACAAGTTGGAGTTTCAAGGGACGAATTCATAATGGCATATGAACATTTTTAAGATCTGATTTTGATATAATATCTCTAAAATTAAGCCTAACCCACTTTTGGTGAACGGTTTGGAAATTCCAAGAGAAAACAAGGGGTATAAAAAAAGGGG
>CAZFRW010000127.1:0-1725 GCA_964521515.1 uncultured Thermococci archaeon
GCGCCCCGTCATCTACGTCCTCGAAGCTGGCAGCATCTCCGGTGGTGTTCGAGTCGTGTACGAGCACTTGAACCGCCTCCACGCCCGGGGCCGACACGTTGAGGTCTACTCCCTCGATGCCAACCGCCCCACCTGGTTCAGGCTCAACCCGGCCATCCCCTGGGTCAAGTTCGACAACTACGATCATCTGGCCCGCCACCTCGCCGGGCGCAACGCAATTAAGACCGCCACCTGGTGGAAGACGGCCGGCGTGGTGGCTGCGGCATCCAAGCCTGATGAGGGCCACTACTTCATCCAGGACATCGAGGCCCATTACTACTCCGCCCCCGCCCAGAAGCGGATGGTCATGGAAACCTACGACCTGCCCCTCGTCCAGTTCACCGACTCCATCTATGCCAGTGATGCCCTGGGCTGCCCCTTCATCGGCCTGGGCATCGACACCGACGTCTACAAGCCCCTGGATCTCCGGCGCCGACTGAATTCCGTCCTGGCCTTGTCCAGGCCGCAGGTTCTCAAGGGGTGGAGTACCCTCTGCGAGCTGTACCGCATCCTGTTCCACAGCCACCAGTTCACCCTCCTGTCTTTCGGGACGGCGGGGGTCCATCCGCCCTATGCCGGTGTGGTTCCCAAAGGCATTCCTGACGAGGAACTGGTGAAGGTCTACAACCGGACGGGGATCTATGTTTCTACAAGCCTACACGAAGGGTTTTGTGCAAAACCCGATACGCTCGTATGGGCGAATGGGAGCCTGTCACGCATTGATGCCGTAAGGGTCGGGGATGAGGTATTCACGCATACTGGGCACAGCAAGGCCGTTACCAGGGTGATGTCCCGACCGTATCGTGGGCCGCTCGTTTCAATCAGGTGCGTTGGTGGGCAAGATATTAGCTTGACCCCAGAGCATCCCGTTCTTTCTGGCAAGAAGATACACGGGAACAACTATTCCAATCCAACCTGGATCAATGCATCTGACCTAACAACGGATCATTGTGTTTACCTGCCCCTAATAAAATCCAGAAATATTCCCGTGTCCTTCAGTGTTGCGGAACTTGCCAACACAGTGCAAAGGGATGGCAGGCTTTATGTCGGAGCACGTAATCAATATGGGGTCATGCATAGACATTGGGCATCGAGGTCGTATGATGACCATATTTCATCCACCGATGACCTTATGTACTTGATGGGTGCCTATGTTGGAGACGGGTGTGTTAGTGGAAGTCGGATTATCTTCTCGTTATCTGAACAAAAGCGAAGAAATGGTACTGTGGAACGTGTCAGGAATGCAATACATAATGTCCTTGGAACCGAACCCGTAATCAAGGATATGGATCGGAACAGAGTATCGGTAGCAGTTGGGGACAGGGTGTTTGCCGAACTGTTTATCCGATCATGCGGTGGGCACGCCAAGGAGAAAATTCTTCCAGGCTGGGTTTTTGACCTCCCGGAAAGCCAGAGGGTAGCCCTGCTCAGGGGGTTATGGGACACCGACGGGACCATTTGCCCAAATGCGGACAGAATAAGGATGCGCTACAGTACAACATCGTTTCCCCTAGCGATGCAGATACGTATGCTGGTCTTGCAATTTGGCATCAGGGTTTCTGTTGTGCGCCTGAAGAACAGGGTGGAGTTTGGGGTAGAACTCGGAGGATCGGCCTCGTATGATCTGGCCGCCATCTTGGGCTACCACACCGGAGACAGGCCCCAATTGAAGGCAAGCGGGCAATC
>CAZFRW010000128.1:0-1627 GCA_964521515.1 uncultured Thermococci archaeon
GGAGCCGAAGCGCCGGGTTCGAATCCCGGCGGGGGCGTGATTTTTTATAACAAATTGCTTTAGTTTTAGGGACAAAATAAATAAGAAAATTCAATCATAAAAAATTATTCTGACTTTACAAGTTCTCCAAACTTTGACGCAAATGATCTAATTTCTTCCCAGCCCCTGGGATCGTTTTTCCATCGCTCATCAATTATAATTGGCTTATTGTCCTTCGCCTGGGCCTTTGCCACGTTTTCTATGATCTTTCTTTCTATAAAGCCGATCTTTGGATTGGATAGATCAAAATCGGATAAGAGGGATCTCCCTGGGAAAGCGTCGAATAGTTGGGTTTCGATACCTAACTTTTCCATTTTTTCTTCAATATACATCTTCTTTGCTTTGTCTGCATTTTCCATAGCCAATCCTGAACAAGTATATAGCCCTAAAATTTTAGTTTTTAATGACTCTTTATTTTTCTTAAGCAAATTATCTGCTTCCTTTGTCCATTTGCCAATCTTTATCCCAGAGCCAACTAAGATGGCATCATATTCCTCAATTTTAGGAAGTCTATTGGATGATTCAAGGTTAAATAGACTTACAATTAATCCGCCTTTTTCTAATACTTTGGCTATTTCTTGCGATACCTCCTCCGTGCACCCATATCTGCCCCCATATGCAACTAAAACTTTCTTAGCCATGATATCACAACGTTTATCTAGGAACAAAAGTTTTTATCTTTTATTATAATATTTTGACTAAATCATTTGTCTTATTCTTAGAAAATCAATAAGAAAAAGATGTTAAAAGAAAAAAATAATTTATTTTTTCTTGCCGAATCCAAGAAGCTTCATGAAATGGTGCATTGGGTGTTCCTTTGGGGTTACAGTTACGCCGTAGTAGACCGTCTCGCTTGGAGAACATCCGACAGCATGTAATTTCTCGTAAGTGCCTACTTTCAATGCTTTGTATGTATAAAGGTATCCGCCAGGTATTGACTCATACCCTTCGCATCCTGGTTTTGTACAAATTACTTCAATGGAATCCTTTACCCCTCCGTAGAACGACGAACAACAGCCTCCGTCAAGCATTATCTTGACTTGGAATGTGTCCCCGACCTGGACAGACGTTGGGCCAATAATTTCGTATTTACATGGTTCTGTGGCCATTGTTGAGGCCACACCAAAAACGCTTGCAACAAATAACAAGCTTATCAAAATAGCAAATATTTTCTTCATAGTTAACACCGTTATAGTTACTAAATTGGAGTTCTAACAATATTTAAGCATTTCGCCTAACTCGAATAAGGCGTTTGCCCATTTAAGGACAGATCAAATTAAAAGAAAACCTCGTTTCCTTTAACAGAATTTTGGATTGTTAAAGGATCCTTTAATAAGAAAATAAAAATAATTAGTTTATCTCGCCTTTGCCTCCTTCATTTGACTATCATCCTGGCCTTGATTTCAGGGTCGGGATCAACAATCTCAAGCAGTTCCAAAAATCCATCTGCCAACCAAGGTAATGGCACATTTCTGACTCTGTAAGTTTTGAGGCCAGATGTGGGCTCTAGTATGCCTTAGAATATTGGGAGTAATTTTAATCAAATATCTACTTCTATACCAATTCCGTTCTTTTTGGATTGATTATA
>CAZFRW010000129.1:0-1614 GCA_964521515.1 uncultured Thermococci archaeon
AGATAATGATATTACCTATTATCTGGTAAAAAGGATGACATTTTAAACCAAAAATCTTAAAACATAGATGTCAAAAACCCATTAAGGTGAATTAATTGAAGGTCATGAAGGAAAGATGTCTTCTCTGCACATGTTGTGCATCTGTATGCCCTAACAACAGCATAGATATTACTGAGAATGAAGTTATCTTTAATGAAAATTGCACTGATTGCAAGATCTGTGTAAAGTCATGTCCTGTGGGGGCGCTTGAATGAAGAACTACAAATGTGATGTCCTAGTTGTAGGTGGAGGCCCAGCAGGAAGTAACGCCGCAAGATACGCAGCAAAGGGTGCCGATGTCATTATCATAGAAAAGAAGAAGGAGATTGGTGGCCCCGTGCAGTGCGCAGAAGGTGTTTCTGACGGAATATTTGAAAAACTTGAGATAAAGCCCAACAGCAGGTATGTTTCTACTAAAATTGAATTTGTCAAACTCATTGCTCCCAATGGCACTGTTATTAGACTTGACGGTGAGAAGGTAAAATACTGGAAGAGCGGGATGGTTCTTGATAGAGAGGTCTTTGACAAAGCTATTGCAAAGGAAGCCGCAAGAAACGGCGCAGACTTTCTAATGAAGACAAGATTTGTCTCCGCAAAGAGAACTTCCAAAGGGGTAACAGTTCAGGCAAAACAGATGAACGAAGATATTCAAATTGATGCCAAAATTATCATAGGCGCGGACGGTCCCCCTTCAATAGTTGCAAAGTCACTGGGCATGGACACAACTGTTCCTTTGAGATATCTAGAGTCTGGTATACAGTACCTTATGATGCCAATGGAAATTGAGCCATGTATCGAGCTTTACTTTGGGGACTGTTATGCGCCTGGTGGATATTCTTGGGTATTCCCGAAGGGAGAAGACCAGGCAAATGTAGGGCTAGGCGTCCTCCCAGTCAAGGCAGGACAAAAAACTGCTCAATATTATCTGGATAAGTTCATAGAAAGACCCAGATTCAAAAAGGCAAAGATAGTGGAAGTTAATGCAGGCGCAATACCTGTCAATGGTCCATTAAAAGAGCCGTATATGGACAATCTTTTGCTTGTAGGTGATGCTGGAAGATTTGTAAATCCCCTCACGGGTGGAGGGATACATACTGCAATCATAACTGGAAAGCATGCGGGATTACTTGCTGCAGAGGCTATTTCCAAAGGAGATTACACTTCTAATTTCTTGAAAAAATATAACGATATGTGGAAGCCAGATATATATGATGAGCTTGACAAGTGCCTTAAAGCTCAAGAAGCCTTCATGAAGTTGAATGAGAAGGATCTAGATTCAATTGCTGAAACATTAAAAGACCTAAAGCTTGAAACAATTTCCACAATAAGCATCCTAAAGGCAATAGTTGCAAAGAATCCAGGGCTTCTATTAAAGTTCGGAAAGTTCTTATAAATTTTTTATTTTATACTCTTTTTATTATCGACAATTTAATAATTGACTATTATCAATTACCGAAAGGGTTATATTCTTGTATATTTTTTATTAATCGGATAATAATAGTGTTAATAGGTAGATAAATATGAAAAAAACGATAGCTATTTTTGTTATGTTGGCAGTGCTTTGCTCATCTTTTG
>CAZFRW010000130.1:0-1584 GCA_964521515.1 uncultured Thermococci archaeon
ACTGCGAGCTAAGCATGCTTCCCTTTATCGGGTCCTCTGATATAAATCTTCCGAGGGATGCGTCGTACCACCTTGCGCCGAAGTAGTATAGTTAATTTTAGATTATCTTTTAATGCCCTACATACTTTTTATAAGTAAGTTCTCATTTATTTAACTTTTTTTTTAGGTAAGTGAAAATATCCTCAAAACTTTTAGGGTCTTTTTCTTGTATCTCAAAAAGGACTTTATATAGAAAATAATAGTAAGGAAATAAGAAGAAAGTGAAATAAAAGATCTGGATTAGAATATAATGCCCTTTTTCCCATTCATTATAGGTTCCTCTATAAAAATTTATTAAAATCATTATAAATATAAAAACCCAAAATCCCGCACTAAAGTTGCTGAATGTATAAAATTTCCATTCTTTTCTCTTTATTGAAAATATTATATCAATAAATAAAGAAAAAATAAACGTCCCAATAAGGACGTATATTTGAAACTCTTTTGGCGTTATTGAATCTAAAAATACCATTAGTTCACCGGCCATAAAATTCTTCCCATGTTTGTGTATAAGGTATTACGCCATCTTGAGTAAATACTCCACCTGCATTTACATAATCCCATCCTGCGTTGGGTCCGTATCTGACATGAAAGATAGCATCTGCTATATTATCACTTGGACTTTCTTCAAATAATTGTGCAAAAGATAGAATAGAAGATGTAGCATCAATTAAATTTTTGGTGGTTTCAGCGTACTGTGCAATTTTGGGTATTGCACCTACTACTGTTCCCGCTACAGAAGCACCAGCGGACCAATATGCGGTATCTCTGCCAAGTTTAAACATAGCTAACTGAGTAACAACACCATTCAATCTATAGTAGTCGTTTGGAGTTAGTCCTGGTGCTACATTAAATCCCATGTTTTTCCATGTTTCAGATATACTAGATCCGCCTTTGAAATTGATTGTGATGCCAGTAAGATTTGTGATTACTTCTCCAAATTTTGCAATCCATTTGGCGCTTGTGTGTTGGGCATCAGACCACTCCCAGACAAATGGGCTTCCAGTTGCAAGCAAATTCTGTAGTCTCTCTGAAATATTACTCAAGCTGCCATATGCATTTTCTAGAATTTCACCTGTGGCCTGGCTTACTACAATCTTTCCATTCTCGTATAAATCAACCCACTCACCATTCTGGAATTCATGCTGACAAGCCATCCCACTCGGATCAACATATCTTAACGGATTGTTCATGCAGTAGACGTAAGGATTTTGCGACTGCGAGCTAAGCATGCTTCCCTTTATCGGGTCCTCTGATATAAATCTTCCGAGCGATGCGTCGTACCAGCGTGCGCCGAAGTAGTATACCTTAAAAACTTAGGGCCAATTAATTTTTGTTTTTTATTTTCCTAAAAAAATATTAAAATACTCAGATTTGCCCCTAAATCCCCGCTACCCTAAATTTGTCCTTAATAATTAGCCCTCTTTCTGCAAGTATAATTAATATTGAAAAATATCCAGTTTGCAGTAATTATTAATTTGGCTTTGTCCCTAAATTTAAAATAATTTCTTTTTTATTTTTTTAGTTGTTTTCTAATCTAAAATT
>CAZFRW010000131.1:0-1516 GCA_964521515.1 uncultured Thermococci archaeon
GGATTTCCGAGATTATTCCCATTTAATTCCCAAATTCATACCAATTATCGTTCATCTGGTCAATATTTTTCCGATGTTGTAAGCCCTCTCAAGGATTATCTTCTTCTCTAATATGGCACCTTTTTCCCCAACACCCGGAGCAAGTAGAACATCAGTTAGATTCATCTCTAAGTAACCTAAACTCTTCTCAAATATTTCAACAGTTGCAAGGGAGGTCCTCTCATCATCCTCTTCAAAAGGGATTGCAACAACAGCCGATTTCCCTATTATCTTTTCTCGATTCTCTGGGCAGTTGAAAAAAACAAACCTATCAATAAACGCCTTCATTATTGCCGTTGGTCCATACCAGTAGACCGGTGTCCCAAAGACAAGTATGTCAGAATCAATTATTTTTTGGTACAAACTGTTCATGTCGTCTTTTTTTGCACACTCTAGGCCCTTCCAGCATGCGTGGCACCCATCGCACTCTTTTATTGTAAGATCATTTAAGAAAATAGAATCAGTTTCTGCACCTTGGCTTTTTGCCCCTTCTAGAATTCTATTAACTAAAATATGGGTATTGCCGTTCCTTCTGGGGCTCCCTATGATACCTAAGACTTTTGTCATAATTTAGATTTACTATTTTACTTCTTTATTCTTTCTGTATGAGAACATCTTATCGTAGTTATCCACGTGGTATTTCTTCACAAGCTTATTTGTAATCTTTCTCACATTTTTTGAATATTCTTTGTCACAATAGTCAGTTTGGTAAAGCGCCTCATATTTTGGAATTAGAGAAGGATCATACCCTTCCAGAAACTTTGTCATGCGATGCCTCGTCTCGCCCTTGTAGTTTAGGACGTCAACAATCACATAATCAACTTTTAATTCTGAAAATGTCTTTACCATTTCATCCAATGTTTTTTCGTCATCCGAGATATACGGCAGCACCGGTATCGCAGTGACACCGACTGTAATGCCTGCTTCCTTTAATTTTTTTATCGCGTCTAATCTCTTTTCAATTGAAGGCACCTTTGGTTCAATCTTATCGCTTAGCCCTTGGTCCAAAGTTGTTATAGTCATGCAGACATTTAGGAAGCCTGTCTTTGAGATTTCTTCCAAGATGTCTATATCCTTTAATACTAGATCAGATTTTGTCGTGATCAACAGTGCATTGTGATGCTTTAAGAAAATCTCTAAGATTTTCCTTGTAATCCCAAACTCCTTTTCAGCGGGTTGGTAGGGGTCAGTAACAGTTGAAACATTGACTGTGAGATTTTTGTTCCACTTTTCTTTGGAGAACTCTCTATCTAAAGCGCTAGCCGCGTTGTCCTTCACCATTATCTTTTGGGAAAACTCACCTTCTTGCATGCCGAGGTATTCATGGGTATACCTTGCATTACAATAGACGCAGTCATGAGCGCATCCGCGATAGATATTGGCTCCCCACCTGAAAGGAAGAAACCAGACATTGAGCCTGTGAAGCATCTTTTCTACTTCAACATGTTCATAGACGACTTTTTCCATAAAATCAACT